>BPTK01000020.1 GCA_023705905.1 Candidatus Heimdallarchaeota archaeon
TTTCAATATCTTCTATCGTGACACTAACGGTTGCTTGAGTTATAGCTACATTGCCTAGATCATCTGCGGGATTTTCATTACTTAATGTCGGTGGGTTATTTGATGGTGCTGATTGTTCACTGCCGAAACTGCTCCAAGAAGGAGGAGTGTCTGAATATTTTCGGATTAACCAATTATCCAGGTAGGTGTCACATGGAACTGTAGGACTTACACTCAGAGTGAAGAAATGATTTATGGCATCTATATCATTTCTCCACCCGCAATCAGTATCGCTATAAATGATGTCCCTATTTTCATCCAATACCTTTATGTCACAAGTATGAGCAACAAGATTAAAGTTTTCAAACACAAAAATGTACCAAGTATCCTCAGAATAATCTCCTACATCATTCCAACTTCCATCAAAATAGCCAATCCAAGGATCACTATTTCTAAAACCACCATACCACCCCCAAGTGTCCTGGGTGGGTGTAGTCTGGCTCTGAAATGAAAATAGATGATAATTTGCCTCATTAATGTTTGGGAGATAAACTGCCACTTCTAATGTTTTATCGGCTACATCGACTGGTCTACGAAAAACAGTACATTGCCCTGATGTGGTAATTTGATTTGCACTATAGCTTCCGGTACGTGCATAATCACTACTTTGAACCATATCACCATCAGGCGCCCCCTGATAAATTTCTTCTGTCCAATTGCCTACCCCATCTTCTGCACCATCAAAAGCGTCAAATACGGCATAGCCATCGCTTGTAGTTGAAACACCCGAATTACCATAAAACATTTCGAAACTGCTATAATTACCAGAATTATTTACCCACACCCAGACATAACTACCAGAAACAATCTTCTCAAACCAATAGGGTAATTCTGTCGCATTATTATATACGAAACGTAAATCATCAAAATCAGGTTGACAGTGACCCTCACAAGAAACATCGCCACCACCATCATATGATACATTCAAAAGCAACTGATACTCATCTATTTTATTGGCAATATTACATGTTTTATGATAATCCCAATCATTATTCCACCATGGATTATCAGCTTCAACTATTGAAAGTGGGAAAAATGATGAAATAAGGCAAGAGATTATAAGCCCTATCAAAAATATTTTTTTAGCTTCTTTTATTCGTCTGATGCTGCAATCCCTCCTTCAGATAATAAATGCATGACAGATAACGCAATTAGGATACCAATCAGGGAGAAAAATAGATACAAAGCCATTCCCATGCTTGGTCTGATTGTAGGATTCAATGAATAATAAATATTCCAGAGAAGACCTGCAGTACCAATCACGCCATGCGATAATAACCCTGCGAATATGCCGATATTGATGACAGCTGATCCTTGGATGTTGGCTAATTTAGAGACAACTATCGCTACGAGAATCCCTGACAATAGTGATACTAGGATGTTCTTAGCGATATGGGACCAAATAAGAGATGTGGCACCAACTTCATCATATTGACCCACTCCTTCTTCATCGACATAAGCAGGACCTGTAATGCTAAGGATTGAAAAAGTAGAGATTACAAAACTGAAAATTATAAGAAAAATGCTAATCTGCATTAGTTTCATCATGTTTTTTTGTCCTCCTTCTCCGTTTGCCTTCCTGCTAATGCCGCCCAAAGACCCAAAATGAATATGAACAATCCAGCAGCACCAAGAACTACGCCCTGAATCCAAGAATAATTTGCGAAAAGAGATTCAAGACCCGCGATTGCACCTGCAGCAAGGATAAATATGAGACCTTCAACCATCAGACCCACATGTGCCTGCTCAGGCTTAAATGATAGAAGACCAAGTAATGCAAGTATCAAAACTCCAAGATATGCATATCCGACACTTATGCCCCCTGCCGACACCGGTGAAGGGCCGAAAAACAGAGCTAATATGTCATCTAATGTAGAAACATCTGTTATAATGTAGCTTTGCTTTGTCAATATGGGGATCCAGCCAGTGGTAAATGTTCCCAATGCCTGAAAAGTGACGTTGATGCGCCATACGTATTCCTCATCTTTATCGTAGCCGTCAACAGTTGTGAATGTAAAGTTATAATTATTTATTCCCCCCATTTCCTCAGTATAGACTATTGTTCTATTATGATAATTTGCTACTGACATGCTCACGCTTATTGTGCTCTCTGTGAGGTCCGTATAGTCCAGATACAACAATGTATCGCTTCTCCCTAAGGAAACATCAATATGATCCCAAATTGCATACTCAAAAAGCATTTCAGCGGGTATTGTAATAACAACTGAATCTTCTGCACCCGTGGGGGCTTTACCGATGTACTCCAACTCAGCTACATCTGATTTTATACCCATATAATAGATTTTTCCAAACACCAACGTAGGAGTGATTTGCATATCAAGATCGAGATATTCTGAATGAATAATCATCTTATCTCCGTTTTTAGCATACAAATATATATATACATATGCATTGTCTTCATAAGAAAAAGAACCATGATTATCTGCAAAAGTATATTGATATTCACCTAAAAATGTTTTATTAGCCCAGTTTGCCATTGTACCTAATGCAAGTGGAACATATTCAAGATCAGTCCGTAGATAAAAAGTGATATTCTGACCTTCAAACTGATCAACTACCAAAGTTCTAGTACAAAAATCAGCGTTTTCCCAGAACCACCAAACAGTGTCGTATCCTTTCCATTGAAACTCCATCTCACGTGGGAGATTAGTTGCATTGATAGTCCAAGATCCATCCGTTTCATCAGTATCGGTAAGATTTGAATCCGTGATATACCATTCTTTGCCTTCCTCATAATAATTCTCCTCAAAACTACCACCCAATATGTGCGGCCCTAGAGAAGAAAAATACCGCACATAAAAAATATGTTTATGATAATCCCGGGTGTCAAGATTGAGCGGGATGTATCCATATGTTGAATTTTCATATCTTACACTGATGGTATAGAGACCTGAAAGTGTTGTGCCTGATGTAGTTGTACGTCCCTGACTCTTAGACCACAATATGGGAGAATGGGTGTCATTGACATATGTCCATGCAGAGAAAAAATAGGTTGTACTAGATAACAATGCTGATTTATTATACCACGTTCCAGTATCATTATAAATCTCCACACCTTCAGTCCAAGTAGGATAAGAATCATTACTCATCCGTATAATCGTTGATTGATTTGCTGAAGTATCAGCGTCAAAAGAATTAGTCCAGGACAAATTTATGGACCCATAGCCCTCGTTATTAACTTCAAAATCATTTGGGGGGCTTGTTGGTGGCATGATAAAATATTTTTCTTCTCCAAAATGATATTCTTCACCATCATTGTACCAAGCCATATAATGATAATAAGTTGATGCATTGGCATCTATCATTAGCCAATAACCACCAGTATGATCTGAAAGATCTGAAAAGGCGGTCTCATTATTCTCATGAACGGTTTGATTTACAGAATTATTTCCCCATAAAAAACCAACGTCTCCCGTTACATTATAACATAGCCCAAAGATTTCAATGGATGTTGAAGAATAAATTATCTCCAAAAGAGTATATATGTGAAAATATGAATTTACATAAATTGTTGACGAGTAATTTCCCATATTCCCGTGATAATCTCTGCATTTAACCCTATATGCACATTCCGTATTTTCAGAAGCAATACTATGATCTACATATGTTGGTGATTCCTGCCACCCTGAATCCGTTCCATTCCCTGTGATTTCATCAAAATAATAGAGAATAGGTGGATCTGCATCAGAAACAGTTGTCGCAGTCATTGTAATGGAATACGCTGCAATAGGCTCAGGTTCTGAATCCCATGTTGACGGATCGGGGCTAGGTGGCGCGTCATCTGTATCGTACTTGTATACCATGTGCAGTCCATCATTGACCATCCAGAAGAAGTTGCCATCAGTACAAATAGATGTGCCTGTAATGAAACCATAATCCCAATGAAAATCCGCATCTTCCCCATCCATATGATATTTATAGACTTCTTTTTGAGTGTAGTTTGTAAGCCAAATATTGACACCATCCGTAGCTATTCCCATGCATTGCTGATCTGGAGTCCAACAACCGATATAATTGCCCTGCAGATCATACTTTTCCACCTTGTTTTGATCGTGGAGAACAATCCATAGAAAACCATCATAACTTGTAATCTCACCAGGCCCCAGATTCACATTTGCCGTCCAATTACCATTATATCCCCCGCTCAGCGTATAATTATGGATTTTTGCTGTGCCTGCATCCCGAATATATATGAAATTCCCATATTTGGCGATTCCACCATTATCAAATCCTTCCGTATGTGTAGTTTCAAAAGAACTCAAATAATCCCCTTCCATATCAAATTTATAGACATACCCATAATAATCCAATATCCAAATATTAACCCCATCTGTTGTGATCCCCCCCGTCTTTGTGGAAGGTGAAGTTGACCACATTCCAGCATAATCTCCTTCCCCTGCATTGATATTTATAGAGAATACTGAGAGAAAAATAAGAAAAACAATTATGATTGGTAACATTTTTTTAGTTTCCATCCTGGTCCTCCTTCTCCTTCTTCTTCTTCTTTTTCGATAGATACATCAGACAACCAGCCATGGACAATACAATTACAAAGCCGAGAATGAACTTGAGATTTTGATATTCCGCATCATGTGACGTTCCCCCTATCGATTCTTCCATTTCAACAAATTCATCTATCATCATTGAGAATGCAGCAATACACACAATGAACAATAGCAGGAATACCCCAATTCTACCCATCAGAGTGATGTCGCTTAGATCCACCATTATTCTCGCTTCTCCTGCACTTCTCTCCAGAGTGCGAATGATTGCTTTACAAAATAGACGCCGGGAACAATAGTCCAGATGAAAAAGGCTATAGGTTTCAGAGGGTGCACCACAGGCATAAATACTTTTGCTACGTCAATAACGGCATTGATGACAAAATAGCCAACCCCGAACAAAAACAGATTGCGTGCGAAGGCGTATATCTCCTTTAGCATGAGCACATGTAATGTGCTCATAATATAAATAATAGTAACATTTATAGCACATTTGCGGGAAATAGAGTATATAATCCCCCGCCCCCACTCCTATAGTATTAATTATTTCATTATACTCATTGTTTTGAATCTAGTCTTATTACCACGTCATGTCGCCCGAAAAAAGATGTGCTATTTTAAAAAAAGTTTGATTAAAGATTCTTTGAACGACTAAAACTCAATGAAAAACTAATTCGAAACCCTCTTCATACTGTTTGTATGCCCCTCTTTTCAGCTAGTCTTTCCAATGCTCGTTTTAGCTCTCTATTATCCTCTTCTAATCGTTCGATGGCAGGGTTTCTTTCCTCCGTTTTTGAAAGAATGCCCTGTGTTCTCACGTATCCCTCTAGTTGCTGTTCAAATGTTAGAGGGTATGGTTGAGGGTATGGTTGCATGCCTGGTGGATAGAATTGCTGCTGTTGAGATGGCAGGGGGTTTACTGGTATTGGATATTGATTTGGAACATTCCATCCTTGAGGCGGCTGTTGTGTAGGTATAGTACCATATGACAGAGTGGGCTGTGCCTCAGGTACTCTCATTCCTTGATACGGCTGCTGCCAATACTCGGCTTTTTTCCGTTGTAGATCTTGATACTTTTGAACTTCGAATGAATAGGCTTCAGCTATAGCTGCTGCAATCTCTGGAGTCATGTTTTTTTGCAATCTCACAATATCACCCTGGAGCTGTGCGGGTTGCGGTAGCTCACCTGCTCTAAGCTGAACACGATCGACGAGAATGGCGATTGTTCTCTTTTTTAGTCCATACTGATGTGGTTTACCGTTCAGAAAATGTTCGAACCATTCGGATGGTTCAAGATCTTCGATATTAACCACAGTAGCTGGAGGCTCTACATCTTTTACAACGGGTTCCATCTGTTGCTGTTCTGATAATGCTTTTTGAACTTCATCTCTTATTATTTGCTGGATATCTTGTGTTTCTGCTGGTTGCACGGATGTTGTGGTTGTTTCTTGGATAACTGGAACTTTTGGTTCACCTTGTGATGATGGTATTAATGGAGGGTATCCCCCCTGTTCAACGGATTTTCGAGTTGTTGGTTGTATTTCTGGTGGCAAAATGTTTTCCCGTATTTTATTCATTTGATCTCCATTGTTTGATTTCAAAAAAAAGATAGATGCAATCAGTGCTGTATGCATTGATTGCCAATCCGGTATTACTCTTCTGTTTTGTCTTCTGGGGTTTCCTTGGGCTTCTCATCAACTTCTTCTTTTTTCTCCACGGGTTTTTTTATGCTACATTTTTCATTTTCGTCTATGACCCGATTGATCACCCCATCATAACTTTCTCCGAATTTTCCCATGTCGCTTAGTTTTTTGTCGGTTGCCTCAGATATTTTTATGGCTTTTTCTTTTCCCATTATATTTCACCTAGTTAACATAGTTCACTGAGTATAAATAGTTTTCTCAATGATGAATGCTATGCCTTCAGCACTACAGAGATAATGCCTTCACGCCTGTTCTCTGCAAACATTTTTAGAGAAAATACTTAACGTGCTTGAATTGGCCATCCCTGATTGAAACAATTTGCACAGGGAATATACAGCTGTGACTTTGACATAGGTTGCCCACATGCATAACAAACGATCACATCTCCCCGTTGTTCCCCATCAGAAACACCCCGTAGATATCCATCATTATCTGCTTGTGCCTTCACCTGTTTCAATTCAGCAGGATGCTCTCTTTTCATCTGACTGATTTGCCCCTCAAGCTCTTTTATAATTTTATCACGAGGGACCACATACGCATCCAACATCTCCTGAGTATACCAATGACTTCCTTTCTGCAGGTAATTTGGATTAAATTGTTTATCGATTACGTCCCTCTGATAGTCAGCGATGATTTTTCGTTTTTCCTCAATCTCTCTCAGTTGTTTCCCACGAACAAGATCTCCCTCATCCTCATCAAGTTTTTTCTCTACTTCTTCAGCAAGACGTTCAGAATGCTTCTTGATCTTCGTATGTTCAATCTGCGCCCGAGTAGGTGCCAACTCCTTTTCATACTCCATCTGCGTACCCATCTCCCGTAAATCATCAACATCAACAACCCCCGGTTCTTGCTCCAATTCTTTTTGCTCCAATTCTTCTCTTTCCTCTTCTTGTTCTACTTCCATCTTGCGTACCTCATGCTCTTTTCTGATATCATTTATACTGTGAGGAGAATGATTATATTTCTGTCCAAGAAAATAATTAGTAACACCTGGATCGCTCTCAATATCCTTGATGATTTTTCCTCTTTCTTTCTTACCAATCATAAATATCAAATCCAATCATGGCAATATATATTTTTCTATCAAGAAAACTGCAAAAAACTACACTATTTTCTGCAACATCATGCAAAACAATGTAGAAATAATGCGAAATTAATGCAAATATAATGTAGAAACACATGCAAAACCATGTAATTATACTTGCAGAAATATTAAAAAACATTATCTAAAAAATAAAAAATCTAGGGGGTCCGGGAAGGTCTGGGATATATGGAGTATACACCCTACTGGACTGGCAGGTATATTCACGTAGCCCCCTAGCGTATTAGTTCATAGTGAAAACTGCGTACTCAACATATGCATCTAGCACAATATCTCCAGCTCAAACTTATCGAAAGCCAGCGTCAGCACCAGCATACACACAAGCGAACTAAACATAAACACCCCATCAAGCTTACTCTGTATCTCACCAAATACAAGAACAACCAGTGGCAGTATAATTATGAACCGTAACGTCAAAAAACTAAATTCTTCATGTCTGGTTGTAATGGCGACATGCCGTGAATGCCTAGACTGGCTGATGAATAGATAAACGAAAGCAAACACCATGAATGCTGTCGACCACTGTCCAGCGATCATCCACACAATATCCAGCTCAAAATGAAAAAGAAAAAGATAAACTGTAAGGAACATCAATGGCGTAGCAACAACAAAACAACCATTAGACCTACGAGCATAATTCTTGAAATAATGCCTATGAGGCATGAACTTCTTAGACTTTTTTTGCTTCATAAGGAAGACACCACACATGAGAAATTATCAGGATGACCCCTGAGATTTGGAGGAAAATATATGGCGTAAATAAAAACAGGAAGCTCAATGGGAAAATAATAACGTATGGTGCCATCCCTATTCGCCATCGATGTTTTTCCATGGCTTCTTTATTAGGGAAAATAACGTCAAATCCTTCCATAGTGATGTTCTTCTGTGTATAAGGTATCTTGACTATATTAATAGAATACCATTCAGTCTTGTAGCCCAACTGTATGGTAATTATGTAATGGAGAAGCTCATGAGCGAGAAATATAGAGGTGCAGATAGGGATAACAGCAAGTAGTTCCCCCGCCCAACTAACATATTGATAGATTGCGATAGAAATTATGATGAAGACAACGGTATAAATCAACATATGAATAAACCATTGCCGTACTGATTCTGTAAGTCCATAAAGAAATCTATGTGCATCATCTTCAGCCTCTCCCCACTTTTCCTTTCTTGTTTGTTTCTTCTTATGTGCCATCTTTCAAATACCTCCATCATTTATTTTTTAGTATGAGTTTGAACTCTTTTTGTTTGTAATCGCCTATTGAATTTAACACCTTTATAATCATCAACATAATTGTTTTTCTGTCTTCTATAATAGGTAACACCACATCGCATCTTCTGTTCAAAACTACTACAATGTGGATAACGAAAGATTGAATCAACTATAACATCGCCTATTGCTCTAGCAACTACATATTCAATCATTCCAATGAAACCATCACTCATCTTTAACGCCACGCCTATATAATTCCAACTCAACTCTTGTTTTTAATCTCATCAATGCAAATATAGACATATCTCCTAAATTCATTCTTCTTTATCTCCTATCCCTGCAATATTCCTACAATAGTCCAGAAGGTTATACATATGATTCCTTCTATAGCAAAAGTCAAAACTATGTGCTTTTCAATCCATTTATTCACATTCATCTTATCTCTCATTCCTCAATATCATCATAAAATATATCTTTTTGTTTCACAGCATCATATTGCTGCCAATCCTGCCAAAACGTCTTCAGTGGCCTCATAGGACGAAACTGTTTCGGCTCACGCAATATATTTGGGTTGACGTTAGCAACCAAAGTTCCATCAAGATGCTCATGATAAACATAAGGACGGAGATCTGTCGCATCATATTCAAAAAACATACCACACCAACACTTCAATTCAGGCATCAACATTCCTCCTTCATAATCTTCAACACATGCTTATAAAGATTAATACTAGTCATTGTAAACAGACCTGCGACAAAACCCATCAACACAACAACAAACCAATTCATTTCTCTCTCCACGTAATAATCATCAGGTCAGCCCAGATAGTTATATCTCGAATATCCCTCTCAAAATAGGTCTCAGGATACAATGCATCAACAATTCTTATTTTGAGTTCACCATCATTCCAACCTGTTTCCATCCATGCAATAAGACCTGTGAATCTGCTATCTTCCAAATCTATCTCACGAACAGTATTGTTTTTAATATCCAAACATTCCTTCGCATAATAGGTTGCACTTGACTTGAATGTGAATTTATTTTCCATTTTCACTCCATTCATTCCAACAATCAAGATGACCACACATCCTCTCAGACCTTAAACCATCTTCAAAGACAGGGCATCCTTCACAAGTTTCATTAGCTGATTTTTCTTCAATGACCTTTATAAGCATCCCAGTGAGCATACAGAAAACAAGAAACAGGGAATAATTCGCTGACAACTCAATCATTTTCTTTTTCCCCCGTACATTTTATCGAGATTCTCACCCCACTCTCGTAGAAACGTGATAGCCTTCCAAGCTTTAGATGACTTCCTCTCACGCTCCCTCTTCGCAGTCTTAAGGGATCTAATCTCCTGTTCAACATCAGCCCGGTGCTTCACATCCTTCTTCTCCTGCTTAAGCTCCTCGAGCTCCTTCTCCAAAACATCAATATCAGACATCATCTCACTTTTACCATGAATATAACTGAAATAATGAGAACAAACAACAAAGAAACAGTCAACACCCAAAAACCAACGCCCAACTTTTTCTGTTTTCTTCGCAGATCCCACGCTCCCCAAGTAGGGACAATCCAATCAATGACTTTCTTTAACATATCTCAAACACAACCCCTTCTAAATTTTTATAATATTCGAACTTGCTAGGCGTATATCTCCTGATAGTCGTAAAAATCATATTCTTATCAGATTGAAATATTAACAAAATCAAATCACCCTTAGGAACCGGATACAATTCATCACTACCATAAATCTTAGCATCATACTTCAACATATACTCAGACAAATCAGTATAATGCACCTTCAGAACCTGAAGTAAGGTAGACGTATGCCCCATCCCTTGCAATTTATCATAATCATGACTGAACTTTATCTTTTTCATAAAATCCTCTGTAAATTCCATTCACCATTCTACCTTATCAAAATCATCAATAATGTCTGCACCAGTAATATCAAGATATACCTGGGTACAGGTTAAACTGCTATGACCAAGAATCTTCTGAAGATTCCTAAGATTCATACCACTTTTAAGACAGTGAACGGCAAAACTATGACGAAAAGTATGCGGATGCACATTATAGCCATCTGGTGTATACTTATAAACAATGTTTCTAACTTGGCGATCTGAGATTTTAAACAATTTATCCTTTGGATGTAATCCATCAAGATAAAAACCAAGAATGTTACCCAATTCTTTTTCAAGGGGTATCACTCGGTCCTTACCAAATTTTCCCTGTCTCACAAAAATAATATCATTCTGGATATCTCGTTTTTTTAAATTTACTAATTCGCTGACACGTAAACCAGTTCGCCAGAGCATTAGCAAAATTAAATAGTTTCTTTTTTTGTCTTTTTTTGCATCATCCAACATTTCTAAAACTACCGAATCTTCAATATATTTCGGTAACTTCTTAGCTTTGTGTTCAAACACTGGTTTTATCATATTACTCCGTATGCAATGCCCATTTATAAGCTTTCCGTTCTTATATCATTTAGGAAGTAATCATGGTTTTTAACTAAAAAATACACTCATCATTTCATTTCAAATCAATTCAAATCAATAATTTTGAATGTAGTTTTCTTGAAGCAATTCTTCATTCTGTAATACGGGGTGTGTTTAGTGAAATATACACTCATCATTTCATTTCAAATCAATTCAAATCAATAAAATAACATACACCTATTAGATACGACAAGGTATTTTTAGGAGACATATCTATTTTAGGGACATCTACTAAAATCAATTCGCTAGACAGGACTATTTTGTACATCTATTGAAATCCTAAAGAAAAGGATTCGATATACCCCCCGTATTACCACTTGTACACCAGAAGGGAATCATTCATTCTTTTTTTTCAAGAACAACCAAGAACGGAAGATCCTTATCATCTGACTGATTAACCCGCTTGACCTCTTTAATACATTTGATTTTAATCCCTAGACTGTTCTCAATCCACCGCGTCAACTCTACTGCAGGGATTTCAACTGAAACTACATCATTTTGTTGTATTTTCATGCTTCCAGCTCCTTCTTAAAATATTTCTCATACAACCAGTTAATCGATTCAACAAATCCCTTGATCTGCTCTTTCCCCCTTAGATGTATATGACCAACACCATCAAACAACAGCGTCAAGTCGTTTGGACTGAATTGAATCAACTCAATACCATCAACCTCATAATTATCCGACTGAGTATCAAAAAGACAATCAAAAATCATACATGTCGCTTTAGATATATGTTTCTCTTCATCATGAGTATCTATATGCTTTTCAAAAAACAACTTACCCTTATCCCTAATAATCACTCTTGGAATCAACAACTCCTTATCCTTATCTGGATGATTCACCATCCCTTTTTTAATCTCCATCTTTTCACCTCACTATTATCCAACAACCATAATCTGGCCTAATATAATTAGCATTCTTCAGAAGAACCAGATAATGCTTGATGGTCTCATTACGATGTGAACCTGTTGCATCCCTCATAAACTGAAACAAACTAGGCGTAGATATAGTTTTAATGTCACTATTCCTAAGTTTCTCACCAGCATCCAATATTACTTTATATTTTACCATTTATGCCACATCCACTAGATCATCCTTTTTTGAAGGAGTGTCAAAAAGATTCAGAAGTTTCTCAAGATTTTTCTCCATCTCAGAAACCCTTGAAGGAATGTTTGCATCGCTCCATTGAAGCATTTGCATTGTCTTCAACTTTGCAGGGTCGGTGCTTTCCAATTCACCCCATTTAAAACCGTTCTTACTACAGTCAATCCAACAGTCTCCTATACGCCGTATTACTATAGATTTCAGTACATTCTGTATTTCAGGATTCAAGATAGGGGAAGCAATCTCCATTTCCTGAATCACTTCTGGAAAGTTACAGCGACACTGAAGCACTTTCATAAGCCATCTGCAAACCCGTGACATTTCTAATTCAAGAAAATCATCAATATTTTTTAGCTCTACATCAGTTACAAAATTCTTATGTGGATATATAATGATACTATTCTTGATTTTTTCTATTGTAATATTTGGAAAAAACAGATATTGCTTCAAAACACCGTTTTTCATCTTGCTATTTTTATCCCACGTAATTTTTCTTTTCGGCTCAGACAAAATATCCATTTTCCAACGTTTATTGTGAACGCGATTGAACACCCCAGTGTGATTTCCACAAACAACTTGACACTTTTCTCCTGTTAAAAGTGGTGCTTTTGGTGTTGCCCTGTAATATTTGACGTAACATTTTGGAGTTGTGCAAATTAACCATTTTTTTTTCAAAAAATCAGCTGTATCTCGACAGACCATGGTTTCGTCATAACTCTTATTTTTGACTATCCAAGACTGAGATTTACCTTGAGCAAGTAGCGTGAGAATTTTATACCTTTTTGTGTTGTGACGCATAACATCATACCCCCTTGACTTGACGTACAACTTGACGTTTGCCTTCTGTTAAAATGAAAATGTGTTGTCCAACTAGTGTGCCTTTTCCTTCTGTTAATATAAAAAAAAGATTATCGTTCAAAATTAACCACCTTTTTTGTTGAAACCAAAATTGATAAAGTTATTTTTATAAAAATAATTAAGCTTGTTTTTAGTCGTATAAATAATGAAAGATTATCGTTCAAAAGCCACCAACTCTTTTCTTTGCATGACTAAAGTTAATGTAATATTTCTTTAAAAGGTTTTTTGTTGAAAAAAAAGGGGATGGGAATAAGCTCTTAGTCTGCAAAGAAAAGAGGTGGTTTATTCCTCTCTAAGAGCTTATTGACACCTTGGGACGCAGAACAAACTCTTAATCCGGCATAATAGAAGATGAAATACATCATACTTCTAAGAGTTTACCAGCATCATTACTAAAAATGCATATATCTTGTCATCTTATAAGGGTTTTGCATCTCAAGGGGAAAATATATATAGTTGTATGCTTTTAATATAGTGTTAGGAGGGGATTTGGGGACTTAGGTTTTCCCGAAATCCCCGTGCACTTATTTATTAAGATCTGACTCTATTGAAAACTCATATCCCTCATCCCGTTCCTTATAGGGGATTTCTTTTGAAATATGAATCGCTTCTTGAATGCTACTAGGAAATATATTCATGAAAGAGTCATAAAGCCGCTGCCACAACTCACTAATATCTACTTGGATGATTGTGTCTTCATATTTGATTGTTTGACGTGGTCCCTGTACCTTGGTCATCCTCAATGCAAATGTATGAGCTCTCCCAAGTGGGATTCTGATATGGCCATGATCATAAAATAGTTTTGGGATGTTTCCTTGGCTGAGAAGAGCATCTCCAAGTAGTTTTGGGAATTTCTGGCTTTCTTTATCAGACAATCCTGTATTGTGTCTGATTTTGCTTAATATTAATCTTGATAGTTCAGCTTGGCTCGTAATGGTATCTTGATAAGTGAGTCGTATTTGTTTACGAGCATTGTTCTTCTTATCAGACATTTGGTTTTTTAATCTCCTTTGGTTTTTCTTTTTTTATGACATGTGCTTCAATATGAAACCCAGGTTGTGGTTTATAGATATCTCCGAAACGAACTCTTCCAAAAATACCTGCCTCAACCAAATATGCTTGGTTGCCTCGTTTAATGTCCCGCTCTAAATTGTCAATAGCTATCTGAGTTACACGACAATTTCTATCCCGAGTTGCACCAGGCAAATATATCTTAATCATGACCTTGTTCCGACATTCATAATGGACATCTGATTTCTGTTGCGTATTATAATGCAGATTAATCATACATTTTCTGACATCCTTAAGGCATTTAGCGAAATTTCTGACATGATACCACTCCTTCCTTGAAGGAAACATAGGAGCTATCTCACTGAACTCCTCAATAAAAACATGAACCCATTCACCTACACTTCTGAGATATTTCACAAACTCCATCCATCTCTTACGATCCCCGAAAAACACTACATTAACATGACCACTCACAGCTTTCCGATAGAGATCATCAAAATTAGAAAAAAATGTTGGATTCAAATCAATTATTTTCAGTTTTTTATCACGATCTCTGAATACTATGTCCATGTTGTCATCTTTTTTTATGAAGAAACGTATTTTATCTTTGTTTTTGAGTTTGAATATTTGTAGTGGTGAATCATAGCATTCAGACCAGAATATCTTCTCTTTAGGATAATGATTAATAGTGTAATCTGTGAATGCTAGGTTTACAGCTGTCTTCGCACTCCCCATAGCGCCCGTAGTCTCAGTCAATACTCCGCCTTGATCTGGATTGTGGATATGTATTCGTTGCAATGTTTCTTTTCCAATTCTCTCTATTTTAGACATATTATTTTTACACCTTCTCAATATTGATTACTGGTGGGTTTTCAGATTCAAGAATAGCCCGAGTAATAAAAATATCTATGATTTTGAAGAGATAATCTTTCCGATACATCCACTCATACTCATTCCTTTTGGTTTCAATATATTTCTTTTTTGAAATAGGGTTATTACACTGAATTGCATCATCTTGTATCTGAAGCATTTTCGTTTCAAGTGCCTTTTTCAATTTCTTTTGATAATCTATGCATGTCTGATATGCTATCGTATCTTTAGAGAGAAACATTTCGATTATATCAGTGGTTTCATCAAAGAGATCGCCATCACGAGCAGTCATTGTGTTCAGTAGCTCCCCTAATTTCATTCTTAGAAGAGATTCAATTGTTATCTTTCCATCTTCACTTGCTGTCTTTTTCTCCATAATCACCCTTCGATTAGAATATGCCTGAAAATAGGCCTATGATATCCTCCCAGAAAAGGAACACTACAAGCCCTATGCCTCCAGCAATTGCAAGCACATAAAGGATATTCCAATTAGTGCCACCCAACGCGATTACTTTCGGTCGAGCTGTGTTTCTCATGTACTCAATCACCCTAGCGTTATCGTAGCGGAGAAGAGTTTTCATGTCCGAAGGAGAGACTTTGATAACCATGTTTTCGATACTGAAAACATCAACAGGAACGCCACCGATGACGATTTCCCCTTTGCCGGGTTCACTACGGTTCTTTTTGAGTTCATCAACCTGCACTAAAGGAGCTGTTGATTCTTCTTTGTCTTTGTCTTTGTCTTTGACTTTATCAGAAATATGTTCCTTAATGTCATCTAACAAATCACTTTTGATATTGTTCATGTTGTTTCCTCCTTTCTCTTTTGATATGTTGATATTTCTGTTTCCTTCTCTTGAGGCAATTTTTCTTTTTTTCTAGTGATAAATTTCCTTAATTCATGAAGACTTTTCACATTCCAAACTCTTTTTGCAAAAGAGGCATACAGACATAACCCTAAATCAACAGAATGACCCACGCCCTCAGGAACGATCCTGATAGCGTGACCTGCGAATCTATATGTTTGAAAGTCCTGAATCTGCTGATCGAGCTTCTTAGAAAAACTATGTCGCTCCAGCTTCCTCATAGCAGGAGTCACAATGATGTCACGATCCCCGTATACATACAGCCAATGGATCTTGCTTCGTTTAGGGTCATCAAGAAGATGGATAAGGGTTGAATCCATCGCTCTGAAATGTATCAGTAGCAGACTCATCAATATCAATATAACACCTATAATCATGAACATCAACACAATTATAAATGGTATAAAAAAACTAAAAAGTATACATAACACCATCAACATAAGTCCTATCAGCATCAGCATATAACTTCTTGCAAAAATCATTTTTTTCATTTCTCCTATTTTTTTCTATTGTTTTTTTGGTTTTATGGCAGAAACTACTCTACCAGTAAGCGACTTCTTCTTCTTTATATTTTCAACAATATCTCCCACGAGCTCCTTTCGCTCAACACCTCGAAGTGCATACATCATCCCCATTGCTCCAATCGAACGAGAGCTCTGCATCATCATGAGCTCCATCGCCATGAGCTGATGAGCACGTTCATATGCACCCCACTCAAGTAGGATGGCGATTTCTTCAAAGGCACAGATCATAGCAAATCTTTCATGACGCTCAATATTCCCAAGTGCCATGATGTTACAATAAAGAATGGAAAATTCCTTGAACTTCTCCTGCTCCGATATCGGAATTGCAGGACTTAACAAATACTCAGCTACCGTTATGCCAACGTCTGTAGCATTGACTTCTTTTTCAAGTTTAACAAGCTTATAGTTTTCTGTGTCTTCCATTATTTCGCTTCCTTAAAATTAGCATTGTTATCACAAAGATGATACTTGATGATAAAATCCATGGCAATAAAAGATCAATATAGGGAAAAAAGAGTATGATGAAACCTAAAATGATGACAAGCATGATCGACAAATTAATGAGTACTGCATCACTTAATTGTCTATAGAAAGGATGACGTATCGCCGTGACAGCATCACGGAAGAGTTGTGAACGATTGATGTCTTTATGTTTATCAAGCCATTCAAACATCTCATACGGAATTATAAGACTGATCCGCTGGTCATCATCCATTGCGGGGGGGTAGGGGGTGCATTATTCATATACTTTTTGAAAAAAAAAGGGGAGAGAGAAGGGGCCTACTCATTCTTAGGAAGGGGCCTTAAAAATATAGAACAGGATGCACTCCGAAAAATAATAAGAGTAGGGGGAAAACCCCCTTGGTTAGTTTTTAGTTTTTGTTTTCTGTTTTAGTCGTCTTTAGGTAGGGCCTTGAATATGTAGAATAGGATGCATATCACTAAAACGAAACCTATCACACCAGCAATTTTTGTCCATAATTCGGTAGTGTTGTTTATGTGGCTTTTTGCTTCACTGGATTCAACGATGTCAAGATCTTTCAAATATGCCATAAAAATGTACCCTATGGCGAGTGTGGCGACTATTACGAGAATTGTAGTGATCGTTGCAACTTTTATTCCCGCCACAAGCATCTACTCTTGAGACTATAGGAAAATTATAACGAACTTTGCAAACTTGGTTATCCATTTTCGGTTTTTCACCTCCTACAGTTTTTAATAACCATGATAGAAGAACCAGTTGAAGTTTATATGTATTTGAGATTAAATAATTTTCAACAGAAGGCAGTATATACTGAGATGATTAATTATTTTTCAGTATATAATTATTATATACTCCATCTGTTGTCACCGCCCCTAAGGTTTTATTCTATTTTAGGATCTAATATTCCTCTATGTTTATTCCAATATTCTTTAAACTCAGGCGTTGCCGTTATACTCGTAAGTCTATCATATTGTAATCCACATTTCTCACAATAGTAATTGTTGAAAGCACCAGCTTTATGTATAGCTCCTTTGCAAACAATACAAGTTCCCAATTTTCCTCTCATACGACTCCTAGATTAGATCCTTACATTTTATCAAGATTATTAGCCCACCTCTGCAGGAACTTAAGCAGACCTCCTGATTGTTTTTTGTTACGTTCTTTCTTTTCATCCTTGAGTGCCTTGATTTCTTTTTTTAGATTTACCTTTTGTTCTGCAGTTTCCTTTTCCTCTTTGAGTTCTTTGAGTTCTTTTTTCAATTCTTCAATATCAGACATCATCTTTCACGATTCCTTTTCTACATAAATCATTTACAACTTTTGATATAGTAGTTTCGGTATCTGTCGAATCTTCTATCTCACCAACTCTCTTTATTATTTTATCCCATATATCTTTATCAAAGACAATTGATCTTACTGCTACTTCTTCCTTCATGCGACAACCTTAGGTTTTTTCAACCATCTTATTAATTTATAAAACGGATAATTCAAGATATGAATATGAGAATTATTCTCAATCCAGATCCTTTCTGCTCTAGCTTTCATTAACTTTCTTTCTGATCTGTTTAATTTCATTTTCACGTGTCCTACACCTGCCTTATGATTTTTCTTCAGACAAAAAACCTCAATAACTTTACTGCCTATATATGGCATTGATATAACGCCCAGTGTTGCCACTATCATTCCAGTTACCCACTGTTCTTCTGCTATATAACAGCCATAAACAAAAATCATCATTCCAATAAAACAAAATAATGACATACTAAATATCATTATAATGAGTTTTTTTGTTCCTATTCTGTCTTTTTCAACTTCAGTCATTTTCGCGCCCTCAGGGTTTTCTAAAATAATGATCCTTTATAATGATTTATTAACACTAAAGCCGTCAGAACTACCAAAGTAAGAGTGGTCCAACCAGTTATTGCAAGGAATTTCCAAGTTTTTCTATCTATTAGTTCTTCAGTTTTTTTCATTTTTTAACACCTGCCTTATATGGTCTCTGACATCGAGGACACTTAGTGGGTCTCTTTCGTGACCTGCGAAACCAAACATGGCCACATTCGATGCACTTCTCTTCTATCATAAGTATACGTATACGTATACCGCATATAAAACTATCGATTTCACTTTTCCTTGATGCCGAAATGCTTGATGATTGCTTCAAGCATCACCTTATTTTTGTTTACCTTCTCCTTTAATTTCACAAGTTCAGGGTTCTTATTGAACGTATAGACCTGTGAAGAAGGAAGAATAAATTTTGTATCAATAAAAACAATACCGGTTATACCTATAACTATTATTATCGCCCAATAATACCATTCAAACCCCATAGGTGATTGTATGATGTACAAATAAAATATCATTACAAAATTCACTATCGCTATATATGAAGCTAATCTCATCTGCCAGACCTTCAACTTACCCGCCATGATACTTGCTTTCTTCAATCTATGTTTCATCATAAAAAATCCACCTATTTTTCCTTTTGATATATATAAAAATTTGCATGCAATTCATATCTGTTTTTGATTTCCTTTATCAAATCCCATTCTGGCAGATTGTTTTCTATCCATCTTGTAAATTGTCTATGCTTCACATGATTTCTTTGTTTAGTATTCATATTAGAAGAATAAATAATTACAAAATTATTAGATAATGAAAATACCCGCTTCATATAGAGATTAAATATTTCATCCTCAACAAGATGATAAATCACATCTAACGATAAAGTAAGATCTGCTGTTATAGATTTGTTGTCTTCAAAGTATTTTGGTTCATACAAAGAGAAACTCTTTGTTTTGTCATTCTTAAAATGGTTCATGCACAATTCTAGTGCAGTATTTGAAACATCCAAACCAATATAATTTGGAAAAACAAGTAAGGATAATTGGTTGCCATCGCCACAACCGAGTTCTATAACTGAATTAATTTCATTATTTTCTACAAATGAATTTATAATTTCAGCTTTGAATTTAGCAAATTTACCTTGTGAACCCGCTCCAGAATTACCGCCATCGCTATATCTTTTTTCCCAATATCTGGACGACCCGTGGAAAAAGAAATTTCTTACCAATCCTGTTTTTATGATGAGAGTTACCGCATACAAAATTAGAAAATATAAAAGAATTATAAATAATCCGATTCCTCTAACATTATTATTGATGACCCCCAAAACTATGTCAATTATGGTAAATGCTGTGATTCCCACACAAATATAGAGTGCGTCTCCATAGCTCCCTATTTTACTTCTTTGTAATCTCTCACCCTTTGTTTTATTCACATTGAGAATTTTACCTATAAAAATGAATATCCCACGATTCCCTGATGGTTTTTTTAATAAATTATAAAGTTGCCGTCTTATTCCATGTAACGTCCACGTCCCAAACCATAAGATAGCCGTTAGCACCCCAATAATTATTGGAAGGAAATGTTCCCCTGACCGGATTGATATCCCTATACCTACAGCTGGAAAAAGCATATGTGGAACAACTCTTATATTAAGCCAATCCAAAGTGCCACCTATCCCTTTAGGGGTACATCTATATCTTGCAATCTTACCATCACAGTAATCACATATAAACCAAAAGTTCAAAAAAAAGACAGCGATGAGAAGAGAAATATTACTACCATATGCAAAAAAAATGGCTGAAAGTCCGCCAAACACTATTCCAGCTGATGAAACTTGATTTGCAGTAATTCTAGTGTATAATAATATCTTTGCAAGATAGAGCGCTATCTCATCATAAAGACGAAGGACATATGAAAGCTTTTTCGCCTTCTCTTTTGCACATAACTTTCTTAGTTCCTCTATCTTTTCAACCATACATCAGCTCTTCATTTTTCAAGTCTATAAATTATCACCTCAGTATAGACTGTTTGATTCATAGGAAGCGCAATCCATCTATGTGAAAGAGGAGGAAAACGAACATATGTTCCGACAATTTTTACAATCCTTAACTTACAAATCCTTACAAGATTACGCATATTGGTTTTTCTAAAACAGTGAATGTGAGTTATTTCCTCACCAATGCCATTGAAAAAATCGCCATACAAAATTCTATTATTACTAGGAGTAGATATTATTATTCTTCCCTTCTCCGATAGAACTTCTCTGCACTCCATTAGTAATGTTTTAAAGTGTTCGATATGCTCAATAAACTCATTTAGAAAAACAACATCAAATTTTTTATCGGAAACTTCCCTCGGCAGACCATTCTCCAAGTCATGTGTTATATCCCCTCCTTCGACATCAATACCTGTATATTCAACATCTTTTGGTAGCAATGTTTTTATTATCTTATCCTTGCCACACCCTAAGTCTAAAACTGTTTCACCATTGGAAACATTACCAACAGATATAGTTTTGTTAATTCTATATTTAATTCCTTTGTTTTTCATGACATCAAAACATTTATAATTTTATAAATTGACATCGCTCTCGCCTCTATTGGAAAGTCAACTATTCTTTTTCTTGCTTTTCCCCTTAATTCTTCCGGAGCATTTAGAGCTTTTTTTATCGCCTCAGCTGTTTTCTCCTCGTCGCCGTATACAGTATAAAAACCTGCATTCCCAACAAACTCAGGCATCCCACTTCTTTCTTTTGTCACGACTGGAATGCAACCACACGCCATCCCTTCAGCAGGCGTAAGCCCAAAGGCTTCGTAGTAGGATAGCTGACATATTACTTTTGCTTTCTGATACCACTTCAATAAATCTTTATCAGAAACAAAACCAGTAAATTTGACATTTGGTGGAGCAATAGATTTTAAGTGTTCAATTGAACCATCGATAAATTTGCCTATAACAACAAAACGAGCCTCGGGAATATATTTGGCAGATTTCACAAAGGTTTCAATTCCTTTTCTTTTTAGATTTGACCATTTAATCCCCCCTACCGTTATTACGAGATTGCCTTCTTTTTCTCCAGATGGCTTAAACTTTTTGATATTAACACCGTTATAAACAAGTTTTAACTGTTTTGGCGTTACTTTTTCTAAAACCTCATTCTTGGTAAACTTGGAAACAGGTAAAACAACGTCAGCATTTTTTAATACAAATTTTGCAGGTATTTTCTCCTTCAAATTCGTAAAAGCTCCATAACCAATTTTGGGTTCATTTGCACAATCATATCCCCCTGCTACCACAATAGATTTTTTCCTAAATAATCTACCAAACAATACTGGAAAGAACGAATCCCAACTTGCAAACCAACAAAAAACAACATCACTCCATTTCACTAAGAAAAATGTTTTAAACAAAAATATGGGAAAGGATATGGAAGACAGGGAGATAGGTCTAACATCGAACTCTTTTTGAAGGCACTTATAATCGGTTTCCACGAAAGACTGTTTTCTGTTGCCTATAAAAAGAAGTTTTGTTTTTTCTTTCATCAAAATCATCTCTCAATCGTTTCATACAACTCTATCAGTTTCCCCCCTTGTTTTTCCCAGTTGTATTTTTTTAATGCAGCATCTAAACCATTTTTCCCCAGTTTTTCACATAGTTGCGGGTCATCTCTTAATTTTATCATTGCTTCTTTAATCGCATTAAGATTGTAATCTACTACTAACCCACACTGTAACTCTTCAGTCGTATCCCCTGAGTAAGTGTTCTTGGTGCAAATAATCGGTCTTCCACAAGTCATGGCATCAAACTGCTTGTTTGTAGTGGCAATTTTATTCAATGTTGCAGAGGGGTCAAGAGGACATAACACAACATTGGATTTACATGTTTCAGGAACAACGCGATTAAAGGTTATTTGGCCCAAAAACTCAACATTTTCATATTTGGCAGATGTCTTTTCTACTTCATGATAAAGTTTTATGTTCTCTTTTTTACCTGCAAGTACAAATCTAATGTTTTTTGTTTTACCCAATACGTCAATGATTTCTGGGAGAAATCTTTTTTTAGATAAGTTAGTGACAAAAGAAGCTGTAAAAATTTTGTTTTTTGGTGGATTATAACTCTCCGAAACCAAATCATTACAATTCATCACAATAGTAATAGGTACGTTAATTATTTTTTTAAAATACTTTTTAAATGGTTCATTAACAGTTATCACGTGATCTACATTTTTAACCAATTTTTTTTCCATTCTAAACACAAAGTTTATAACAAACTGAGGTACATCTTCTTCAATCATATAGCCAAAGATTTCATGGGCATCATAAACAAGTTTACATCCGAGTTTTTTCTTTAACCGTACACCAGTCTGCAATGTATCTAAATCATGGCAATGGACCACATCAAAATCAAAACCATCTTTGTATAACTTTATTCCCATTCTGTATGACTTTTTCCACCACAGAAGATTCCTAAAAAGATTATTTGGTAACGCCCTCATCAAGAAACCATTATGTAATCTAATGAGTTTTATCCCATCGACAACATCTCTTGATGCATACTCATGTCTACGATCCCAAACAATAACGGCGACCTCATGTCCAGCATCAACTAAAGTTTTTGCTTCTTTATGAACACGAGGATCAACCATAAATGGATTGGAAAGAATCATTAGAACCTTCATTTTTTCATCCAAATTCCTCTCTCATCACTTTCCAGTATCAATCATTAAAAGTTTTTTATCGAGATAATCTCTCAATGCATTACGTATAATAGTGCTTCTGGTTTCAAACTCTACTGATGCTATCTTATCTATTTTTTTCAAGGTGGTTTCTGGTATCTTCAATTCAACCCTTACGGTTTTCATACGGTTTCATAACGGTACTTTGTTAATATACTTTACTTAATTTTAAATTTATAATCTCCACCACGGATAAATTCGTAGCCAAGCGGGATACATACAACGTTCTTCACAAACGGCCGTTCCACGTAGCACGGTGATGTCACTAGCAACCTACCCCCTTGCCTCTCTTTCAGCGTCAGACGAGACAATAGACGCGCTGACGGTGAATCCTGCATCAGTGCGTAACCATACTTCTCCAAATCATCTAGAACCTGCTTAAGATTCTGTTTCATATATCTTGGCGTTGAAAGAGTGATCACTGAAGTGAAATCATTCATTGTGTTTTCTCCTTTTCTTCTGCATTATGAGAGCACCGACAATGCCACCCAAAACACCACCCGCTACACCCATAGATAAACCCATATCAAGAGGAGCATCACCAAGACAATCTTCAGGGGAAATTGCAGTAGTGAAATTATAAATCGGGCTTGTAACATTAAGACTTGTGTCTTCATAATTCTCAGAATAAACATACCAATAATAAGTCGTATTGAACTGAGTCATATTCTGGCAGGTATGAACATAATGAGTTGAGTTTGTCACATTGATATATGAATCCAACAATGTAAACACAGTCATATTTTCACTATAATAAAAAGTTATATTAGCATGTCCTGTGCTTACTTCCATATCTATACCTAAAACGATACAAGGGCATATTCCTATTGAGTTATTTGTTGGATATTCTGAGGTGAGAATAGGTATAGCTGAGGCACTTGAAACTAGGGCTGCAGCTATCGTTATAACAACAATCACCATTTTTCTTATGATCATGTCTCAGGTCCTTCCTCTTCAGGCATCGCTTGAAACTTGTAGATTATCGTCAGAAATCCACACAGAGATCCAATCAAGATGAACAACACCCTTGCAGCATCATCACTGAATACCCCTATAGATGCAGAAGAGTATGGAATCTGAATCATCATACTCAAACCAGCAAGGGCGAAAAATAAGAAAGAATCAAAAGCGAAAAAAGGATAAGACTCCCACGCGAAACCCAGCAGCATAATGATGAATGCAAAGACAATTATCAACAGATATATTTGTAACAACATTATTTATCATTCTCCGGTGGTTTCTTTTTTATAAACACTCTGTAGACAAGGCCTGCAGTTGCTAGACCTAATAATATCGCCATGAGGTCAGCCAATCCGACGGGGAGAACGACACGGGTGAATATCAGGACAGCTATCAGATAGCCGATCAGGGAGTAATTATTTGATTTCCATGTATAGATCGCTACGCCTATGACGCCGAAGAACAATCCCCAAAAGAAATCACTGAATAAGGCAATATATGGACCGAAACCTAAAGCCAAAAATCCATCTTCTGCAATTATATTGCTGAAATCTAATCCCTCTATATCGGGGTCACCTATATTTTTAAGAGGATCTTCATCTTCATCTTCATCTTCATCAGGGGTAAACTCAGCTTTTGTTGTAAAATAATAAATCGCCGATACATTGTCGTAAGTATCGTTTGCTGTAATTTTCCAGTAGTAGATTGTTGAATAGGAGTTTGCTCCTGCATAAACATAAGATACGCTTTCATTGAGAACAGTGAGATTTGTTTGTCTATGTGTCCAATCACTGGCATCAGGAGATGTATAAAAATTGCATGTCATCTGATGTCCATCATTATCAGTGATAGTTACGCTGCATGTTGGTTGCAGTTCTATATTTGATGCTGCATTTTTAGGCATCTCATTGTTGAAGAGAGGAATTATGTTTGTAGTGTTAGTAGTTGCATCATCTGTGCTTCCTGCACTCCAACAATTATCTGTATTATTCCATGACCATGCTTTATAAAAATGATGTGTTCCAGGGTCTAAACCCGTATCCGATGTTGATTCTCCACTATCATTATATAAAAAGTTATTATCCCCTGGACCCCAGCCACCACCAGCTATATTGTACTTATAAACCTCATTAGTAGAATACTTGAGAATCCATATATTCGCACTATCGGTGGCTATGCCGAAGGGGGCAGTATTTCCAGTCCATACATCGAGATACTCTCCAGCCATATCATACTTATAAACCGCACCGTAGTAGTCAACAACCCAGATATTATTACCATCCGTAACGATGCCTCGGGGTGTATCATTTGGAACTGTTAGATTCCATGAACCAATATAGTTTCCAGTCATATCATACTTATAAACAGCCGCAGTACTTCCGTCAACAACCCAGATATTCGTATCATCCGCAGCGATGCCATGGGGATTTTCATTTGTAATTGTCCAGGAATCAATATAGTTTCCAAGCATATCATATTTATAAACATCCTTATTAGTGCCAGTGTTAACCACCCAGATGTTCACCCCGTTAGTACCCATACCACGGGGGTAATAATTTAGAGCTGTGCACTCCCATGAATCAATATAGTTTCCAACCATATCGTACTTATAAACCTTATCAGCACCTCCATCAACCACCCAGATATTAGTACCATCAGTGGCGATGCCATGGGATACAGCATTTATTAGACTCCATGAGCCAAGGTGGTCTTCATCTGCAGCTGTAGACCATTCTACAAGAGTGGAATCGGCTTTGCTGTCATCTGTCCAAGAGAGGTCTATTTGGAATCTACCATCTGCGGTTGCTGTAAAACTTGCAGGTGGATCAAGAATGTATTGTGATCTAGTTGTAAAATTATAGGTAGCGTTTGTCCAATCTATACCATCAGTCACATTGATATACCATACGATATCTGTAGAACAGGGTAATGGTGTAATTGTATTGGCTGACTTAGAACCATTCGAAGCGTCATTTGCTCCTGTGTTGGTTATGTACTGACCTTGGATAGTCCAATCAAAAGTTTCAATATCTTCTATCGTGACACTAACGGTTGCTTGAGTTATAGCTACATTGCCTAGATCATCTGCGGGATTTTCATTACTTAATGTCGGTGGGTTATTAGCAGCTGTTGTAAAATTATAAGTAGCTTTTGTCCAGCCATACCCATCTGTTACATTGACATACCATACGATGTCTGTAGAATAGGGCAATGGTGTAATTGTATTGGCCGACTTAGAACCATTCGAGGCATCATTTGCACCAGTATTTGTTATATACTGCCCCTGAATAGTCCAATTAAACGTATTTTCAATATCTTCTATCGTGACACTAACGGTTGCTTGAGTTATAGCTACATTGCCTAGATCATCTGCGGGATTTTCATTACTTAATGTCGGTGGGTTATTTGATGGTGCTGATTGTTCACTGCCGAAACTGCTCCAAGAAGGAGGAGTGTCTGAATATTTTCGGATTAACCAATTATCCAGGTAGGTGTCACATGGAACTGTAGGACTTACACTCAGAGTGAAGAAATGATTTATGGCATCTATATCATTTCTCCACCCGCAATCAGTATCGCTATAAATGATGTCCCTATTTTCATCCAATACCTTTATGTCACAAGTATGAGCAACAAGATTAAAGTTTTCAAACACAAAAATGTACCAAGTATCCTCAGAATAATCTCCTACATCATTCCAACTTCCATCAAAATAGCCAATCCAAGGATCACTATTTCTAAAACCACCATACCACCCCCAAGTGTCCTGGGTGGGTGTAGTCTGGCTCTGAAATGAAAATAGATGATAATTTGCCTCATTAATGTTTGGGAGATAAACTGCCACTTCTAATGTTTTATCGGCTACATCGACTGGTCTACGAAAAACAGTACATTGCCCTGATGTGGTAATTTGATTTGCACTATAGCTTCCGGTACGTGCATAATCACTACTTTGAACCATATCACCATCAGGCGCCCCCTGATAAATTTCTTCTGTCCAATTGCCTACCCCATCTTCTGCACCATCAAAAGCGTCAAATACGGCATAGCCATCGCTTGTAGTTGAAACACCCGAATTACCATAAAACATTTCGAAACTGCTATAATTACCAGAATTATTTACCCACACCCAGACATAACTACCAGAAACAATCTTCTCAAACCAATAGGGTAATTCTGTCGCATTATTATATACGAAACGTAAATCATCAAAATCAGGTTGACAGTGACCCTCACAAGAAACATCGCCACCACCATCATATGATACATTCAAAAGCAACTGATACTCATCTATTTTATTGGCAATATTACATGTTTTATGATAATCCCAATCATTATTCCACCATGGATTATCAGCTTCAACTATTGAAAGTGGGAAAAATGATGAAATAAGGCAAGAGATTATAAGCCCTATCAAAAATATTTTTTTAGCTTCTTTTATTCGTCTGATGCTGCAATCCCTCCTTCAGATAATAAATGCATGACAGATAACGCAATTAGGATACCAATCAGGGAGAAAAATAGATACAAAGCCATTCCCATGCTTGGTCTGATTGTAGGATTCAATGAATAATAAATATTCCAGAGAAGACCTGCAGTACCAATCACGCCATGCGATAATAACCCTGCGAATATGCCGATATTGATGACAGCTGATCCTTGGATGTTGGCTAATTTAGAGACAACTATCGCTACGAGAATCCCTGACAATAGTGATACTAGGATGTTCTTAGCGATATGGGACCAAATAAGAGATGTGGCACCAACTTCATCATATTGACCCACTCCTTCTTCATCGACATAAGCAGGACCTGTAATGCTAAGGATTGAAAAAGTAGAGATTACAAAACTGAAAATTATAAGAAAAATGCTAATCTGCATTAGTTTCATCATGTTTTTTTGTCCTCCTTCTCCGTTTGCCTTCCTGCTAATGCCGCCCAAAGACCCAAAATGAATATGAACAATCCAGCAGCACCAAGAACTACGCCCTGAATCCAAGAATAATTTGCGAAAAGAGATTCAAGACCCGCGATTGCACCTGCAGCAAGGATAAATATGAGACCTTCAACCATCAGACCCACATGTGCCTGCTCAGGCTTAAATGATAGAAGACCAAGTAATGCAAGTATCAAAACTCCAAGATATGCATATCCGACACTTATGCCCCCTGCCGACACCGGTGAAGGGCCGAAAAACAGAGCTAATATGTCATCTAATGTAGAAACATCTGTTATAATGTAGCTTTGCTTTGTCAATATGGGGATCCAGCCAGTGGTAAATGTTCCCAATGCCTGAAAAGTGACGTTGATGCGCCATACGTATTCCTCATCTTTATCGTAGCCGTCAACAGTTGTGAATGTAAAGTTATAATTATTTATTCCCCCCATTTCCTCAGTATAGACTATTGTTCTATTATGATAATTTGCTACTGACATGCTCACGCTTATTGTGCTCTCTGTGAGGTCCGTATAGTCCAGATACAACAATGTATCGCTTCTCCCTAAGGAAACATCAATATGATCCCAAATTGCATACTCAAAAAGCATTTCAGCGGGTATTGTAATAACAACTGAATCTTCTGCACCCGTGGGGGCTTTACCGATGTACTCCAACTCAGCTACATCTGATTTTATACCCATATAATAGATTTTTCCAAACACCAACGTAGGAGTGATTTGCATATCAAGATCGAGATATTCTGAATGAATAATCATCTTATCTCCGTTTTTAGCATACAAATATATATATACATATGCATTGTCTTCATAAGAAAAAGAACCATGATTATCTGCAAAAGTATATTGATATTCACCTAAAAATGTTTTATTAGCCCAGTTTGCCATTGTACCTAATGCAAGTGGAACATATTCAAGATCAGTCCGTAGATAAAAAGTGATATTCTGACCTTCAAACTGATCAACTACCAAAGTTCTAGTACAAAAATCAGCGTTTTCCCAGAACCACCAAACAGTGTCGTATCCTTTCCATTGAAACTCCATCTCACGTGGGAGATTAGTTGCATTGATAGTCCAAGATCCATCCGTTTCATCAGTATCGGTAAGATTTGAATCCGTGATATACCATTCTTTGCCTTCCTCATAATAATTCTCCTCAAAACTACCACCCAATATGTGCGGCCCTAGAGAAGAAAAATACCGCACATAAAAAATATGTTTATGATAATCCCGGGTGTCAAGATTGAGCGGGATGTATCCATATGTTGAATTTTCATATCTTACACTGATGGTATAGAGACCTGAAAGTGTTGTGCCTGATGTAGTTGTACGTCCCTGACTCTTAGACCACAATATGGGAGAATGGGTGTCATTGACATATGTCCATGCAGAGAAAAAATAGGTTGTACTAGATAACAATGCTGATTTATTATACCACGTTCCAGTATCATTATAAATCTCCACACCTTCAGTCCAAGTAGGATAAGAATCATTACTCATCCGTATAATCGTTGATTGATTTGCTGAAGTATCAGCGTCAAAAGAATTAGTCCAGGACAAATTTATGGACCCATAGCCCTCGTTATTAACTTCAAAATCATTTGGGGGGCTTGTTGGTGGCATGATAAAATATTTTTCTTCTCCAAAATGATATTCTTCACCATCATTGTACCAAGCCATATAATGATAATAAGTTGATGCATTGGCATCTATCATTAGCCAATAACCACCAGTATGATCTGAAAGATCTGAAAAGGCGGTCTCATTATTCTCATGAACGGTTTGATTTACAGAATTATTTCCCCATAAAAAACCAACGTCTCCCGTTACATTATAACATAGCCCAAAGATTTCAATGGATGTTGAAGAATAAATTATCTCCAAAAGAGTATATATGTGAAAATATGAATTTACATAAATTGTTGACGAGTAATTTCCCATATTCCCGTGATAATCTCTGCATTTAACCCTATATGCACATTCCGTATTTTCAGAAGCAATACTATGATCTACATATGTTGGTGATTCCTGCCACCCTGAATCCGTTCCATTCCCTGTGATTTCATCAAAATAATAGAGAATAGGTGGATCTGCATCAGAAACAGTTGTCGCAGTCATTGTAATGGAATACGCTGCAATAGGCTCAGGTTCTGAATCCCATGTTGACGGATCGGGGCTAGGTGGCGCGTCATCTGTATCGTACTTGTATACCATGTGCAGTCCATCATTGACCATCCAGAAGAAGTTGCCATCAGTACAAATAGATGTGCCTGTAATGAAACCATAATCCCAATGAAAATCCGCATCTTCCCCATCCATATGATATTTATAGACTTCTTTTTGAGTGTAGTTTGTAAGCCAAATATTGACACCATCCGTAGCTATTCCCATGCATTGCTGATCTGGAGTCCAACAACCGATATAATTGCCCTGCAGATCATACTTTTCCACCTTGTTTTGATCGTGGAGAACAATCCATAGAAAACCATCATAACTTGTAATCTCACCAGGCCCCAGATTCACATTTGCCGTCCAATTACCATTATATCCCCCGCTCAGCGTATAATTATGGATTTTTGCTGTGCCTGCATCCCGAATATATATGAAATTCCCATATTTGGCGATTCCACCATTATCAAATCCTTCCGTATGTGTAGTTTCAAAAGAACTCAAATAATCCCCTTCCATATCAAATTTATAGACATACCCATAATAATCCAATATCCAAATATTAACCCCATCTGTTGTGATCCCCCCCGTCTTTGTGGAAGGTGAAGTTGACCACATTCCAGCATAATCTCCTTCCCCTGCATTGATATTTATAGAGAATACTGAGAGAAAAATAAGAAAAACAATTATGATTGGTAACATTTTTTTAGTTTCCATCCTGGTCCTCCTTCTCCTTCTTCTTCTTCTTTTTCGATAGATACATCAGACAACCAGCCATGGACAATACAATTACAAAGCCGAGAATGAACTTGAGATTTTGATATTCCGCATCATGTGACGTTCCCCCTATCGATTCTTCCATTTCAACAAATTCATCTATCATCATTGAGAATGCAGCAATACACACAATGAACAATAGCAGGAATACCCCAATTCTACCCATCAGAGTGATGTCGCTTAGATCCACCATTATTCTCGCTTCTCCTGCACTTCTCTCCAGAGTGCGAATGATTGCTTTACAAAATAGACGCCGGGAACAATAGTCCAGATGAAAAAGGCTATAGGTTTCAGAGGGTGCACCACAGGCATAAATACTTTTGCTACGTCAATAACGGCATTGATGACAAAATAGCCAACCCCGAACAAAAACAGATTGCGTGCGAAGGCGTATATCTCCTTTAGCATGAGCACATGTAATGTGCTCATAATATAAATAATAGTAACATTTATAGCACATTTGCGGGAAATAGAGTATATAATGCCCCATCCCCACTCCTATATATTTAATTATTTCATTATACTCATTGTTTTGAATCTAGTCTTATTGCACGTCATGTCGCCCGAAAAAGCCTATGTTGTTTTGAAAAAAGTTGTTTTAAAGAAAAAAGAAAAGTTGATTTATAAAAAAAGAAGGGAAATTAAAAAAATAAATGAGGGAGATTTTTGCAAACCATCTAATCGGTCTTCTCAATCTCTTCATCTATCTCTTCAGGTTCTTCAACCAGCTCTTCTTTTGCAGGAGCAGCAGCTGCACAAGATTTTTGCATCTCACTATGTTCGTCTACAATACGAGAAATAATGCCCGAAGGATTTTTGTCAGAATAGCATCCTTTTTCTTCAAGTTTCTCCAGCGTTTCTTTTGATATCCGAACCTGGATATCTGCGACTTCTTTTTTTTCTTGAGTCATATAAATCAAATATCAATATGTAGCACTTGTATAAAGATGTTACGCCTGTTACAAAATGAGAGGCACATACCTAATGCTATACCTTCA
>BPTK01000021.1 GCA_023705905.1 Candidatus Heimdallarchaeota archaeon
AAAGGAATCTCGAGTAAAATAAGAAAGATACAATCTGTTGCAGATTTTGAGTATGGACTAGGATCTGGAGAAATTTTATTCCCATATTCGGTAAGAATTAAGGGCAAATATCCTCGTGACCAACATATCTACAAGGATAAGGAACAAATAGCAACTTATGTTACAAAGAGTGGGTATTTATCACTCTTTCCTAAAAACGCAAATTTGATCTTGGAAAAAACCGAAAATACGCTTGAATTTGGAGCAGAACGAGTTTCTGGGAGTAATATTTATGCCCCTGGTGTCGTCCATGCTAACACACGAATCCAACCAAACGATGAAATATTCATAGTTCACGAAAATCAAATAATAGCCACTGCAACCGCCCTAGTTTCTGGGAGTGATATGAACAAAATGACTTCAGGGATTGTTGCAGAAGTTAAGAAGAAAGTGAGGAGTAAAAAATGAAAATTAACAAAAACTTTGCTGAGAGGATCAAGCGCATTAGAGAAGCAGAACTCCCCTCTAGATCTCATACACGAAAAGTCGTTTTTTGGGAAGAAGATACTCGTCTTTTATCAGAGCAAGGAAAAGCTTTGGTTTTCATACTCCCTACAAGAGGATGTTCATGGGCTCTATCAGGAAGTGGTGGTTGCTCAATCTGCGGATATATCTACGATAATCCTCAACAACCTGATTTTACAGTGATTTTATCCTCATTTCAAAAGATTTTGAAAAACAAGTTGAATAAAGAATTCACATATTCAGTGAAGATTTTTACAAGTGGAAGTTTTCTTGATACCAAAGAAGTACCAGAAGAGTTTCAATTGAAAATGCTTGAAGAGCTGTCACAGTATGAGGTAATTAAAGAAGTTGTAGTTGAATCTAGACCGGAATACGTTAAAGATTCATTACTCAAAAAAATATCAACTAAAATTGACATCTCCATACTAGAAATAGCTATTGGTTTGGAAAGCTCATGTAATTCTATTCTTATGAATTCTATAAACAAAGGTTTCTTCTGGGAGGACTTTGAAAAAGCAACAAACACAATAAAGGAAAATAGTGCGCGAGTCAAGGCATATCTATTATTCAAACCTCCTTTCGTTTCTGAATATGATTCAATGCGAGATATACTATTAAGTGTAACAAAGATAGTTTCCTTAGGTATTGATACTATCTCAATTAATGCCATGAGTATTCATCGTGGAACATTTCTTTCACAACTATTCGAGAAGAATGAATACAGAACACCTTGGTTATGGTCTCTTCTTTACTTATGCAGAGAGATAAAGGAACAATATCCAGATTTAAGATTAATTTGTGATATTGTTGCTGGTGGGAATGTTAGAGGGGCTCACAATTGCGGCGAATGTGATCAAGAAGTTATCAATGCGATAAAAGAGTTTACGATGTCACAAGATATTGAAGTGTTAAACAAAGAGATTAGCTGTTCATGTAAAGAGGAATGGAAAAGTAACCTAATACATGAAAAAATAAGTGTTTCAGAACCAGTAATTCAGAGAAATGTGCTATGAAAACTAAAAGCTAATCTTTTGATATTTTGTAATCTATAACGACATCCTTGATTCTCTTTGCAATTCTCTCAAAAACTGGACTCATTAGAACAGCATCTATACTCATTTTTGCTATAGCATAGAAGAAGTTGCTTTCATTAAGTAGAACAAATATTATCTGATATGATTCGGTTACATCTAGAGATTTCTCTAAGCTTTCATCATTCAACATCTCTAAGATATCAGAGAGGAATTTTTCACAAATCTGTAGAGTCTTATTTACAAAAACTTCTTCTAGTTTTCCATTTTGATAGAAAAGATTAGTGGTTTCATTATCGTGCTCAACAAAAACTAGATGTTCAATCCCACTGATAGAATTTAAAATATTAAAGGTTACAGCGCTTAATTTTTGCTCTTTAGAAGTTTCGCTTTCCTCTTCAGTTTTCCTTGTTCCTTTTGTAACTGCTTTTTTAGAAGCCTTGCAGGTATCTTTTTTCTCTCCTACAATTTGTGGCAGAAACGCAATCTCATCATAATTAATAGAAACATCTACTAACTCAATCTCTAATGAAACCGCGTCTTTTTCCTGTTCTTTGCGCTTTTGGAAAGAAAACACATCACCAAATGTTTCTTCAATGGTTTGATTAAAAACAGCTGATGCGCCTGAAAAAACGCTTTGAGGATCACCACTATAAAATTTTGTTTTTGACTTCTCAACAAATATTTCTGATAGCTGTTCAATTAATTCTTCAGCAATCAATTTATCAGGTAAATTATGATTTAAAACATAAGTGATGTCTTGGATTTTAATAAAAGATATTTTGGATTTTGTGAGTTCTATAGTTCCTTTATTGGAAATTTGAGTATCTTCTGCAAATGTGCAAAAAGCTTTGAGAACATTTGACAAAATCTGTTGAGGACAATTATCAGGGTTAAACACACGCTCCTTCAATATTTTGCCCTCCTTATCTCCTAAAAAGAATCCAAAGATTAGGCTAGAATATTCAGAAAGAGTTTGAGTTATACTTGGCACTTAAATCTCCTCGATAAAAGTATAACTGTGTTCATTCATAAATATTATTGGTTTAGGCTAATGATGACATTGAAAGTTGTTAGAAAATACCAAGTGACTCTTCATAACTTCATCATACAGTTATTTCACACTCGCAAAAAACTAGTTTGGTTTAAGAGTTCTATGCGGAATGAATTTAAATCAATAGAATTAATACTAATTAACAAAAACGATGTAGCTTACTAAAAACGTAAAAAGGTCTGAAAAAATAACAATACAAGCTGTTAATATGTAAAATACTGTCCGTGGAGTGAAATCATAGATGGATGATTACCATACTAAAACTAATTTGTTTGAATTCCTCAAATTATTACAGAGAGGAGAATTTAAAGAAATTAAAGGAGTACTTGAAATCTTCCAGGGCCTTAGCAAAATAATTGAAAAAACACTTAATCCTTCTCTTGTACTAATTAACTTCTACGATCAAGAAACCCAGTTACTTATACCTTTTTCAGTATCTAGCGCAGATGTAAAGAAGGAAGAATTCGAGTTTGAAATGGACCCATTTGAAAGCGATAATCCTTACGCAGATATTTTTACTTCATCTAAGCCAATCTGGGTTCAAACGGATTCGCTTTCAGAGGAATTCGAACTAAAAGCAAAACTCACTGAAAAAGGTATTAAAGAAGCAATAATTACGCCATTAATACATGATAATTCAACCGTAATAGGCACGCTCACAACATTTCTATTTCCTGAATCAAAAAAATATAATGAAGAATATTATTTTGAAATAATTAATGGTGTTTCCCACACAATATCATCATTAATATCTTCTTGGGTTGAAGAATACAGTTCCTTTCTTAAACAGCAACAAACCGAGCTTATTGTCGAGATGTCAAATCTCACATTAGAAACAACAGAAGTTAAAATTATACTCAACAATATTCTCCCCAAAGTTAAGAAGAGAACAGATATCGAGAATATAGGCGTTTTTATCAAAGATATTGATCATTTTGCACTTATTCAACATATTGGCTTAAATGAGGATATTGTCAATTACTATTCCAAACCTAATTTTGAGATATCAAATCTACCGTATTTCAACACATCACATAAATTAGAGGATGTAGATTTTTCAATCTATCCAGAACAATTTGGTGTTATTCTTCCAATTGGTTCAACAAACATTATGCTTGGATTTCTATTAATATTATCTCCTTCTAAGGAAAACCTATCAGAAACCAATATACATTTCCTTAGAATTTTGGCTAATCAGTTATTTCTCACCCTTCAGCGAAAGAGATTGCTTGATGATATTCAGCAAATAACACAAACTTCTGAATATTCTTCTTTTCCCATCTTGCTTGTTAACAATAAAAATGAGATCTTATACCTTAACAAGCAAGCAGAAAAAACTTTCAATCTAAGTTATGCTGAAGCTATAGGACTGAAATTGGATTATTCGTTAAAATTACAAGAAGAAAAAGCAATACTAATTCGTGAAAAAATAAGTGATGTAATAACTAATATTGTTAAAGGGACAATGAAATTAGACATTGAAGTAGCTCAATTGGGACAGCTAGATGCCCGAACATTCTTTGTTCAATTATCACCTACTATAAACAATCTTACAGGAGAGTACTGTGTGGCATTGTCTCTTGTTGACATATCAGAAGCTACAAAACTACAATCAATTGCGGAAGAGTATTCAAATAGATCACGAATGTATCTGAATGTACTTACTCATGATATTTACAACATACTCTTTGGTATTTCTGGTTACTATGAATTATTGGATGACAAAGGTTCTCCCGAAGAGAATCAAGTTATTCAACGAGTAAGCACCCTTGTAAAAAGAGGGACCGCCATAGTTCAAGATATTAGATTGCTCTCTAGTGTACTGGATATATCAACGAGCTCAGAAAGAATGTTCGTCCCACTGAAAATGACAATTGAACAAGTCATAACAAAAATTAAAGAAGAATTTGAAGACAAGAAAATTGACATTACTAACGTTCTTCCTACAGAAATGCGAGTTGTTGCTGGTGTTTTTCTTTATGAATTATTCCTCTATACTCTTACAAGTTTGATTCAAAAGTCTGCAAACAAAGAAGTGAAAATTGATATTTCTGGGGAGCAATTTTACATCGAAAATGAGCCGTTTGTAAAGGTTAAAATTATTGATAGAGAAGGAACACATCCTGAAATAAGAGAAGAAATTATAAGAGCTCTCAGTTTATCACCTTTTGATGAAACTGTTCGTAAGCATCTTGGATTTATGATTGTAAATGAGATTGCTAAAAAATACAACTATTCAGTCGAAATGATAGAAATAGATGAAAAAGATTGGAAAAAAGGTTCGATTTTCGAAATTACAATGCCAATTCTAGTTGAATCAGAAAAGGAAGAAAGGGAAAAAGATTCTACAATCGGGTAACAAAGGTCATTTGGATGGATGAAATTTCCTCTAACGAATTCAAGAATTCTTCAAGTTGATCTTGAGCACCATCTTCTTCTGGTATAATGAATTGCCCGATTATACCTACCATACCAAAAAATAATGGCTTTTCTTCAGGATTATCTTGCATCTGGAATTTTGGATCTAGACCATTTCTTACTTCTTCTTCAAGTTTCTTTGGAGTTACATCAACAGATTCAGGACGAATCTCATAAACTAATAATACTTCACCCATTGCTAACACATCCTATGGACCTTTGAAGCCGCATTTTGGGCAAATGTACTCATTTCCAAAAAGTCTACATTTTTGGCAGCGTACAATTATTATATCATTACAGTTAGGGCACGAAAAGCGTGTAGTTCCTTCTTCGCTAGGACTAATGGTTTTGTTACAGCTTGTGCATCTAGGCATATCAATCATTTTACTCATTGTCATCACTACTGCTATATCTATAGGATACGGATAGAAGGGTGTTTTAAGCTTTTTGACTTAAACCATTTTCTATTTTTCGAAATGTTATTACGGAAGAATTAACATAAAGGTTATAATTATGACTTGTTCATCTAAGTGTAGAAGAAATACAATACTCTGCAATTCAAAAGGACGATAGATATGAGCGGTTATTCTCCGACTTGGACAAACAAAGGCAGCGACAAATTACGATCATTGCAAACAACAAAAATACTAATGAATACTTTAAAACGAATAATATCATCGTTTGATATTACTAAAAAAGAAAATGAAGAAACAATAGTTTCTATCATTGCAAACGTAATTTTCAACAATTTTACTCCACATAGAGATCTAAGTATTGAAGATCAATTTGATTCATTAGTAGAATTCCTTGGTTGGAAAACTTTGAATATTGAGAAAAAGGAAGAAAGCGCTACAATCAATTTAGGTGCTAATCGATTTATTTCTTCCGAGTCTACAGATCTCTCTTATCTCTTAATTGCTTCAGGTATTATTCGAGCTCTAGGATATTTTCTGTTTGAATCAGATGTTATTGTTGAGCAAATCCCTAGTCAATTTGAATCTCGGCAGATGCAAATTATTATACAAAAGATTGAACAGCCAATACCCTCAGTAGGAGAAAGAGTTATTGAAGCTGAAACTAGTGCCTCCACATACAAACCCATCGTTGATATGCAACAAACAATAACTCAATCAAGCAAACCACAACTTTCGACAGAGGAAGAGGAGATTAAATCCTCAATTGGATTAAATCTTGAAGATACATCCTCTCCAATCTTGAAAAATTATCCAATTACAAAGGTATTACCAATTTTTCATCAAGTATTAGCTGAAATAATTACCACTTTCTTTAGTGATATGGAAGATGCAAATGTAATAAAGGCTAAAACTGAATTTACAGAAAATCACGTCTCATATCTTATTGAAATCCTACTTACAAATATACGAGATGCTGACCAGAACATACGTGAAATATCTTCAATGATTGGTCAATATGTCATTAAAACAATTAAAACCAGTTCTGAAGATGATCTGTTAACACATCTACCAGACGATATTACTTCAACTGTTTCTCGTCGAGTTGCATATGTTGAATTTCCTGCAAGAAGCTATTGTACATATGCCCCTGGAGAGAAATGTGTCGAAGGAAAAAGGGATTTGTGTGATTTTGTTCTATACTTTTGGGAAGGGATGTTACAAAACCTTCTGCCAGATAAAACGTTTAAAGTTGGAGAGAGAATTCCTGCAACTCGAAGAGGTAAATTTTGCTTAGTTGAATTTCTTAAGGGCGAGTAACAGAATAACATTTATCAAATCTGTTTTTGGTAACATTTAAAATAGAAACTGTCCATTGTAGAAGTAGATATATTCAAAAAGAATTTATTAAGACTAAATTTAAACATTTGAGCGTGATAAAATGGGAAGACGAGTTGTAAAAAAAGTCTATAGAAACACTTATGCTAGAGGACAAAGGGATGATAAAGAATTTGACGACAGATTTATTGTCAAAATCGAGTTAATATCAATAAAAGTCTTAGAAGATCGAGATTTGCTTGGAAACGAATCTGAGTTGTATTTCCGTGTAGGACGAAGACCTGCTTTTAGTGGAAGAATCCCAAATAGAGGTACAATAAACATGGAAAAGAATGAAATCTGGAAACCACCAGAAGGGCTTACACTATATACAGAATTTGTGAGAATGCCTGAAGGTGGAGTAATTGGTGTTCCCTTCCATCTCTTTGAACGTGATCCTGGAAAGAATGATGATGAAATTGTCAATATTGAATTATCGGTTCCACTTGGTTCGTCAGATTACCAGATAATAACGCAAAGCTCTGTCAAACTTAAACTAAAGCTATCAGGTCTTAAAACAAGATATTAGCTTTTCTTGAACAAAAATCTCATACCTGTACCCAAAAGAAATGGCCACAGCTTAAGATTGAAAACCAAACGAAAAACAATATTTGCTTGGTTATCAACATCTCCAAATCGTGAGATTTGATTTTTTATTTTTGGCTTTTTTAATAAATTGAACAGTTTTTCAACGTGCTCATCTTCAAGAGAATTCAGATAATTCCTCACTAATTTCATTGTATTTAGATTCATTCCGAATGCCTTCCTCCATCTTTTCTCATATTCGGACAAGAATTTAGAAGAAAAGTTTTCGTTTTTTATTGCTTGACTTGAGATATCACCCGCAATTTTTGCAGCTATACCACCAAAGATTACACCCCCTCCAGTTGTTGGTTTAGTCTGCCCCGCGGCATCTCCAACAACAAGTACATTATCAGTATAAGTTCTTTTGATATAAGATCCAATAGGAATAGCGCCACTCATTCGTTTTTCGATCTTTGCTGAAGATAATTTCTGTTTAATGATAGGGTGTTTGTTAATTAGATTTTCAAGAGATTTGCCAGCAGGAGGGTTAGTAACTCCTAATCCAACTTTCGCCCTTTTGTCATCTATAGGAATAATCCAACCAAAAAAACCTGGAACTAAACTATTGCTCTGATAAATTTCTACAAACTCTCTCTCGATATTTTTTACTCCCGACATGATAAATTGAGAGGCATACACAATATTATTCCGCGAGGGACTAGGTAAGTTGAATTTTTCATTCAAAGCTGGAAATCTCCCTTCAGCGAGTATAACCATTTTAGATTTGATTTTTTGAATTGTACTTCTTTTACCAAGAATATGCTCCAGATGATTATTGATTCTTGTAACATTGAGTACTCTGGAAGAGGTTCGGATCTTTACACCTAGTTCAGCTGCTTGAGAGGACAAATAAGAGTCAAAACCAGCTCTATCAACCACCCAAGCGATGGGTTTATTCTTTTGTACAACAATGAGTTCACCTTTGGGTGAATAAATTTTAGAACCTAGAATATTCTTATTTTGAATTATATTAGAAGGTAAATTAAAGAGATTAAGTGATTTTAAACCATCGATGCTGAGCAGGCCTGCACAATGCTCATGCTGACCAATTACATGTTTTGATTCAAGTAATGTAACTCCCACATCCTTTTTTGATGCAGAAATTGCTGAGAGTAGACCTGCAGGACCACCACCAACCACCACTAAATCATCTTCTGACTCAATCACATGAAACAAGGACCTGACTAGTTTAAAATAGTATGGAAAATAGTAATAATAATTTCTAATTTCTTCAAGTTTCATATTCCAGTTTCTATAATGCACCTGAAGTTGAAAAGAATTTTTTCATTTTTAGATTTTTTCCAGTTTTGACATTTTCTTGAAGAATGTGTTTTTTAAGAGATTCAAGTAAGAATTGCGAATCATGTTTTGATTGGAAAGATGATCTAATAACCATTAGAATTTTGCCACAATCTGTACAGATGATCTCTTTTGTCGAGAACTCTTCGTTTTCAGCATCGAAAACGGTTACATACCTTTGACATCTTGAACAATATATAGTATCTATCTCATATAGCATTTTTCTCACCTATTATCTATATTTGAAACTATTTCTTACTCTAACATAGACATTATCATTTAAAGGAAAAGTATTATGCCTATAGATATGTGGAAAATATATTTTATTTATAAAGAACTTAAAAACAAACTTGCTTTCTGAAATTTTTTTTGATTCTACGCGTGTAATTAAGTTTCAATTTTTCTCAAATATTTCTTCTGTTTTTCATCTAAACGTCTCATTCTCAGTAAACCTTCATAGTACCAACACACAATTGTTCGGTTCATGCTCCTTACATTCTTTTGATGGACTTTATCGTCATTTTCAAATCTTCGTAAAACAAGATGTTTATCTGAAGAAAAAAGCGTTATCTCTTCAGTATGCTTAGCTCGTTTGAATCTAAAGGTCTTACATTTCTCATTTTGTTCTAAGTCAACTCGATGTCGGAATGCTTTTTCCCCATATATTTTAACATACTCACTGATTTTGTTGATAATGGCATCAAGAGGCATATATCCTATCTGTTTCTCCTCTTGTGTAATCTTGTCAAAATCTACTTTTATTTCATCAATCTCTATCAGATTCTTAATTAATTTTGTTTCAACGATAGCGCCCCTATCTTCAAAAACCTCCCATTTCAATTTGTGATCGGAATCAGATATATCACCACCATAATAATAGATTGATTCAGTTTGAGGACTATAGGTAACCTTCATTACGCCATCAGGATATATTTTTTCTTTTACTTTGTTGGAGATACTTACTCCATTTACTTCAGATATTTTTCTATATGCTATCTGATATCCTTCAGTTATATCAATTTGCTCAAAGCGTACTGAAGAATCCTTACCATCATTTTTACTAACGTGTAGCATTTTATCTCCTCATTCTATCGTATTGTTAACTATGAATAAATAGTCTGAAAGAAATAGACAACTTCTCGTCTTAAACCAGATTCAAGTGCTAATATCATAAAACCCACTTAATCAATAAAGTAGATTAGTATTATCTAGGCAATATCTACATATTTGGACTGGCATTTATTCACCCTAAAAACTCTAAATTTACACAAATTATTGTGCTAACATATTGCTAAAACCAGTTTTATAGGAATTTGAAGGTATTTAGAAGTATTACAGTCTACTGTATTTCACATACAGAAATGAAAAGGTTTATATATACTTACAGAAATATGTAAATTAACACGTAAAAGTGTAACAATAGGTGAGAAACATGAGACAAAGTGAAACGATAAGAACATTGGATCAAGAGATCCGCAAGTTAAAAGATGAATTAAGTCAACTTCAAAGAGCAAAAAGAGTGTTGAAGAGAAAATCAGAATTAGTAGCTATGTAGGGTGATTATCTTGAAACAATATGATTTTGAAAATGATTTTGATGAATGCTTAGACGAATGGATGGATGAGTTAAAGGGTTCCATGAAGGAACTCAAAGAATCTTTGAAAGAAATGGTTCTAGACTTAAAGGACACCATGAATGAGCTGAAGTATGATCTAAAAGAAATATTTGACTCCAGCGAAATTTCCGAAGAGAAGGAGAGTATTTTTTAATTAAGGTGAAAAAAAATGACGGAAGAAAAAGAAAACATGAAAGAATTAAGAGAGGAAATTGATGAGTTAAAAGACCTCATACAAAACCTAACGAAGAATCAAGCTAACGCATACAAAGATCTAGACGATAAAGAGAGAACTAAGAAATTAGAGTCTGATAAGAAACAAGATAAAATTAAAAGAGATGCTAGAAGAAGAATTGAACGAGACATCAACAAGAAGAAACGCAAGGTTGAACATTTCATCCATGATGAACCTCTGGATAGAGCAATACCAGTAGTAAAACCAGTAAAAGTAGTAAAACCTGCAAGGCCTGCAAGACCTGCAAGACCTGCAAGACCTGCAAAACCTGCAAGACCTGTTAGTCCTAGAGCTTTCAAAGGATTTGAGGGACGAATCAATTTTGAATCAGAAGATTTCAAGGATTCGCTGAAGGATTTTACTAAGAGGGTTGAAAAAGCAGCAAAAGAAGGAGAAAAAGCAGCAAAAGAGATTACAGATAAACTTACCAAAAAGATACAAAAAGTGTTAGAAAAAGAAAATGAAAGATTAAGAGAGGCTGTAAATATTTCAACTGAAGAATACGAAGAGATAATGGAAGAAATAGAGGACTATAGAACAGAGATTGATGATGCTCAGCAGAACATAGATGAAGAAAGAGCCACGCTAATAGAAGCTCAACGAGAAATGGGCATGGCAAAACGAAGAATGGAACGAGCAAAGCAACAAGGAGATCTAGAACTTCAACAAGAAGCTAAAGAAGAATTAAGAGAAGCAACAGAGAATTTACAAGATGCCAGGGATGATATTAGAGGTGCAAACCAGGAATTAACCCAAGCAAAAAGAGAATTTGCTAGATTACAAAGAAGAGCAGAAAAAATTCATGAGGCACAATCAAAGAATGGTGGAGCAAAAGTAATTCGAGTGGGTGATGTTGATTTAGGATCAACTTTCACAGAATATTCTGACAGAGTAATGTCTTCATTAGCCAAAAACCTTGAAAGCACAATAAAAATTGCTGTTGATGGGGGTAAAAGAGCTATTAGGGGTGTATCTACTAAAATGGACAAAGATGGCGACATCACCATTATTGAACATGGCGGCGCGATAGATATTGAGGAATATGAAGAAGTGATGGAAAAAACCGCAGATCTTTTGTCAGCATTAGGAGACAAGAACAGATTGCTTCTACTAAAAATACTTGAAGATTCTCCACAATATCAAAAAGAGCTTGCAGAAGAAACTGGGTTACGCGGTGGTACCTTTAAGCACCATTCAGATATTCTTCAAGAGGTTAATTTCATCACAAGAGAAGCAATTCGAGGAAGATATCTGATCACCCAATTAGGGATTGAAGCTCTCAAATTAGCTGAATTGATACATTATCGTAAACAACAACTAGAAAATTACGAAAATGAAGATGATGATTCAATCGATATTGATATTGAAGATTAAGTAGCTGGTGAGAAAACAATGAGATTAAGTGTAAAAAACCGACCTTTGAAAATCACCCACAGCTACGAATATACGTTCGATAATAATATTGTTAAAATCTCATTATCAAAGAAATCCCTCTTATTTCCAGTTTTTAATGAAAAGGAAAATAAGCAGATAGGATTTCTTCTTGAAGGACCTATGGGGATCATTGCAGATTTAATAGTTCACTCCCAAAAAGGTGCGGTAGGAGAGTTATTTGATAAAACATTCTCTACGATTATTCTTTTTCCTGTTAAACTCCCTTTTCTTTCATTAGACCATGTTAAAGATACAGTTCCTGTGGAGAATTTTGAACCTTATCAAGAACTAGTGAGTAAATATAACAGAATTTTTTCATTAAACAAAATTGGAATGGCAGACATAAGTAAACATACTTTGATAGTAACACAAAAACCCAAATTATTTTGGTTAATTAGCTCTGATGGCGCATATCTAATAGGGAAAAAGGAGATCATAGGAAGAAAGGGTCCAAAGAAATTCCTATGGATTTCTAAGAAAGGATTGATTTCAGTAAACAAAGACGGAAAATATAGATCTATTGCGGATATGCTCCAGATTAAAGATATCAAGCAATCTTTCCAGAACGTTTTTGGAAAACCACTGTCAAACCTATTTTCAAGCATTCAAGACTCATTTTCAAAATTTGCATAAGTTAGTGCAATTTTCTCTTTTTTTATTTCAATTTATTCGCTACTTGTTTTATAGCTCTTGCAATTTGCCTCGAAATAATTGGCGGAACAGCTTCTCCAACTTGATTGAAAACTGAATCAACATTACCAGTAAAAACAAATGTATCAGGAAAACCCATCAAACGAGCATGTTCCCTAGGGGTTAGAGGACGATTCTTAAAAGGATGGATGAACCGAGATTTGCCCATGATGGTTTCAGCTGTTTTTTCTGGATCAAGTTTTATCCACGTTTTCTTTTCTTCAACAGCTCCAGAAAAATAGACTGCGGCCCCACCTTTTTTTATTCGATGTAATCTATCACTTACCCTCTTCGGAAAGAAGAGAGCAAAATGATTTGAAAAATCGTTAGGATAAGAAGGATCAGGGAGATCACTAATAGCTTCTGACGTAGTAACATTTCTCTGTCTTGGAAGTTTCAAACGAACATTACTTATGAAAACCCTAGTTCTTTCACTTGGACACCCATGGCTTTCAGTAGCAATAACATTAAAATATATTTTTTCAAAACCCACCTTCGCAAATTCATTTGAAATCAACTCTCTTCCAATACCATTCATCATAGGAACAACATTTTCAATAACAAAGAATTTTGAGGATAAATCACCTATAATTCGTATTGCATGAAAAATCAAATCACCATTGGGATCTGTGTAAAATCTATCAAATGGGTCTTTATATCTAGCTGTGTTGGCTGAAGTGAAGGGTTCACATGGTGGAGAAGCAAGGATGACATCTGGTATTTCACTTATTTCTGACTCAATCTGTAAAGAGTGAATAGATCGAATATCAGCATTCATTATTGGTGTATCGGGAAAATTAAGTTTGTATGTCTGAGCTGCACCATCGTCAATTTCAACAGCAAGTAGATGTCTAAATCTTTCTTGCACAAAACCTAAACTAAATCCTCCTGCTCCTGAGAATAAATCAATGAATGAGAATTCCTTCTTTTTTGAATTAGGGTTCATTTCTGCAGCACTACTTCTAAAATTGGTGGGGCAGGCAGGATTTGAACCTGCGACATCCACTGTGTGAGAGTGGCATCATGGGCCAAGCTAGATCACTGCCCCTAAGCATTAGGAGATTAACTAATTAGTATTTATTTTTTCTGTTACCTATTGTTATTGAAAAATCAGATAGATATGCCCCTGAGGTTAACCCTTGGTATCATTTTAAGGGGATGTCCCATATCCACCAGTTGAGCGCCTCAGGAGCAACTGTATCCCGCTAGGGTTGACTCACCGTCATCGTATTGAGTGTTACACTCAACTAGGGAAAGAGCCCGTTGATAGCGGAAATGTAGCCTTTTCCTTGCACCTTCTTTCCTAGTCGGCATCGCCATCTCTAGAAAGTCCTCGATAAAGGCAATATACCATAACTCTTCGGCTATCTTGAAGTTTTTTGTCTGATACAAAAGAAAGAAGAATTAGAAAGTCTTTACCTCTTCAAGTAAGTCTACGTGTTTCTCAAAGTAGTTTCTCGAAGGTTTAAGAATTTCCACTAAAGATTTAGACACAGCTGTTTTTAGATCCATGGGATGCAATTCACCTTTGAGATACGTATCTTCAAAAGATTTATAGCTGTTGAAGGTGATATCGCCACCAAACTTTTCAGATCGCTCAATTTTGAGAGTAGAGTACATGGTGAAGATAATGTATTGTACCATTTCTGTTATTGGATTACCTATAACTTGTTTAGGAGGACATTGAGCTTTTTTGATTTTTCTAAATATATCTTCCTCGCTATCATGAATAAATATACATGTATCTGGTTTAGATTTACTCATTTTTGCATCGATCTGTGCAGATAAATCAGGAACAGCTTCAGCATCCATTTTCTTCCCTAATCCTTCCAAACCTGTCAACAAGGGTGTGTGAAGACATGAAGGTTTAGTAAAGCCTAACTTCTCAGCTGTATCTCTTGCTAGCATATGTGCTTTTCTCTGATCCATACCACCAACAGCTAAATCAATCTCCATATCATAAATATCAGCTACTTGCATTGCAGGATAATAAAGAAAAGCTGATTCCATCTCTCCTTCAGATTTTCTACCCATAATTGGCATAGTTCTCATTATTCTAGCAAGAGAATTTGCCTTAGCAACACGTACAACTTTAGCCCAGTAATCACTTCGTTCTACCAACTCTGAGGCCCAAATGTATTTGATGTTGGGGCCTTTGACTCCAACTGATTCAAAAGCCTTTTGAAAATATTCCCCAGCTATCTTGATCTTATCCATGTCAGCTCCAAGTTTATTATTAATCCAACTATGCCAATCTGCAAGGAAGACAACGGCTTCGAATCCAGCTTTTGCTAAATCTTGCAATTTGTTACCTATTACTAAACCTGTTCCCAAATGAAGTAATCCTGAAAGTTCAAAACCTACGTATGCTCGTGGTTTTTCTTTTTCAGTGAGAATTTTTTGTATTTCTTCTTTTAGGATAATTTCTTCGGCATTTTTTGTTATTAATTTCATCTTATCTTCAATAGACATTGCATATCACCTGAGTTTTTGAAAATTCTTTGATGGTTTCTGCCCCACACTAATAATAGTAAAAATAAACTAATGAAAGTCATAGATATTCCAAGGGCTTCATCTCTGCCTACGAATCTATAGTTTACTATTAAGGGTTTTGGCCATTAATAAGAAAGAAAATAAAAAAGAAAAAAAATTAGATTTGTTTAAATTCTATTACACGGAGATTGGTTGGCTGTTTAGTAATTTCAGCTTTTCGAGCACCAATTACCATTTTGATTCCTTTAGCGTGTGATTTTTCAAGTAACCGCTGGGTAATGACACCATCTATTAGCAATACATGTGCTTTCTCAATACCATCTAATTTAGTATGAATTTCACTTGCAGGGCTTCGTAAAATTTCTTTCTCTGCCTCATCAAAAACAACCGCTTCATGTTTTGATTTGATGTTTTTGACAGAAACGGACAAATATTCAGGCAGTTGAACTTTTCTTATCTCTCTTTGAGGAGGCCTACCACGTGGTCTGCCAGGAGGACGACTTGAAGGTCTACTAGAAGAAGGTCTGCTAGAAGAAGGTCTGCCAGGAGGACGACTTGAAGGTCTGCTGGTAGCAGTCGACGGTCTTTTAGTAACCGCACTATCACGAGTTTGTCTTCCCTTTACAGGTTGTTTCACAGAAGTTGTTGGTTTAACAGTGGTTTCCTTTTTCACAGAGGAAGTTTTGGAAGCAACTGGCTTCGCATCTTTTCCAGATCTTGACGAAGGTTTAGGTTTAGGTTTCTTATCAGGTTCTTTTTTAGATCTGAGAATTCGTCTTTTCTTCTTATCCTCAGATTTACCTTTATTAAGAAATTCTTTTACTGTTTTCCCTTCATCCTCTCCTGTCATGAAAATAGTTTTTTCAACTACCAAAGCGTCGTTAAGGGCTTTGTTTACTTGATTTTTGTTTAAGTCTTCAACTTCTTTTCCTTTTGGAGCTCGTGCCACATACTGTATATTTGCAACTTGAAGAAGTTCTTTAAGAATCAAATCACCGCCTCTATCCCCATCAAGGAAAGCTGTTACAGTTTTCTTCTTGATCAAATCAATTAATTTGGGGGGGACGCTGGTTCCATTCACCGCAATAGTGTTGTCAATACCATATTTCAGGAGATTAACTACATCTGCTCTTCCTTCTACCAGAATTGTTTTCTTTTGTCTTTCAAATCCAGGTCCTGCAGAAATTCCTTCATCAGTTAATTTAACTATTGAACCAGGTTTTGAGGATTTTTCAACTTCCAAGGTTATAGAAGAACTAAATGGGCTTACATTTTGATCCCATTGTCTCATAATTTCAGATGCACGATCAACAATTGATTGTCTTTTATTAACTCGCACATCAACTATCTCTTTTAGATGTATTTGGCAACTACATGGACCTACTCTATCTACCGTTTCAAGAGTAGCTGCGAGTATTGCGGTCTCTGTTCTTGATAAACTAGATGGGATAACTATTTTGCCTGTAGTTTTTCCCCTACTACTAGAATAATCAACACTAATTCTTCCGATTCTACCGGTTTTTTGAAGTTCTCGGATGTCAAGGTTCTCACTCAGTAATCCGTCGGTTTGCCCATAAATGGCTCCAACGATATCTGGTTTCTCTACCACTCCATCGACTTCGAATTTTGCTGTAATTTCATATTTAGTTGTTGAAGTATCGGTTTTTGCACCCATATCCTTCACCTACTTTTGTTTATTTATATATTGTAAAGTCAAAAAGAAAACCGATAGGTATATCCACTAATCCCTTCACCCTCAATTACTTCCTATAAACTTAATTTAATCTGAATTTTTCAAACATGAAATACGCTTTTTTAGTGTATCTTGTAAGAGTATGATTTATGATTATGATTATGTAAAGATCATCAGTGATCGTGATAGGTGATTGTAAGTGTGATACCCATCAGACTTCTTCCAACTTTTATGCAAACTTCAATGTTATTTGCTATCAAGGTATGTTCTTATACCTTTTAGTCTGATTTGTAAACTAATCTATTTAGTTCAAGAAAATAAAGGTTAGAGTGTGTTAAAAACGTTCCCATATATCACAATACGTCACATTTTCAGAGAATAGTTCTACATTCCTACTGTATGTCACTAACAATTAGGTAATCTTTTGCTTAACTTTAAATAATAAATAATTCAATTTTATTTAGAGATTAACATGAGCACAGCATTATATGTAGGCATAGGTGTGGCAATTTTTCTAGCAGGAAGTTTCTTAATCATTTATTTCTCTTTAAAGAGAAGAAAAAAAGCAAGGAACCCAATATTTGAAAGAGCCAATGATACAATTGTTATCGTAACACAACGTATTCATACTATGAATCAAAGAATAGAAAAATTGGATAGTGGTGTTACTAAATTAGTTATAGCTAAAGAAAAGAATGATTCCTCACTAATTGATGAAACCATTGACATGGGAAGCATTCAAACCAAGATTGATCAAAATAAAAAAGAAGTAGAAGAGCTTATTGCGGATATAAAAGACCTTAGGGATTATAAGACAGAAATTGAAGAGATTATAAAAAGAAAAGAGGAAAATGATTTGGAAGAATTAGAGAAACTCTTAGATGCTGTTAAGGAGAAACTTCAATACAGATTCATTTGATTCGATAAAATAATCATGTTTCCCTTTTTCTAGTGAGTTTTTTATATTCTTGCTCTTAATAGAAATGCTTTTATTAACTTGTTTAAAGCAGAAATTAAAATAATTGAGGTATGCTTGAATGCCAGTTACAAACCCAGAATACCGCGCAATAGCTCGTTCTCATATTATGAATAGAAAAGTGTGTAGAAAGTGCTACGCTACAAATCCACCTAACGCCAAAAAATGCAGAAAATGCAGATCACCAGAATTACGAATGAAACGTTCAAATAAAAAATAATGGTGAATTAGAAATTAGGTTAGGATACAATGTTTGGTGCATTTACATAAAACTTAAATGTAAATTATTCCCTCGATTATTTAATTGTTATTTATATACTAAATAAGAACTCTGAACCTATAACAACGTGGTAAGTATATGAGTGTCGAAAGTGAAGAAATGAGCTTGGAAGAAAAGAAAGTGCATTTAGGTTCACTAAGATTGAAGCGAAAAGATTTCATTGATAAACTCCGAGCATGCAATGAAAAACGTAATGAAATCAGAAGCAGTCGGGACCAGAAAAACAAGCAGGCTAAAGATTCATTCAATACAGCCAAAACTTCTAAGGAACGAAGAGATCAAATAAATGAAGAAGTTCAAGTTCGCAAACAAATGCGAGACATACTGCGCGAAGATGCAGACAAGATAGGTAAAAGACTTGTCGAATTAGGGTCGCAAATGAAGAACGTTGGAGTTCCAAAAAATAGAAGGGTAGGAGAAAAAATACGTCGTTTAGAAAGACAGTTAGAAACAACTCCCTTTTTAACCAAAGAAATGGAAAAAAGTACACTTGTTCAATTAGAAGAACTAAGTGCAGAATTTGAAAAAATAGAACAGTTCAAGGATTTGCGAAGTGAAGTACGCGATATTCAAAATAAACTTCGGCATATGCAAACTGAAATTAAGACATATCATACAAGTGTCACAACACTTGCTCAAGAATCTCAAATTCATCAGGAAAAAATGCTTGAAGCAACCAAAGAAGCTAGGAAAATTAAAGACGAAGCTGATGCTGCTCATGCAGAAGTAATAGCCCTCAGCGGTCAAATTACAGAAATTCGTAAAACTCTTGATGGTTTAACTCAAGAGGTTAAAAAACTTTCTAACGAATTTGGAATTGAACTTCATGCTGTTAGAAAAGCCAGAAGAGTAGAGGTTAAGCGCGCAAGAGATGAAAAGCTGGACGCAAGGGCTGAAGAAATTCTTGGTAGATATAAAGAGGGTAATAAATTAACTTTAGATGAATTTAAGGTTCTCATGGAACGAGGATTAATTTAATAAGAAAATTCTTTCTATTTATTGTTAAACATCACTATTTTTTGTTTAGAATACTCACAGTATTCACAATTCTTAAAATATCCAAGTATAACCATACAATAAATAGCTTAGGTGGCTATGCGTGAAATTACCCGTGTGTTTAATTGATGCTCAAACAAATACTCTATGCAGAAAGTGTAAACAACTTTATCGTGAAGGAAAAATTACCGATTCTGATATAGAGTTATCAAAGATATTGGTTGACCTTTCCAAAGGCAACAAAGCTATGAAAGATATTGCGTTCTATTCATCAGTAGAGCTTGATGACGTCATTATTTTAGTTACAAGAAAACAAGATGTCCCAATGCTGTCTAGACCAGAAATTGTGGATAAAATAAAGCAGTATTCTAATAAAAATGTAAGATTTCTAGAAAAAACAAACGACCCTCGAAAACTTGTTGAGAGTCTCATTGATCCTGTTCCTGTTGCAAAAGTATCCACTTTGTATATTCCTCCTTTAAGCGATAAAGAATATAAAATTGAAATTGATAAGAAGTATGAACAGGAGTTGCCAATCCCCATAGGTGTTATTATTCAAACAGTTAATTCTGTGCTGAACACAGAAGCTTTTATTGAATTCACTTAAAGGACATGAAGAAATCTCTTACAAATACTAGCGGTAGTACTATAGGTTAGGATTATCGTTAGAAAAATAGTGCAATTAAGAATTTGAAATGTTTATATTTCGAATTACTCAACACTTTCTAATCGTTACAGATTTAAACACATACTTACTACTATCTTCGTGATGCCATTCATTTATAAACAAGTTATTGCTGTGCGGACAGATCTTAAAATGTCTAAAGGAAAGATTGCCGTTCAAGTTGCACACGGTTCTATTTCTGCATATTTGAAAACAAAAAAATACTATCCAGACTGGGCAGATAAATGGATTTTAATGGGGCAAAAAAAAGTTACTGTCAAAGTAAATTCTGAAGAAGCGATTCATGAACTTGCTGAAAAAGCACGAAGATTCGATATTCCTTATGCTGTAATTAATGATGCTGGATTAACTCAATTACCTCCTGGAACAACCACAGTAATTGGAATTGGACCATCTTTGGATCAAAATATCGATAAAGTTTCGAAAGAATTACCACTGTTGTAAGAGCTGAAATAAATGAAGAATAACTCTTCTTCTGAATTGTTAACCCCCTTAATTACAGAATCTCAAGGTACTGGAGGAGAGATTAAACATTTTCCTGAAGATTTCATTGTAAGCGAAATAATTGACAAAGAACACAAATTAGACCCACGTGTAGAAAGGATAGAATTACCAGGAAAACCTGGGTTGTTTCTCCACTTCGTTTTAGTGAAGAGGGATATTGATACATCTGACGCTCTAGATTGGATAGCAAGGTTATGGAAAATTGAACGTAATGATATCAGCATTGCAGGTTCTAAGGATAAAAGAGCCTTGACAGCTCAAAGAGTGTGTGTCTGGGGTTTGAAAGAAAAATTTGAAAATGGGGTATTGAACTCTTTAGATTTACCAAAAATAAAAACACATTCCCTATGTTTAAGATTAAAAGAAATAAGATTAGGTAATCTTTGGGGTAATGCATTTAATATTGTTATCAGAAATATAGACCAGTTTCAAGAAGAAACACGAAATTTTGTCGAAGAATCGCTTGAAGAAATTTCTACGAAGGGAGGTGTGTTAAATGGTTTCGGCATTCAAAGATTTGGTGAATCAAGGCCTATAACACATCAAATTGGCAGAATATTGGTTCAAGGCGACTTTGAACTTGCAATTAAAACCTATATCGGTAAAGTTTTTGAAAGTGAATCAGAGGAAATACAAGAAGCCAGAAAAATCTACTGGGAGACAGAGAATTGCACTAAAGCTCTGGATCTTTTTCCAAGGTTCTTGACAATCGAAAGGAAATTATTAAGAGAATTAATCAAACGTAGGATGAACTACGAACAAGTGTTTTTCTCTTTACCTCCACAATTCAGAAAATTGTTTATGCACGCATTCCAAGCAAAGCTTTTCAACAAATATTTAACTTTAAGATGGAATGATCACAGCCAAAATTTACAAGAATGTATAGCAGGTGAAACAATAAAGAACGGTAGAATTCACGCGCCCATAATAGGTCGAAAAACGGTTTTATCAGGTGATGTTAAAAATATCTATGAAGAAATCTTTAGTGAAGAAGAGATAGACATTGATATTTTTCAAAATCAAATTATTCAAAAAATCGGAGGACAAGGAACGTCTAGAGCTATAAGCTTTTTGCCTAATAATCTACAAATTGAAAATGTATTAACAGATGAAATCAATGATAAAAAGACAAAAGCAGAAATTAGTTTCAATATCCCTAAGGGTTCATATGCAACTGAATTATTGCGAGAGATTATGAAAATATAGTAGTTAATTCTCCATTTATGATGTATATAGGGAATTATTCAAATAAGGAAGAAAAATTAGAGAAAATAACGCATAATTGCACGTACTTATCCCGAAAAATATCAGAGAGTGAATCTAATATGTTTACCTTGATAGATCGTAAAGATGTAACAGCAGAGAGTGTTTGGTTTAAAATTGAAGCCCCAGATGTTGCTAGAGTATGCAAAGCTGGACAGTTTGTAATTATTCGAGCAAATGATAAAGGTGAAAGAATTCCTTTAACTATTGCAGATTGGGATGTAAACGAAGGATGGGTAACAGTTATCTTTCAAAAAGTTGGAGCTAGCACTTATGAGTTAGCAGATTTATGTAAGGGGGACTATTTACAAGATTGTGTGGGACCATTAGGAATCCCAACCTATGTTGAAAATGCTGGTAACACAGTAGTAATTGGTGGAGGGCTAGGAATTGCAATTGCAACACCAGTTGCTAGAGCATATAAGCAAGCAGGAAATCATACCGACGTTATAATTGGAGTTAGAAACAAAGAATTATTATTCAACGTAGAAGAAATTCGAGAATTTGCAGATGAATTATATATATGCACAGATGATGGTTCAGAGGGAAGGCAAGGGTTTGTTACAGACCAATTATTAGAAATGATTGAGAGCGGCCAACAAATCGACACAGTTTTTTGTGTGGGTCCTCCAATTATGATGAAATTTGTTGCAAAAGTAACAGAACCTTTCAATCTCAAGACCATAGCGAGTCTTAATACTATAATGTTAGATGGCACTGGTATGTGTGGTGCGTGTAGAGTAACGGTGGGGGGAGAAACAAAATTCGCTTGTGTTGATGGACCTGATTTCGATGCTCATCTAGTCGAATGGGAAGAAACAATGTCGCGATTATCTGGTTATAAAGAGGAAGAAAAAGAAGCGATGGAGCATTATCAAAAACATCGTAAAGGATGTCAATGTAATAAAGAAGGGGAACAAAAATGACAGCACAAAGAAAACCTCGCCCTCAACTTATTCGAACCAAACTTTCAATGCCATGTCAAGAACCATCAGATCGTATTCAGAATTTTGACGAGGTACCCTATGGTTACAATGAAGCTGAAGCAGTTTTTGAAGCTCAACGTTGTCTTACCTGTAAAAATCAGCCTTGCGTTAGTGGATGCCCAGTTGAGGTACCAATTCGGGATTTTATTTCTCTGGTAAAAGAGAGAAATTTTTTGGAAGCTGCCGCTTTAATCAAAACAAAAAATAGTTTACCAGCTGTCACCGGTAGAGTATGTCCACAAGAATCACAGTGTGAGGCAAAATGTGTTATGGGGAGGAGACATCAACCAGTAGCTATTGGCAATTTAGAACGGTTTGTAGCTGATTATGCTCGAGAACATGGTGAAGAAATCCCTGAACTTCCAAAATCAACAGGTAAGACCGTTGCAATTGTTGGTGCAGGTCCAGCTGGTTTAACTTGTGCAGGAGACTTAGCTTTGATGGGACATAAAGTAACTATCTATGAGGCTTTACACTCACCAGGTGGAGTTCTAATTTATGGTATACCTGAATTTCGTCTCCCTAAAGGCATCGTAAAATATGAAATTGACTTCCTAAAGAAGATTGGAGTGGAAATTAAACTAAACTTCCTTGTGGGAAGCAATAAGACAGTTGATGAACTACTGGATGAGTTCGACGCAGTTTTTGTAGGGTCGGGAGCAGGTGCTCCACGGTTTCTCAATATCCCAGGTATAAATTTAGTAAATGTGTATAGTGCAAATGAATATCTTACTCGTGTAAATCTCTTAAAAGGTTATAAATTCCCTGAGTATAAAACACCAGTCAAACGTGGGAAAATTGTTGTGATCATCGGTGCGGGTAACGTTGCTATGGATTCAGCTCGAACAGCCAAACGCCTTGGCGCAGAACATTCAATTATTGTTTACCGTCGAAGTAAGAAAGAATGTCCTGCTAGACAAGAAGAGGTTCATCATGCAGATGAAGAAGATATTGAGTTTCGATTTCTCACTAACCCAATTCGAGTGATTGGTGATGAACAAGGAAAAGTAAAAGCTGTTGAATGTCTTCAATATGAACTTGGAGAACCTGACGAAACAGGTAGAGCAAAACCCATACCAATACCTGGTTCTGAGCATCTTGTGGAATGTGAGATTGTTATTATTGCTGTAGGAAATGACCCTAATCCAACTATTCCTCGCACTACACCTGATCTTGAAGTATCACGTTGGGGAACCATAGTTACAGAGAGAAATACTGGAAAAACAAGTAAGGATAGAGTCTATGCTGGTGGAGATATAGCAACTGGAGCTGCTACAGTAATAGCTGCAATGGGTGCAGGGAAAATTGCAGCAAAAGACATACACAAGCAAATTATGGGAATTGAAGACGAAGAAATTGTTGAGCCTTCATAAAGAGTTTTATTCTTTTCTCCTTATCATCAAATATGCGTCGCTATTATCCTGATAGTATTTTCTTATTCTTGATTCAATTTTAAATTGTAAAGATTCATACAATTCTGTTGCTTTTTTATTGTCAACGTTTACTTCTAATTTCACACTGTTGAATTCTGAACTTTTTAACTGATTCAGAAAATGTATTAGTAGTTCTTTCCCCAATCCTTCTCCCCTGAAACTCTCGAGAATAGCAAAAGATAGTATGTGAGCTTGTTTTGGTATCGGAGTGTATCCACCCAAAAGAAATCCTATCATTTTATTATTCTGTTCAAGAACAAAACATAACTTAGGGGCACCAAAATAGAGACTCCCTATTAGTATTTCACCAAATGGGTATGGAAAACTTTTGCGTTCTATTTCATAAACCAAGGGGATGTCTTCTATTGTCATTTGTCGAATTTGGTTCATAAAATTCTTACAGCTCCTAGAAACTTAGTTATAACCTTTGTTTAAGTCTTTTTAGTTTTCTCAATGACCATTTGTTAAGGATACAAACTTTTAAACAAAGTAATTTGAATAAGATTCAACAAGAAGACTGAATGAGTTGTTCAACTTGAGTAAAAAATTAGCAGCTGATTACGAACGAAAAATAGCAAACAGATTATGGGAATGTGGATTTGCGGTAATGCGAGCACCTTCTTCCTCCGGAACAAGTCTTATGCCTAGACCTGATGTTTTGGCAGGATCAGCAGAGAAGGGGTTAATGCTAGCTTTAGAAATAAAAACATGTAGACAAAACACCTTTTACGTCCAAAAACATCAAGTTGATGGATTAATGGAATTTGCTAAACGAATTGGAGGACAACCATATCTAGCAGTCAAATTTGTTGGAAAAAGAATGGATTTTCTTTTTCTAGAAGTTCCTGATGGTCTCACTCAAAGCAGTGGAGATAGCTATCGAGTGAATTTTAACGATTTGAAAGAAAATGGAATAGATTTTTTAACTCTAATAAACGAAAAGGAAACATAAAAAAGACACAAGAAGATATCAAATTAAGAAAAGGTGTATTCTAATGAAGATTCTCAAGAAGGATTACAAGCATGGATTCATTGAGCTTATCCCCGAAAATGTAGGTGATCTTTATGCAATTTATCGCGTCCTAAAACCTGGGGACAAGGTGAAAGCAACTACTTCTAGGAGAATAAGAAGAAAAGGTGATGATTCAGATTCTAGACCTGATTCTGGTGAGCGTGTAAAAATGATTCTTGAAATAGATGTGGAAGAATTTGCGTTTCATGGGTTTGGTGACAATCTGAGAGTTAAAGGAAAGGTAACCAATGGCCCTGAAGAACTAATTTCTTTGGGAACTTATCATACAATTTCCTTATCACCCTTAGATAAAGTGCAAATCATTAAATCAGAATGGAGATCTATGGAGAAAAAGGTATTAGATGAGGTAGAAAAATCTTCAATGCTCGCGCAAATATTGGTAATCACAATAGAAGACAATAGTGCTTGTATTGCACTGGTAACACAATTTTCGATAAAAATAATTTCGGAGTTTAGTCCATCTGTAACAAGAAAATTTAGTGATGTTAAACAACACACAAGTGAGATGGGACTATTTTTTAATGAAGTTCTTCAAATATTACAGGACACTAATCTCCAATACGCACCTCAAACAATTATTTTAGCTGGACCTGGTTTTACACCAGAGAATTTCTTAGCATTCCTGAAAAATCGAGACCCAAAACTTGCAGCAAAAACGAATTTTGTTCATTCTAGCACGGGGGGAAGAGTCGGGTTAAAAGAAGTACTATCACAAAAACTTCCTGAGAAAATAGCAAAAAAACAAAGAGTAGCGTATGAGATGCGGTTATTAGATGAGGTGTTCAAACGCATCGGTAAAGAAACAGGTGATGTAACATACGGTTTGGAAAAAGTGAAAAGTGCTTTAATGATGGGGGCAGTTGAAACTCTTTTGATTAGTGACGACCAATTAGGTATCGAGGATTTAGAGAAGAGGAACGAAATTGATAGTTTGGTTGATACTAATTCTGAAATGAGAGGAAAAACAGTATTAATGTCTGTATATCATGATTCAGGAGAACAACTTTCCAAACTTGGAGGAGTTGCTGCTCTTCTTCGTTTTGCAATACATGATTAATTATTTTCTTCCTCAAAAATAGGATCCAAATACGTTATTATACCATTTTCAAGGGGATACTGGTGAATTACATGAATGGCAGATATTTCTTGCTTGAATCTTTTTACTAAATCAGAACCAAGTTTTTTCGCTATCATCCAATTTGTTAATATTATTTTATTTGTCTCATCTAAACTAACATATTTCTCAGGAACTTCAAATTCAGTAATCATTGCATTCTTAATATTGAGTAAGGATTTTGCTTCTTTAACAATTATCTGAGCTCTAACGATTAAGCCATCATCAGTGATTTCATCGGAAGGAAGTGCATAATGTTTAGCCCTTCGTCTCAGTCGATTACGTAACTGTATATTGTCCTTATAGCTGGAAGAGCAATAGTGTAAAGTTATACGTTTTCTCCGATTATTTTTCAAAATCTTTATTGCTAATTCTTCGCTTCCTTTAACAGCAGCACTGAGATTTGCTTTAGTATGATAACCCAGCTTACTTAGGTTTCGCAAGTTCTCTTCTGTTATTTCTAACTCGTTGAGATTAACAAAATCGAGATTTACTTTTTCAGCAAATTCAACTATACCTTGTATTTCTTCTTGTTTATCAGGGATAACTGGAATTTCGAATCCAACCTTCCATGAAAGTGATTTAGCGTCTGAAATAGATTTCTTTATCTTTTCAGTAAGTAATAGACGCGGAGGATGAAAACGTATTTCATCTAACCCTGCCGAGTGTAATGCTTTCAAATCATCGTAAGATAGAGAATAAGAAGTATAAAGATGACAATGAAATTCCTTGCCGAATCTTTCTTTAAACTTTGACAGATATTCCATTGTTCTATTCAGATGCGTTGAAGGATCTCCTCCAGTGATTCCTGCGCCTAACGCAGAAATCATCACAGCTTCATCATAAGCTTCAGAAAATGAATGTATTTGTTTTTCATTTGCAAAAACCACATCACCTTTCTTTTCCTTTGTCAAGGGACAATAGAAGCAATTAGAGTCACATTCACCTGTAATGAAAAGAACCAGCTTAGATCCTAGTGAACAATACTGGCAACCCTTAGGTATAGTCCCCTTAACTCTATTACTGTACCATTTAGTGATTCTTTTCATATAATGAAAAATACTAGCTTATCATTAAAAAGAATCAGTTTGAACAGAGAACTGGTGTTTGGAAAGCTAAGTCAGATATAGAAATAAGTAAAAGCAAGTTTGTTTAGACTCTGTTATACCAGTTGGAATGGATACAAATGATAACAACTCTCCAAATTATTATTATTGTCGTTTTAGCATTAATGTTGCTTACAACCATTGGAAGCTTCTTTAAATTGGAGAGATTTGGAATTAATTTTTATCCCTTTGGAGTAATGTTCAGAACAGAGTTTTTCAATAAAATCTTATCTAAACTTGGAGAAAAATTGAAGAAATTTTGGCAGATTCTATATAGAATTGGTCAAGTACTATCGGGATTGATCACATTTGCTCTCATTGCGTATTTTTTGGTGAACCCATTTCTAATACTGTTTAATGCTCCTGGTGCTCTAGGAATGCAATTACTTATTCCAGGCGTTACAATTGATTTTAAAACATCCTTATTATTTATCCTTCCAATCATTTTAGTTATCATACCACATGAATTAGGTCATGCCGTTATGGCAAAGAGAGAAGGTATTGAACTAAAATCATCAGGAATTTTTCTGTTCTTCATCTTCTTTGGTGCTTTTGTGGAGCTTGTAAACGAAAGTTTGGCCAAGGCAACCAAGAAAAGTCGTGTTAAAGTTCTTTTAAATGGTTCAGCACTCAACGCAATAATATCTGTTCTTTTTTTGGGACTTTATCTCTTGACTCCAGCAATTATTTCAGCTGGTTATTATGAAGCTGACGGAGTTATCGTAACAAAAATATTTGAGGAATTTCCAGCAGATATCTCTAATTTAGACACAGGGGATGTAATCCAAGAAATGGGTATTTTCAACGAAAGCATAAACAAAATTGAATATATGAAAATTAGAAGTAATCAAGATTACAATATTTTTGTGCACCAAAATGTTAATGCGACCTTGTTGTACCTTTCATTATTAGATGGCAGTAATATTTCCTTAGTCCCAACAAGAATAGACCCGACTTCTCAAACTGAGAGTAGTGAGAAAATATATTTGGGAATTACAATCTATAATTATCTGCCTCCTAAAGCAAATTGGCTTTCCTTTTGGTTTCCATATTATTGGAGTCTCGAGGTAATCTATTGCCTGAATCTAAGCATAATGGCGGTATTCATGAACATGCTACCTTTATGGATAACAGACGGAGATAAGATCCTACAAGAGTATTTGAATGTGAAAGGAGAAGACCCGAATCCACGACATAAGAAAATACTAAATACTCTGCGAATATTCTTCATTTGTATAATCGTGCTTAATTTAGTTTTATCAATGGTAAAATTCTAGTGGTGACAAAATGAAATGTTCCTTCTGTGATAATCAATCCTTATATGTTCGTCCTTATGATAAACTGTCCTTATGTCATAAACATTTCAATGAACAGATGCAGAAGAGAGTACGAAAGACAATAACTAGATACAAAATGTTACAGCGTGGTGATAGAATCGCCATAGGTCTTTCAGGAGGCAAAGATAGTACTGCTCTGTTGGACATCTTACACAAAATCGAGAAAGATTTTCATGAAAGTGAAATAGTTGCAATTACTATAGATGAAGGGATCGAACATTATAGAGAAGAAGGATTACATTATGCAAAATTACATGCTGATCGACTTGGGGTAGAACATGTAGTGTATTCGTTCGAAAAGGATTTTGGATACGATTTAGATAAGATAATAGAAAAACTAGGTTCTCGTGGAAAAAAGAGAGAACTTGGAGCATGCTCTTATTGTGGGATTTTAAGACGTAATGTGCTCAACAAGGCAGCATTAGAAGTCAACGCTGATGTTCTAATAACTGCTCATAATCTTGAAGATGAAGCTGAAACCATACTTCTCAATATTATTAGGGGGGATATAACAAGATTAGCTAGATTAAATCCAACGCCAAGAAAAATACACGAAACTCTTGTTCCAAGAGCAAAACCTTTTCGAGCCACACCACAAGCAGAAATTGTCATGTATTGTATTATTAATGAACTTGAATATCAAGAAATTCAGTGTCCTTATGCTGTTGAAGCTTACCGAGGAGAAGTAAGAGAATTCATATTCAAAACACAAGAAAAACAGCCAATGCTCTGTTATAATATTGTTCGTGGGCAAGATAAATTATTGGCATCCATGAAAGAAACTAAACCTGGTCAAAAAATGAAAAATTGTGATGAATGTGGTAATGCGACCACTGGAAACCTATGTAAAGTTTGTTGGTTAAAACAACTACTTGAAGGTTAAAATCTGTTTTTACTTTTCAATCACAATCGTTTTTAATAAGTATTAAAAAGTAGCTTAAACCTTTATTCACACAAAAAATAAGGAATGATTGAAGATGAGTGAAACAATAAAGAATTTAGCAAAAGCTTTCATTGGAGAGAGTCAAGCAAGAAATCGCTATACTATGTACGCGAAAATAGCTCAAAAGGAAGGATATGAACAGCTAGCAGATATCTTTCTAATTACCGCAGACAATGAAAGAGAACATGCAAAATGGAACTTCAGAATGCTTAAACAAGTTAGAAATAAATTGAAATTTAAGGAAGAAGCCATTCACGTTGAAGCTGAAGCACCTTTAGTTTTAGAAGACACAATTGCTAATCTAAAATCTGCAATTGCCGGAGAGAATTACGAACATACTATAATGTATCCTGAATTTGCAGATGTTGCAGAAAAGGAAGGATTTCCTAAAGTTGCAGATAGACTTCGAGCTATAGGCAAAGCAGAGGTTCATCATGAAGAACGCTATAAAAAATTGTTAGAGCAAGTAGAAGGTAAGACTGTTTTCAAAAAAGATGAAAAAGTTAGATGGAAATGTCGCAAATGTGGTTATGTACATGAAGGAGACAAGCCTCCACACTCATGCCCAGGATGCAGTCATCCACACAACTATTTCGAAATTCTTTGTGAAAAATATTAATCAAAAATCTTTCTTTTTTCTTTTTATTCTAGAAATTCATTGGTTATGTACTCTACAAGATTCATTCGTTTTTCTAAAGTTGGTTCTTCACATAATCTATTTATATCATCCAAAAACTGTTCCGAATCTTCCAATTTGTCCAACATTTTTTGGAACTTCTTCATAGCTAGATATGATTGTCCATGAAAAACATAGGAAAAGGATAAATTTTTGAAATTTGAGAAAATAATCGAATGGTCTTCAAATTTTAGACTTTCAATAGTTTTGGATTCGGCATCTGGAAATCTATCAAAAGAGTTAATTGTACTCAAAATACCATTAACTGTTTCATCAGACAATAATTCATCAGAAAAAATTGATAATGAGAAACACTCAGAAATAGTGAGGTATTTCGAAGATCTATTTATTAAAATTAAAGAAACTTCTAAGAATAGAAAACTGAAATCTTGAATATTATTTCAAATTTAACCAATCGAGAAATAATATTTGTTCCAGAAAAATATACACATATTTATTGCAAAAAATATTAGACGACTGAACCGATCATAGCGACCTGAAGTTTGACATAGCGCAGGAAGCCGTTTCTTGCCCTTAGGCTCCACACCGATGACCATAAGCACCACATATTGGCCTTAGAGCTGCTCACTTCCGTGCCTGACTCGTTTTGACCCTATCCTTTCTAACGATTTCCTCCGAAATCGTCTCCGAAATATGCAATCCCATGGGTCGATGCTTCGACGCTTTCCAAGCGAGGCGTATCAACCATTACTAAACCTCAGCATCAGTCTTCACCCCAGCATATAGAGCACTTCTGGTATAAGGACGCCCTAGGTCCCCGGTTAGTCGTTGCTATCGGCTCAGCCTCTAGTAATAGCAAAGGGAAGTGGAACGAATTTAAACATTACTATTTCTGGTTATTCTTTCCTGAAGATTGTAGCATGCATGTGTTACAATTTCTGCAAGAAATAAAGGAAAAACAATTCTCACAGTTTCTTTTATTTGCAAAAGAAGAACTTATCAACTCCTTCCCGCGACATTATCTTGATGTCAGAATCCTCAAAAGACAATGAGTTTACAGAAGAATTCATTCAAAAAATAGATGATTTTCTAGGTGGAGCAAACAAACTTGCTATTCTTGGAATCGGCAATGAAGATAATGGAGACGATGCTGTAGGACTATATGTGTTAATGGCGCTTCAATTAGCAAACCTTCCCGATTGGGTGACAAATTTCTATTGTGAACGAGTACCTGAACATTTTCTTGGAAAAATAAGCAAACTAGGCCCAAACCGGGTATTGTTATTGGATGCTGCTGATATGAAGGAGATACCAGGAGCTATTGCAGTCTTTTCAAAAGAAGCTGTTTCGCAAGGTTTCCATATGTCAACCCACAGTTTATCTTTAACAATGTTAGAAGAATTTCTCAAACCTAACACACCAGATCTAGTAACGCTTTATGTTGGAATCCAACCAAAGGACGTTTTCTTTCAAACACCGATATCAGCTGAGTGCAGTGAGGCAGCAGACGAATTTGCAGACTTTCTTATTGAAAGAATCGACTTGGCAGACAAGGCTCGAAATACTAATTGAAACCGCTTTCAACAATCTGTTTATTGGTATTTTAGGTAAAAGATATAATGGTCTGAATAGTTGTTCCATCGAAATTGAAGTGAATTCAATAAGTAGGAAACTCCAATGAATATAGAAGCTTTTCAAAAATATTTACAAGAGAAAGGAATTACAGAAACAGAAAGAAAGGATTTTCTTTCAGAATTAACTAAATTCCAAACATATCTGAAAAATGAAGAAATTCAGATTGGAACAATTCCAAGGGGGAAGTTACTAGAGTATACAGAGAAGTTAGTTAGAGAGGAAAAATCGGCTTTGAACATAATTAGAGTTTTGTTCAGTCTTGCAGCTTTTCTTCAGAAGCACGACTATACTATAGAACTCATAGATATTATAGAATCTTACAATGCCATGGATAATTTGTATCTGAGACTAGCTGAACAACATGGAGAGGAGATACGTAACCGTGTATTTGAGGACATACAAATTCCACCCATTGGTACAGATCCAATCTGAATTTCTT
>BPTK01000022.1 GCA_023705905.1 Candidatus Heimdallarchaeota archaeon
AATCAAAAAACATCTTAGCAAACTCTTTCACAAAACCGGTTTTATAAGGAGGTCTGCCAACACCACCATGAATGTGCAAGAGAAGAGGCATTCTTCTGAACAATTTCGTGATAGCAGCTTGAATTGTTGTAAAATAAATGTAAGAGTGTACATGAAAGACATCAATGTCCTTTATTTTCATTAACTGATGGAGCATTATACAAGCTGGATTAATCCCAAATATATCCATAGGACTAAAGAATCTATGCACAGTCATATTGTCATAGTAACTCTGATATGGTATCTTAGTTGATTTTTTTGTCGTGAACACATCTATATGATGTCCTCTACTTGCTAACTCTTTAGATAGATAATTCACATATCTTTCAGTTCCACCATAACTCCTTGATCCAAAGAAAGGTGTTACTTGAACTATTCTAAGATTATCCATATTTTACACCAACATATTGTAGAGAAGATAATTGTGCCCATTAGACATAATTAGATTAAATGTAGGTCTAGCGATAGTGATAGGACCATAATTATAGTAACGTAATGTTCCTAGGTAATAGCTGATGTCTTCTTGAGAGAGATATAATGGCGCCCCTAACCATTGATCCATAACAGAACCTATAACCACATATTTCATCCAAGAATATAACAATCGGTTTGCATTGGTCTGAAGAGACGAATTTGAGTCTAATAAGAGAGGTAATGCATAGATGTTTATACCATGAACATATTTGGATACTGAAAATGACATGCTAGTAGTTGAGGGTGTAATATTAGCAACAGCATTGAAACTATAAGCAAAGGTCATATTTTCATAAGAACTAGTCAGATTATATCCTGGAAAATACTGTTCTCCCATATATGCCATACTGAAATAGGAGTTTGCAATTAATAGAACGAAAAATATTGGTAAAAATTTTCTCTTTACTTTACTAATCACATCAGAAATTGCTAAAAATGCTAGAATACTAACGAAAATCAATGTGAATATAAAGGTTCTAGGTGCTACCCAAGAAAGTTCGTGTTCAGAAGAACTAAAGACAAGAGAGAAAACAACAGTCAACCCATAGAAACAAAAACCTAATGCAAATAGAGCTGATTTTACTGTATCTGGAAACAATAAAGCCACCCCACTTAAAAGAAAGATAATCACTAGTTCTACAGTAATGTACCATGAAGCAAGATTTGCAGTATAATTAAACAAACCAACAATCTCTACAGTGATTATCCCTGCAATAAGACAAATTAGTAAACCAGTAACAATCTTCTTTTTTGTAATGAAAGTCTTCATTCTTTTGATAAAGGATCGAATACTGTTCTGAGCACGTTCTGTAAAAAGTGAGAACAAAGGTAATACAAGAAAGCGTTTTAACATATTTGATAATTCTGTTTTTTTTGTGCGGAGTAGAAAACCAATAAGAGTTACAATTAGCCACAAAACCAAGAACATAAACGAATTTCTTATGAATAGATTATACAACATTTCGTATGTTTCATTTCTGGAAAAATAAAAATTTACAATCCCAAATTCCCTTGAATCTAATATAACTTCAACAATTATTACAGCGGGAATAGCATAAACTAGAGATAATATAGTTTTCAGGTTTTTTGCCAGAAAAATGCTAGTAAAAAGAATAACTGGTAATAGAAAGATAGCTGATAGATGATGTACTTTTACAGTTACAATAGCTAGAAAACCTGCAATAATCTGGCTACGTAATCGCTCTTGTTTACACAAATACAGATACAAACAAAGGCTAAACAAACCTATTCCCAAAGTATTTGGTCGTCCTAAGAGCATCTGAATCCCAATGATTGATGGGAATAGAAGTATCAGTGCAAAATATTTGAGATTGAAGCTGTGAGAGGTATAGCCCTTTTTTTTCTTTTCTAGATGACGAATGAAGGCAATTATTGAGAAGTCAAAGAGCAAAATGGGGACCATTATACTAACAAACTCGAAGATAATGTTTGGTTTCAATCCCGTTAATGCTGACATAGCAGATGCAAACACATGAAAACCAATAAAATCGTAATATGATTTTGCGATATCTAGTTCTATTATGTGTTGGTTTCCTAAAATAGAATCAACATACTGTAAATGTATATATGCATCAAACCCATACATTCCCACATTAAGATATAAAATTAGGAACACTATGAGAAGTTGTCCAATGATTATTGCGGGAATGAAAAATGATCGTCGAGACACATTTACACCTAACTATATTTTTCCAGATATTCTTTAATTGCTTCTTCCGGCTCAAAAAGGGGAGCTCCGTGACCTGGTAATATCACACTTGGTTTTGATTCCCTAAGTAATTTGATGGAAGATTTTAGAGCTTGTTCGTAATCTAAAGCAAATCTCTTGTTTGGAGGTATCAATCTCGTGCCCTTCTTATCAGTATTTAGAATGTCGCTACAGAACAATGCTTGATTCTCTACATCTTCCAAAGCTATACTTCCTGGTGTGTGACCAGGTAGATGGAAAACTTTCAATCCATAGATTACTTCGTAATCAGTAACAACCTGATCAACAGTATAGCTAGATGAAAAAAACATTTTACTTAATAATGATAGTGTTTTTCCAGAAAAACCTTCTCTTGATGGCATGGCTTTAATTTTCATTATATAGTCGCTCTCTTCTTTATGAGCTATAACCATTGAGCCATATAACTGTCCTAGAGTTTCTAGACCAGCCATATGATCTTGGTGAGCGTGAGTGATAATTATACCTTTAAGAGGTTTATCCGAGCAAAAGGATTTTATTGTTTGGATCACATCTTTTGCCTTTTTACTCATTCCAGTGTCTATTAGAACAGAGTACTGTTCTCGTTCTATCAAATAACAATTGACAAAACTTGGAATAAGATAAATTTCATCTAAAATTCTCATTGTTTCTTATATCTAAGTTGTACTTTTAAAATCATTCCGTTTTTCTCTCACTTATTTTTGAAAAAAACTCATGGTTGCAATGAGGACATCCTTTATTTTTTAAGTCTTCAATTGTCGAAAATAATTGGTTAATTCCAACATCAATATCTGATTTACATTTCAGACACTCATATGTACGAATTGTTGGGTTAATATCTCCAGTGTAAAGAGAGGTTTTATACTCATTTTTTATCAATGGTGTAGCTGGGTGAATAATTTCGAATCTGTACAAAGTAGATATACCACCCAATTTCTGAGCTCCGATGTATTTATTGAAGTTTGGAACAATGTTAGTTATCACGCAATTCATCTGAACTAAGCTTTTCTCCAATTCTAAGATTTCGTTTGGGGATTTCACACCAAATGAAAGATACCCTACACCATTGTATTTGTCTGTAAGCAGGGTTAAACCACGCGAGATAAACAGATTTAGTCCATGTATAGTATATGGTGGATCAGTGGAAATACAATCAAATTTCTTAAGATATTCTGGAGGGATAGGGTTTCTTAAATCATGTTCAACAAATTCTATTTGAACACTATTCTCCTTGTTTGCAGATCCTATAATCTCCTTTAATCGCTTATCCACATCAAAAACTACAATTCTAGACGATTTGTTGGCAAACATGGCTAGAGCGATACTTGTCAAATCACTATCACCCAAAAAGGCAAAGTTTCTTCTAGTAAGATCATAATTTTGACTCATATAGAAAATTCTTGCCAGGCTGGTTCTTGGAGTCGCAAATGATTGATCCAACTGAGTGAAAGGTTTTCCTCTCATCTTGCCATATCTTTTCATTGCTTCCAGTTCTTTCTGAAACTTTGAATACGGAATAGTTATACTCGTTCCATTACATTTGATGCATTCATACCCCTCACTAGAACCACCGTGAGATTTGAAAACATCTTGTCCTAATGGTGTGAGGAAAGCACCCTTTTTTCCCCTAGATACCCAACCAAGTTTCTCAAATTCGTTTCGAATGGCCACACATATTGGAACTGGTAAATTGCTTTCTTGGGCTACTTTACGCATCGGTTCTTCAGGAAAGCGAGAAATGACAGCCAAGCTACGTAAAATGCCAACGAGTCCCTCTTTTATTGCTACATTTTTGGTAACTTCACTTAGCTGCTCAAGAAAGGTTAATTCATTCATCAGTATGACTAGATAATCACAGCTTTAATAATTTTTCAATTAGAAGGCAAAATTTTTCAATTTCAAAGAAAAGATATTAGTAATTAGAACAAATAACAAAGACTAGATATCTCCTTACATAGAAAAAAATCAGTGTGATAAAATGAAGGAAATTGAAGATAAAATTAAACATTATCCGTATCTTAAGTATGAAGAAGATCTTCTTCATATTAGCAAAAAACCGTCCTTAAGTATTGTAGAAAAAATAGCTACACCCTTCTTTCTTTATCTGCCTGAACGTTTTGAACATAATTATACTCATTTGAAAACAGCTTTGAGTAAACATGTAGCTAAATCACACATTTCATACGCAATCAAAGCAAATTACTTAGGCAGGGTTCTTCAACAAGCGAAATCTTTGAACATGAATGCTGAAGCTATGTCCCTTTTTGAATTGCTATTAGCGGAGAGAGCAGGATTTAATTTTAATCAAATTGTATTTAATGGACCAGCAAAAACAGTGCAAGAATTAGAACTAGCTATGACGAAAGGGATTCAATATTTGAACGTTGAATCTATGAATGAACTTCAAACCATAGAAAATATTGCTAAAGCAAAAGAGCTGAAACAAGAAATTACTATTAGAATTCATCCTTTGTTAAGTGAGGAAACAGAAAAGAAATTGCTTATCAAGAAGAACAGCAAATTAGGAATAGATTACGATAGAGCAACAAAACTTTACAAATATGCTAAAAATAGCCCTCATCTTGAGCCTAATGGTGTTCATGTTCATGTTGGAACCAATCTTATTTCTCATTCATTTTATGAAGAATTGTTTGTTTTTATGAATAAATACATCAAGGAACTAGTGAATAAACATGGTATTGAGATAGAATATTTGAACCTTGGTGGCGGGCTAGCAAGTAAAAGCACACTTGATTCGAATGGTTTTGATTTAAATCGATATGCTGAGCAGATTTCAACAAGTATTGAAAATGTTGATAATATGACAGTTATACTCGAACCAGGAAGATATTTAGTGGAGGATAGTTTTGTTGCAGTTGCAAAAGTTTTGCGAACAAAAAGCTCATGGGGAAGAAAGTGGGCGTTTATTGATATTGGAGCAAATTCACTCATACCAATGAGATATTCACATTATCTAGCAGTTCCAGGTCAAAATAAAGGAAAGGGACCATATTGTAGAATTGGCGGGCCCCTATGTCTCCCCGTCGATGTGATTTCAAATGAATCTGTAAGTTATCAAATTGATGAAGAAGATCTAATAATGGTTCTCAATTGTGGAGCATATACACTTTCAATGAGTGAACAATTTGGATATCCTCGTCCAGCTGTATATGAGCTAGATACAGTGGGAGAGATTAAAATTATTAAAAAGGCTGATATCGTTGAAGACATGGTTAAAGAAGCTTTCAGTTTTGAAAATGATAGTTAGTCAAGAACTTGTAAGAAGAAAAATTGGTTGATTCTATGGGAAAAACGTCTGATGAAGAAATATGTAGTATTATATGTGGAAGCAAGTGTTGTCGTAGCACCCCACCAGCATTGACGAAAGAAGATTTCAGCAGAATTCAAGTAACTACAAAAGAAAACAACTGGTTCAGAACTATTAATGAGAAAAATGATATTCGAGTTGTTAGCAAAAAAGACAATTTAATTGATTGCTATTTCCTTTCAGAAAAAGGTCTATGTTGTATTTATGAGCATCGACCTCTTGATTGCAAGTTATTTCCTCTTTTTGTGAAAATCAATACCAAGGGAGAAAAAGATTATAGGCTCAGATGGTATGTATGGTATTGTCCTCTAACAGAGAAAAAGGGGACTGAAGAGTTACTTCAGAAAGCTGAAACAATAGTCCACGAATATTTAGTTATTAAACCTGAAATTATATTTGATTACCAAAGTGTCATGTATGAATCTGGGGGTTACAAGAAGAAGCATTTTTTGAAGGAAGAATTATTAATAATGGAATCTAATGATTAATACGAATGAAAACTGTCTCTGTGATTATTCCCACATACAATAACGCAAAAACACTTCAGGCTTGTCTACAATCTATAGTTAAACAAACCATTAAACCACTTGAAATCATCATCTCAGACGGGCACTCAACCGATGGATCAATTGATATCGCAAAAGAATTCAATTGCATAATTACATATGAGGATGGTGGGTCTAGATCTGCAGCTTGCAACAAAGCTCTAGAGATTTCACAAGGAGAGATTGTGGCATTTACTGATTCAGATGTTATAGCAAAAGAGGATTGGTTAGAAAAATTAGTAAACGCTTTTGTAGAAAATCAAGATGAGAAGATTGTATGTGTAACTGGACCAAATATTGAATATCCAAATGAAAGTGTTTTTGGGAAAGCAGTAAGTGCAGTTTATAATACGTTCTTAGGTGGAAGATGGTCTGAACAAGTTAAAAGCATATTTAACAAAGAAAAAAGATTAGTTGAAAGTGCCGCAGGATGCAATGCTGCATATATGAGAGCAGCCTTAGATGAGGTAATACCATTTAATGAAGCATTAATTACAGCTGAAGACACGGATATTAATTTTAGATTAATTCAGAAAGGTTATTCAATTTTGTTTATCCCAGATGCGATAGTATATCATCAACGTCCTCAAAATCACAAATCATTTCGAAATAAGTCAAAAAAATATGCATTAGGAAAAATACAATTCTACAGACTACACAAGACAGGATTAGAGATATGGCACCTTTTACCACCCATATACTTTGTATCAGGTCTTTTTCTTCTACCTCTGTTATTAGTAAACTTGTGGTGTGGATGGATTGTTCTAGGATACTATAGCACTTATTTACTTACAATTCTAATAGCTACAATCGTACAGACATTACGATTTAAGCAACCTACATTTTTTTATTTGTTACCCATTATGTTTATTGAAGGGCATGTGTGGTGGAGTATAGGAATTCTGAAAGAAATTTTTAACCCACATTTTAAGAAGTGAGAAAGATGGCATTGAACATAACTATGCTCTTTGAACTGGGACCTAATGATGAAGGTGCAATTGGAGGAGGGGTTGAATTACACGCCATCAATCTTTCAAAAGAGTTAGTTAATATGGGACATAATGTTACATATTTGACTGGAGCAATACCTAATTCAAAAGAAGAAACAATTATTGATGGCGTTAAAATAAAAAGAATAGATTATCTCTCGCTTATTGGTAGAGCATATAATCCACAGCAATTAAAATTCTCGAGACAACTTTTTTTCCTTCTAAAAACGAAACTTTTTAGAAAAAAAATACATGATTCAATAACAAACTCTGATATTTTCCATGGACACATATATTCCTCAGGGCTAGCCGCATACTTTTTGAGTAAAAAAAGTAAAGCAAAGGCAATAAATACCATTCATGGGTCTTACTATAAGTACTGGAGAGAATTAACCAGAAATCCTTTGGCTGTATGGTTTTATAAGGGAATGGAGAGGCTATTAGCACCGCTGCTTGCAAGAAAAGTAGATTATCAGGTTCACACAGATTTTGATTTTGCAGATACTGTGAAAAATTGGTGCAAACCAACAAATGCAAAGAAGATAATTACTGTGCTAAATGGAGTAGATATTCAAAAATTCAACTATAAAATCCAGCCAAATCCTACGATATCAGAAGAAGAAGGACCGATCATAATGACAACAAGGAGATTGGTTGTGAAAAATGGAGTTATATTCTTGGTAAGAAGTTTCAAGAAAATCGTTGAAGAATATCCTACAGCAAAATTATACATTATTGGAGATGGACCAGAAAGAAACAACATATACCATGAAGTCCAGAAATTAGGATTAGAAAAGAGCGTGAATTTTGTGGGAATGGTTCCTAACGATAGTATTCCTTCATTTCTATCAGGAGCAGATATAATTGTAGTGCCAAGCATTGTTGAAGCATCAAGTATAAGTGTTCTTGAAGCAATGGCCATGAAAAAACCTGTAGTAGCTTCTGATATTCCCGGTATTAGAGAAATCACAAAGAATGGAGCGCATTGTGTTTTAGTTAAATCAAAAGACACCTCACAATTAGCTGATGGAATTCTGAGTTTACTGAAAGATAAAGAAAAATCAGAAAAAGTTGCACAATTGGGTTTTGATGAAGTAACAGCTAACTTCTCGTGGAAAAAGAAAGCCAAGGAAATTGAACAAATATATTTTAATGCTTTAGAACATTAATTATTTTAAGAGAACATACAGATTTGTGAGCTTATAACAATGAATTCTGAAACAAATTTCTGCCTTAGAGTAGACGTCGATACCTTTGAAGGATTAAAGAAAGGCATCCCAAAAATACTCGAAATCTCCAAGAAGCATGAGATTCCTATAACAATTTATCTTAGTCTTGGGAAGTATGAAACAGGTAGAAACCTTTTCAGAAAGATACAAAAAAGAGAGGGAATAATAAGTAAAATCCCCCCTTGGAAAAGAAATAGCTTCAGAAGCTTGTTAAGAGGGGTTATACTTCCCGTAAAGAAAATTGGGGACAACGAAAAGAAATTTCTACAAAGTATAGACAAAGATTCAGATGCTGAAATTCACCCTCACGGTTACGACCATGTGCGTTGGTCAACGAATTTTTCAAATCTTTCAGAGGATAAAACCAGAGAGACAATTTCAAACCTCATAGATGAATACACAAGTATTTTTCAGAGGAAACCAATAGCAAATGCAGCTCCTAATTTCAGTGTAAGTAAACACTATTTTCAGACTCTAGTTGATAATAAATTCAAATATTCAGCAGATTTCAGATATTCTGAACCATTTACACTCCAGTTAGAAGAGAAAAAATCGCATCTTACTCAATTCCCAGTAACTGAACTTACGATTGAGGAGCATATAACAAAAGGCAAATCTATAGATCACATAATTTCAGATTATAAAACAAGATTTGACAATCATGTCGAAAATAATGCAAAATATGTTTGTTTCTATATTCATGCAATATACGAACCATTAAGACTAGAAAAAACGTTGAACAAAATTCTTTCTTATGTTAATAAATATGACTTCAAAGCCACTACACATTCCAATTTCCATCAAATATGCTCAAAACTACCAATAATTGGAATTGAAACTTTACTTGATTAGGTGAAAAAAATGGATGAAAAAACAGTTTGTTACCTCACTCAAGAATACAAGAAGGGTGCAACTTGGATATATTGCGTAAACTTAGCAAACGGTATAGAACAGATAGGTAAGTGGAAACCCTATATTATTGCAGCAAATAGGGATAAATCGATATCTCATGTAAATGAAGGTGTTTCTAATCTGATTCTGACCAAAACCACTAATTCCAAATTCTTCTATTCACGTCAATTTTGGAAGAATTCTAAACATGAAGTAGACAAAATCAGCCCTACTTTAGTTCATGGAAATATGAACCTACTTTCGTCCTTAGGAATCACTAATACTCTGCCTGTTATCGAGACAGTTCATACAACGTTCAATAGAGAAAAAGAGGGAGCTAAGGCCGAACCTAGTCGTTCTTTAAGTTGGGTAGAAAAACGAGTACAATATTTCTTTCCTTGGTTAAAGAGAATAGAGAAGAAATTGCTTCACAGAGCTAAGCACCTCATAGCAGTCAGTGATACAATAAAAGAGGATTTGGTAAACTATTATTCTATTAAAGAAGAAAAAATAACTATAGTTCCAAACGGTGTTAATTCAGAGATACATAAGAGAGTAAAAAAACAAGTTTACGAAAAGAAGGAAGATGAATTCGTTCTTGGATTTCTAGCCCGAATGACTGCCTCTAAAGGTGCTAGAATGTTATTACCCATTTTGAACTTGGTAAGAAAGGAGATACCCGGCATCAAACTACTTCTAGCAGGTGATGATCTAAATACAAAACAAGAGATGATAAAGCAGATGAACAAATATCAACTGCAAAACAATGTGCTAAATTTAGGCTACATCTCCGATCTTGAAATGAAAAATTCTTTCTTTAGTTCATTAGATTTATTTTTACTTCCTTCAAGCCATGAAGGGATGAGTCTAACAATTCTTGAAGCGATGTCTTGTCAAACACCCATTCTTGCTTCAGAAGGTGCTATAACTTTTAATCATAAAAACAGCATAATTGTTACACCAAGAACAGTGAAAGACTTTTCAGAAAAAATTATTGAATTGTATGAAAACAGAGAGAAACTTGAAAATAAAAAAGAAATTTCAAGAAGAGTAGCTGAATCATACACTTGGGGAAATACAGCAAAATTAACTCAATCAGTCTATGAAGAAGTTGTTTAAAGAAAAAAGTTACTCTTTGTCTTTATTTGTTTCAACTGTTTCAACCAAGTCATTAGAATCAGTGATAGAATCTTCAGTAAGATTAGAGCTGGAAACCGAAGGTTCAGTTATGAGGTCAATGGAATCCTTTGATTTTTTCTTTTTTTCAAAAATAGGAAGGATAAATAACCAAAAAATTGGAACCCAGATCATCAAAAACAGATATCCTAAATAGTTATGGATAGGCCCTGCTACACCCCATCCTTCAAAGTAATTAATAACAAAAATAATTGTTACCCGCAAAATATTTACTAAATATGTACCAATCATCCCAACAAGAAGTATGCCAATCACACGCAATAAGTTAAGTGAAAAGGTACCACTGAAAATCATGAGAGTTCTTGAACCTTGTTTATCAAAAATACCTCCTATTCCGTTCTCATTCACTATAGCCCTCAAATCTGAAAAAGTCCTATATTTACTCCATCTTAATCGCTTTCTAGCTTCAAATAACATAAGCAAAAATATTGTAACAAAAATTGTGAGTGAATGTATTCCACTGCATCTTGCATCAATACCAATAGATGAAAGTCCATTCGGCCCCTCAAATTGTATGATGGTTATAACATCGTCTGCATTCCAGTTTGTGTCAACAATATTCATACCAAACAATCTTACAAGGGCTATGACTATTACGGCGGTTGCCTGTGTTAACCACTTAGCTAGAGAGAACTGAAATAGGTACTCATCAATTCCTGAAAAAATCAGGATGTAAAATATTCCTGTCAATAAAATCATATATAGTCCAGGAGAACGAAACCTTTTGAAAATCTTATCATCCCAAGAAACGTAAAGAATTGCTATAAATGCAAAAACTAAAGCAATTGGAACTAGCAAATATGAGGACATATCAAAGAAAAATACTTTTACAACATCATCTTCTCGATTACCTTCAAAGACGATGTAGAAATAAACAACAATTGCAACAAGGATAAATGACACAGTATACCTAAGAATGCGATTTTTAATGATTGGTTCAATTGAAGAATAAAATGAGTTAGGTTTTCTTGGATAATCTCCTTCAGCTTGTTCTTCAAGGTTTATAATCTGATCGAACTTTTCGCTGCTTTCAGAAGTCTTGCCCTCTTTCACCAAGTTAACACCTTTATTAAACTCTAATGTAGTTATATTATGAGATTTCTTATCTCTATTTTATAGTTATGCAAATATAATTGAGCAAAGTAACAGAGATCGGGTAATTGTTTATCTCTCAAATAATCTGTTAAGTCTAACGATTGTTCAAAAAGTGTAAAAGAAAGAGAAGGGAGGAGATAGATTAGTCATCTTCAAAAATAACATTGTTGTATGAATATTCCATATTTGGAAAGCGAAAATCAGTAGATTGTTTCACTGCATAATGCTCTCTATAAAAATCACGTAATGCTAGTCTAATTGCCTCTGATCTTGATGCATATCTCCCCTGTAAAACCATTTCATCAAGTATTTCTACGAACTCACTCGGAAGTCTGATTGATATTAAATTCATATGTTTACCCCAATTTTTAAAATCCTCAAATCTGAATCATTTTCTAATATGAGCTTTCTCTAATTTATATATTTGTAACACAGCCGCATACTAGATGACTTAGTGATGTACCCTCAACCACATACCTTATTTAAGGTTTATGCCGGATATTTAGAGCATGATAATATGGATGAAGGTTATGTATTTTTATCTAGATGTTTTTGTTTAAACAATTTTAGATTTCTATTTTCTTCTTACATTTTTCACACTGTAAAACACTGCCAACAGGTAAAGGCTGATTTGTTTTTTGAATAACATTTCCACAGTAACAAACATAGCCTCTGAATTTTGCTGGGTTTCCAAAAACTAGAGTGAATGGAGCAGTACTTTTTGTTACTACACTACCAGCACCAATCATCGAATACTCACCTACTGTTATTCCACAAACGATTGTAGAATTAGCACCAAGTGAAGCCCCTTTCTTCACTAAAGTTTCAACTAATTCCCAATCAGGATAGTTAGCTCTAGGTAGAAAATCATTAGTAAAACAAACATGGGGACCTACAAATACATTGTCTTGTATAGTTACTCCGTGATAAACTGAAACGAAATTCTGTATTTTTACATTATTACCAATTGAAACATCGGCATCAATAAAGGAAGACTTACCTAAAATACAATTTTTTCCTATTTTAGCTCCAGTTCGAACTTGTCCAAGGTGCCAAATCTTTGTTCCTTCACCAATTGTCACATTATCTTCAACAAATGCTGTTGGATGGACAAAATAGTTCTTATCATCACTCATGAATCCAATAAACTACAAGGACATAAAAAAGTTTACTTGATTATTGTGTAAGATTCAAATGCCTTTTAATTTATGATTGAGCAACACAAATGGTCTTCTAATCATGCTTTTTACAACTCTCCAGAATATTTTTCGATCAATTAATCCTGATTGTAAAGTAGGATATTTACCTTGTTGAATAACAATAAATCCTGCTGCAACGTCAGAAATGAACTTTGCATGTTCTTGTTTCTTCTTATATCGCTTTGATGCTCTCTTCTCATATTTTAAACCAAAATACCTAACTGCAAAAGAATACCAAGGAGCCTGCTTAAAGTGAAAATTGGGTAAATTTTCAATTTTCTCATGGTTTAATTTACTAATTCTCTTCTTCTTAGCTAGTCTCAAGACTGGTACTCTACTTGGTTTAATCCCCATGATTTTTGCTGCAACAACATCTGTTGATATTGGATCATCACCAAAAAGTAGAACGTTTGTTTTTCTTAAATCTCCATCAGATGGCCCAGCACCTTCCATTGAATATATCCCATCTACAACTGAGATATCTGGGGGAAATAAACCAATTAAGTCAAGTAGAACTTCACTAAGAGCTGGGTGATATCGCTTTTTGTATCTTCTAGATATCAACCCAAATTGGTTTTTCAGAATACACGTTATTCTTGTCTGTGTATGTGTTTTTAATTTCGCAACGTTGATGAATTTGGTCATTTTGAGCAAGGTTTCTGCTACTGTTAATTCTGGAAAATAATATCCATCAACAGCTATCTGCTTTTGAGTATCAGTTGTTAAATTAACTAAAATCACGTTTTCATATTTGTCTGCAAGGTAGCTATAATTCATTCTTTGGAATTCTTCATCAGCTGTGGCAAGAGCATGATCGCTTTCAACAATTGCGATTTGACAGGATGATAGTTTTCGAATATAAACAATAATTGCTTCTATTATTTTTGGATCAGTTGTTCCGCCTTGATCATAAGGTCTAAAGTCACATAAGTTGGGTTTGATAGCGACTAAATCATTATCAACAAAAGTAATTGACAAGGTATCAAAAGATTGACTAACCGCCTTATTCACATCTTTAGGGCTGTTTATATTAGAAACAATTACTCGGGGAAGCATGTTAATCCTCCAACATAATGGTCTTGTTTTTGCTTAACTTACTGTAGGCCGTTTCAACAATTTTCGCGTTTTGAATAATTTCTTGACGTGTTATCATTGGGGCTCTGTTCTCAGTAATAATGTTGTAGAAATGCAATAACTCATCTTGAAAAGGTGAGATGGTATGATTAGGCTTAATTAAAATAGGTTGCTGAGCTAAGAAATTTTTAGCATGATATTGCATTTTCTTTGAATCTGATAATGCGCGTAAATATCCTTCCGTTCCAAAAACTGTAAATGAGTTTACAGTTATGGTGTTCCAACCTATGCTTAATGAAACTGAAACATCATTTTCAAAAGTTATATGCAAGTTTGCAGTATCATCTATGGGAGAATTCTTCTTCTTTTTCGATATTGTTGCGGTCATAGATATTGCTTTACCAAAATACCAAGTTGCTAAATCTACAAAATGCATCATCTCAAATAAGGCTCCTCCACCTTTCTGATCGTCTATTTGAAACTTAGAAATACTTGGCCATTCAAATGCATTAGCAAAGTGCACTCCTTGTCCTCCTATGAGTTCTCCAAACATTTTCTTTTCTATGAGTTCTTTAATCTTTGAATATTTTCCATCAAAACGCATCTGATAACCTGGGAGAAGAGGAACATTGTTTTTCTTGCATATATCAACAATCTCTACAGCCTCATTAACATTCATTGACAAAGGTTTCTCGCAGAAAATTGCTTTTTGTACCTTTGCTGCCAAGAATATTTGATCTTTATGAAGTGTGGGTGGAGTAAGAATCATTACGGCATCTAGTTGGTCATCGTTTAAAACATTCTCAAAATTCGCTTCCGTTTGTGAACTCATTCTAAAACGTTTCTTGATTGTTTCTGCTCTTTCTTTGCTTAGATCAACAAGATATTTCACATTGTATTCCGGCATTCTCTGTAAAACAGGCAAATGGTAATATTCTGCAACAGCACCACAACCAATTAAAGCTACATCAAGTTTTTTCTTCATTATACTATAATTTCATAATGACGCTTTAAAGATTATTAATAGAAATGAAAAGAAAGAAAAAAATAAGCAAATCATACAAGGAAGTAGAAAATCATTGTAGCAACATAGGCTAGACCAGTTACAAAAAGGCTAATCAATAAAGGAATTTTGTGTTCTGAACTCAAACCTACAGCCGCAATTATCATTGCATACAAGTATGTTATTGGGACAATAATATTACTCGCTAAAGTGTAATTGCTGGAAAACACGTTGAAGATTTGAAAGATGTCGTAACTGAAGTTAACTGTGTTATATTGAAAAATGATGGACCCCATTAGAGGGAAGCCATGCGGATAAATGACAGATCGAGTTTGAGCACTAGCAACTATTGTAAGAATGATTAAACCTACTATAACAGGTATTTGAGCTGTTGAGTAAATGGAGAGAGTTTTCAGAAATTTTCCTTTTCCCTCTAAGAAGACTAGCAAACCATGAACGATTACCGACCACAATAGAATCTGAGGGACGACAGCAATCAGAATGCCAAAATAGATGCTTTCTTTGAAGAGAGCTATTGCATTTTCATCTACTGGAACTAATTGCATCTTACTTGCTAAAATAGCAAAATTTACTAGGTTAAACGCTAAAATAAGAACTACAATAATTATTGGTGTTGCAATCAAGTATGCTTTGGGTATATTTGTAAAACTTTGTCTATCTAGTAAATGATGACCAAGAAGCCGTTGAAGAGGAGTGTATTTGAATAAATCTTCTTGTTCTTCAGGTTCAATTGTTTCTATTTTCATTGATTTCAAATATCAACATTCGTTCCATCTTTTAAATGATTTTTTTAAGCCAAAAAAATTATACAGAGACATCATTATCATTTTTTAGAACAAATAAAGCAATTTTCATCTCTTTCAATGCTGTAAACTTCAAAATTATTACTTATTAACTCTATATAGAGGATTTTGTTAACTAGAAGTTTTTCTGGGTCTTCAAAAACAATGTATTTTATGGTTTCGTTTGCCTCAATTACTCCAAATAATCCTGCAACTGTGCCAATAATTCCTTCTTTATCTGTCGTTGGATAGCTTCCCTTTTCAGGTAATTCTTTGAATATGCAACGATAACACGCCGACTTCCCTGGAATAACTGTCATTAATTGCCCCTCAAATTGCAAAACACCACCTATAACAAATGGTATTCCTAGCGTTATACAAAAATCATTAACTAAAAATTTAGTTTCAAAATTATCACTAGCCTCAACAACAAAATCATATCCAGACAGTATTCCTTCTGCATTGTCTTGAGTTAGTGGTTCATTATAAGGTATGATTTTGATATCCTTATTCATTTTTTGTATTTTTTCACAAGCAGAATCTGTTTTTGGTTGGTTCAAATTCTCTTCATTATGTAATATTTGTCTGTTAAGATTTGATAATTCAACATTGTCTTTATCAATAATTCCTATCGTACCAATCCCAGCAATTGCAAGATAGTAAAGTACTCCTGAACCCAAACCACCTAATCCAACCACAAGTACTTTGCTTGATTTAAGTTTTTGTTGACCTTCAGAACCAAAACCAGGTATAATGAGCTGACGATTATATTTTTCTTTTTCTTTATCATTTAACAATTGATCAACACCTTAATCATGATTTGTAATCTCTTTGGAATATTTCTTCGATATACTGCTGATTCAAGATAACCATTGTTGGACGCCCATGAGGACACGTATAAGGTTCCTCCAATTTTAGGAGGTTCTCAATCAATGATTCTGCTTCACTAACGGAGATTTTGTCACCAGCTTTAATGGATCTTCGACATGCAAAGATAGATACTATGTCTTTTATAAAATCTAAATCTTCGGGCTTTGTTTGTTTGCTAATCTGGTCTATATTTTCTTTAAATATATCAATCAAGTCTTTTGCCAAATCATATGAAATAGCAACACCCATTATCGAAGGTATTGTACGTATTAGAATCTCATTTTTACCAAAAATTTCTAGTTCAAAACCGTATTCTTTCAATTTAATTTTAAGATCGTTTATAACTTCTAACTCTGAAGGTTTTATACTAACTGAAACTGGTGCAAGTAAACTTTGAACATTAATTTTTTTCCTTTCAATTTGATCAACATATTTAGAATAATTGATTTTTTCATGAGCGGCATGTTGATCACATAGTAGAAGACCTTCATTCGTTTCAGCAATAATGTAGGTATCCTTGATTATTCCAAGGATTTTAATCATTGATTTTGGCGTATGTTCTGGTTTTTGGTATGAAGTCCCTCTTTGAGTAGAAGGTAAGAAATGATCAATTGATTTTTCTCTTGTTTTCACTACCTTATACCCTACTTTATCTTGAACTAAAGAAGGAGAAGGTGATGACTGTATTTGTTTTGGTTGGGTTTTAGAGACTGTTTTTGGTGATGAATGCTTATCTAGTATTGTGGGTTTGTATTTTGTTTCTGACACTCTTTCAAATATTTCTAATCCACTTTTTTCTAGAGATTCTTTTACCGCGATTTCAACTAGACTAAACAATTTTGCTTCTTTACTAAAACGAACTTCTTTTTTCGTGGGATGGACATTAACATCAACTTCATTCTTTGGAATTGTGATATTTAGAAAAACTATGGGGGACCTATTATGTGGTAGGGCTGTACTATATCCGCGAAGTATCGCGTCAGTAATCACTTTGTTTACAATAGGTCGGTTTAGAACGAAGACATAAAGATAATCCCTTGATTTTCTAGAAAATTCTGGTTTAGTTATAAAACCTGTAACTGTGTATTCATCTTCCGTTCTTGAAATAGGAATACATGCTTTTGCAATATTTTTTCCGAAAATTGAGTTTATTTGAGAGAGAAGATCTCCTTTAGGAGCAGTTATCACACTACGGTTATTATGAACTAGGGAAAAAGATATCTCAGGAAATGCCAATGCCAGTTTTGTAATATATTCTGTAATATGATTCATTTCAGTTGTTTCAGATTTTAGAAACTTTCTTCTTACAGGTACATTGTAAAATAAGTTCCTCACCGTAATTTTAGTCCCATTTGCTACAGAGATATTTTTATCTAAGAGAATCTTACCCCCTTCAACTTGAATATGTGTCCCTAGTTCATCATCTTCCCTTTTGGTAAATATTTCAACTTGGGCAACACTCACTATACTGGCTAAGGCTTCACCTCTAAAACCTAAACTTGCAATTGAGAACAAATCTTCAGCTTTTGCAATTTTACTTGTAGTATGACGTTTGATTGATAATAAAGCGTCAGTATGGTTCATTCCTGATCCATCATCTGTGATTTCAATGAGTTTCTTCCCCCCTTCTTGAAGGGCTACCTTGATTTGAGTACTTCCTGCATCAATTGAATTTTCTACAAGTTCTTTAACAACGGAAGCAGGCCTCTCTATAACCTCTCCTGCTGCAATTTTGTTTATGGTGAGAGTATCGAGTTCAATAATCATTTTCTTCAAACAACCAAAATTCTATTTTTTTCTATTAAAAGAAAGCTACTTATCCGTGTTATAGCTTTTCTTTTTTGAGGTATTTCTTACTTTTCTCTACTAGTTGATTTAATAAATTAAAAGCTTCTATTGGAGTGATTCTGTCAGTATTTACAGCAGAAATTTCACTTATCAGTTGTGTTCCTTCTTCAGTTAGTGGTTGATCTTCCTCTTTGATCTTATCTTTTGCAACCTTTTTTTGACCGAGTTTTTCATTTTTCTCTTGTCTGTGTAAAACTGAAAGCATTGTATCTGCATCTTTTATAACTTTCTGAGGTAATCCAGCTAAAGAAGCAACATGGACACCAAAACTTTCACTTATTCCACCCTCTTTGACTTTATATAAAAAGTGAATTTCTCCATTAAAGTTCTTAACTGAAGCATGATAATTTTTTATTCTGGGCAGCAACTCTTCCAACTCAATGAGTTCATGATAATGTGTTGCAAACAATGTTCTTGGCCCAAGTTTGCCAATATTATTGTGAAGATATTCGGTTATCGACCACGCAATAGCTACACCATCATATGTAGAAGTTCCCCTACCAACCTCATCTAGTATAACTAAGCTTTTTTCTGTCGCATTATTTAGAATGTTTGCACATTCATACATTTCAACCATAAAGGTAGATCTATTTTCAACAATAACATCATGGGCACCAATTCTTGTAAATATTCGGTCTGTTAGACCAATTTTTGCAGATGTAGCAGGAACAAAACTACCAATTTGAGCCATTAAGACAATCAAAGCGACTTGTCTTAGTAAAGTGCTCTTACCACCCATGTTTGGCCCCGTAATTATTAATATTCTTTCTGAATCCTTCTTTAGAATAGTATCATTTGGGATAAATGTTGTTCGTTCTAGCAATTGCTCCACTACTGGATGACGTCCTCCCTTGATTTCTAAAATATCCTCATCTACTATTTCTGGTTTGATGTAATTATAATAAACTGCATTTTGAGCAAAGGTAGTTATCACATCTAAAACTGCACAATAATATGCATCAGATTGAATTTCTGTTGCATATTTACTTATTTCTTCAAGTATTTCATTAAATAATCGTTCTTCTAAACCAAGTATCTTTTCTTCGGCATTTAGTATTTTTTCCTCATATTCCTTTAATTCTGGAGTGATGAACCTTTCAGCATTAACCAATGTTTGTTTCCGTTCGTATTCAGAAGGTACGTTATCTGAAACGGATTTGGGTATCTCAATATAATAACCAAAAACTTTGTTGAATCTTACCTTGAGGGTTTTAATACCAGTTTGAACTTTCTCTCTAGCTTCTAATGAAGTTAGAAAAGATTTTCCACTTTTTTGTATTTTCCTTAATTCGTCTAACTCTTCGTTATATCCTTCCCTTACCACATTACCATCCTTAATACTTGCAGGAACCTCATCTTCAATTCCTTTAGTAATTGTATCAACTGCCTTCTGAACAGGATCAAGATTATCTCTAATTTCCTGGAGGAGTGAGGTTTTAGTTTCAGAAAGTAGTGTTTTTAGCGTGGGTATTAATTCCAAAGAATGTCTAAGTGCCAACAAATCACGAGGTTTACTTCTACCCAAACATACACGGCTGATAAGTCTTTCAAGATCATTCATTCTACCCAATACATCTCGAATCTCATCACGTAATATACTACCTTCTAACAGCTCTTCAGTAGAATCGATTCGTGTTAATATAGTGGAATGTTTTAGACTAGGTCGAAGAATCCAAGAAGTTAACAATCGAGAACCAGCAGAAGTTCTTGTATTATCTATTACTTGCCTTAGAGTTCCATACTCGGTTCTGTCACGTAAGTTTTCAATAAGTTCAAGATTTCTAATAGTGCTTGAATCTAAGACCATATAGTCTTGACTACTAATGGGGCTGATTTTAGTGATGTTAAGAAAATTTTCTCTCATCTGTGTTTCCTTTATATAACTCAAGATTGCTCCTGCAGAACCAGTAGAAGTATTATAGTCACCAATCCCAAAACCTTCCAAACTTAATACATTGAAATGTTGACAAAGATTTTCTTTCCCTTGCTCAATATCAAAGAAAAAATCATCTCTGTAAGTAATTGTGCATAATTGCGCGTCCGAGTAAATATCCAAAGATTTCCATAATTCACCTTCAACAATGATTTCAGAAGGCTTCAATCTTGTTAGCTCAACTTCTAACAAATTTACAGCATTCTCTTCATCGAAATCAGTAACTAGAAATTCACCTGTAGATAAATCAAGTGCAGCTAAACCATAGATCCCTTGTTCTTTTTTGATTGCAACGAGGTAATTGTTTTTGCTTTTTCCTAGAGATTCTGGTAAAGTGATTGTCCCCCTTGTTACGAGCTGAACTACTCCTCTCTTAACTATTTTTTTAGCAAATTTAGGATCTTCCAGCTGCTCAACAATAGCTACTTTATTGCCTGATTGAACCATTTTTGCTATATATGCATCAACAGCATGATGAGGCACTCCAGCAAGTGGAAATTTCTTTTCTCCAATATTGCGAGCAGTTAAAGTGATATTCAAAATATCAGAAGCGACTTTTGCATCTTCATTAAAACATTCGTAGAAGTCACCGGCTCTAAAGAATAATACATAATCAGGATATTGATTCTTTATTTTTTGCCATTGTTGCATCATTGGAGTGAGTTTTGGTTTTAATTTTCTATCATCAAACCGCTTCATTTTAGATTGACCCCTAATTTTTATCAAGTTCAACTAATTACTTGTTTTTTGCTATATAATACTCATATATGTCCTTGGGTTGTTTCTTTGGATCAGCTGCTCCCCAAGAATAAATTTCCTCAGGTTTGTCAGTGTTTGAACTAAACCACTCTCCGCTTTCCAAGGTTTTAGAGAGAGAGTCGATAATTGTGATACCTGCGCTAGCCCCTAATCTATTTGCACCAGCGTTTATCATTCGAACAGCTGTTTTAGCATTTCGAATTCCTCCTGCAGCTTTTAATCCCATATCTTTGCCAATTGTATTTCTCATAAGAGAAACATGGTCAACGAAAGCTCCCATTGGACCGAAACCGGTTGATGTTTTTACATAATGAGCGTTAGCATCCTTTGAAATCTGGCAAGCTTTAACTATCTGCTCATCAGTAAGATAACCTGTTTCAAGTATAACCTTAACAGTTACACCATCAGCAGCTTTAACCACTGTTTTAATGTCCTCAGCTACAGCAGAGAAATTTCCATCTCGGAAAAAACCTACATTCATTACCATATCAATTTCTGTTGCTCCTAGCTCGACTGCTTCTTGTGTTTCACAAAATTTAGATTTGGACGTACAAACACCAAGCGGAAAACCTACAACGGCAGCAACCTCTACATCAGATTGTTTTAATAACTCAGAACAATGTGAGACGTTTGCAGTATTTACACAAACAGCAGCAAAACCATAATTTACTGCTTCATCACATAGCTTAGATATCTCTTTTTTTGTTGCAAAAGATTTCAAATTTGTATGATCAATCATCTTTGCAACTTCTTCAACTGTCACTTTTTTAGAATACACAAATATCTGAATGATACAAAATACAAAAATTTTCCTACTAAATGAGGATCAAAAAGAACAGAAATGGTGTTTTTGTTATTTGAAAGAAAAAAATTCACTAGAAAATGGAAATAGAAGTTCATTATCTGTTAAGTTTTTTGAGAGATACTTGTGCCAATAAAAGAAATCTCTGATAAGCCAAAATATTTAAAATTGTTTCGGCTCATCTGCACAAGGACCGTATTAGACGAGGTTAGTATAAATGCGCAAAAACAAAGGTACAATGTTAACTTTTGCATTACTTGTAATTGTTAGCATATCATTTTCAGCTATGCTGAATACAACACAGGGTTCCGCAGAAATGAACCCTCAAACAGATCTATCGAATATTGTGAATAGCACACCCCTCCTTACCTCAAGTAACGTGGTGTACAGTGATGAAGGATACAATGACATCGGTGTCATCGACTATGGATTAAATGCAACAGCTATAGTAAACAGATCAATTAACGTAGAGAATTATGGTGTACTTTCAATCTCGGATAGTATTGAATTCAAAGTGATTGGTAATCTAAATTTAACCTATTTTAATTATACATTACCCAATATTCATGCTGATAAAATAGCTTACGCCAGTTTTCGTGTAGCTAATGCAACTTATGAGTCACTAATAGAAAGCAACGCTACTCGGATATATACGTTTAACAAATTACTGAACTATACAACTTTCATCATTCCTTTCACTGCAAATAAAACAGAAATTCACCAGAATGACGTTTATTTCATAAATTCGTACATTGAATTTTCTATGCCTTATACATTTGAGCTTTTTGCAGGAGAACAGGTTATTCACTATGAAGAACTGTTGTATCCTCTTATTAACAATGTTCCAATTGTTAATGGGTCTGTCAGAGTTTCAAAACAAGGTGGTGACTTATTCCTAGATGTAGCAGAATTCCGAATATCTCCAGGAAATGAAACTGAAGGAATAACCCTTATCAATGATGCAGCAAGTGGTACTCTTAAATGGTCAAATATCACAAGATTGCCCTTTAACTATAGTCAATCATATTCTGACGATCTTCTTCTTAAGATACACATATCTTCAGTAAGTACCACTGATGCAGAACAACAGATAAGCACATTGTTGTTTAAAGCAACAGATGTTCATAGAGTCGTAGAAATTGATCCTTATGGAATAGTACAAATAACTGAAACACAAAATATCGTTTTCTTGGGTAGTGAAAAACCTGAAGATTATGATTTTCTTTCTCAAAAACTATATGCTTTGCACTCATTTCCATTAGTGTTGCCCAAAAATGCTACTGTCACTAATTTGTTTGATGACTCGGGATCCTTAAATCAAGAATATCAATTAAATGAAGCTCAATATTTTGAAAAAGGAGCTTACAACCTAAGGGATAGTACATTTGTAGGGCATCAAGCTTTACTTATCTTTCCCAGAGAACCTCTATTCAATGGGGACGAAATGAAATTTACAATTGTATACACTGTTCCAATGGAGAGTGTTATAGAGAAAGAACAAGGAAGTTCAAACTATAAACTCACACTTACTCCAAGTTCAATTGTGAATTGGTCCATTGATTATCTGAATCTCGAAATAATTCTTCCCAAGGGAGCAGTGTATAAGGAACTTGATTATGGGAATCCAGATCCTTATCAAGATATGATAATCGATTATGGGAGATTCTTTGATTTTACTGCACTTGGAACAAAAAGAGTAGTAGGATTACAGTTCACCAATTTTTCAGGAAGCGATAATGCATCATTAATCATAAGATATAGTTATACTGGCTTTAATATGTTTATCACATTCTTCTGGCAATTTATGGCAGTAGGTCTTATCTTTGCTATATATCTTGGACTTCGTTGGTCATCAAAAAGAGTAAAAGGTCTTTCTGAAGATGAGATAGAAAAAGAATTCATTCCTGTTGATGAGATAGAAAAATTCGTAAAACAATATGAAGAAATTCTAGCTATTAGAGAACGTCTCAGACAGATTAAGGCTAAAATAGCAAGTAAGAAAATGAAAGCAAAAGAAGGCAAAGAATTACGTGTTAAGCTAGAAAAACGTCTCAGAACTGAAGAAGAGACCTTGAGAGCATCAAAAGTAAGTTTATCAGCTCTTGGTGGAAGATACAAGGAATCTGTTCAAAAAATCGAGATTGCTGAAAGAAAACTCTACGAAGAAAGAAGAAATCTAAGAGCACTTCAACAAGAATATAGAACTAAGAAAAGCATGACCAAAGAATCTTATGTTAAACTATTCCGTGAAAGACAACAAACAATTGAAAAACTCAAGAATGAGATTAATGGTCAACTTGTAACCCTTAGATTATTGTTAGAATAGAAACTTAATTCTAAATTTCTTTCTCTTTTTCTTTACTTCTTTTTCCCTTTTTGCTGTTGCATTCCAAAAAGAATATAAAAACAAGATAGAACTTAACTTAATAGAAACAGTGTTGAATATGCATCTTGAAAGTGTTACTGAGAGTGCAAATATTATCAAAAAAGAAGTTCCAGGCCTCTCAGATGTTGCAAAGGAACTAGCTTCAATTCTCAGAAAAAGTAGATTTTTTTTAAATAATTTATTTGACATCTGTAATAAAGAAGGGTATAACATTGATCTGACACCTGAAGAACAAAATGAAATATCATTAAAAGTTGCATTAGTAACGGCTCCCGATCAAGTTTTTCAATATGCTAGAGTAGTCCAACTGGTATTTCAACTCAATTACTTTACTAAATGCTATGAAAAAGCTATGAAATCAAATAGATTACCAAGTGTTGTGAACAATGAAGCAAAAAGCATACTGAAAAAAATTAAAGAGTTTCGTAATTTGATTGAGAAAGAGTATGTTTCAAGTATATAATTCAAAAACAGCTAATAGAATTAAAAGTAGTAAAAGAAAGTAATGAATTTTTGATTGTGGCGCATAAAATGAATCAGAAAACTGAGAGAACCAAACGAAAGCCATTTGTTTCCCTAGATAGAGCAGCCTCTATTCAACTCTTTATGATAACTGTTGTAATTATTTCCTATGTTATGTTCTTAATTCTTCAAAGATATTTGGTCTCTTATGAGGATATAAAACCAAAATTAACTACAATTAATATTATGTTAACAGCTGGAATAGTGATGGAAATTAGCTATTTCATATGGACGATGTATAAGAAAAAGAAAAAATTAGATACCAAATCCAAATCTAAAATAGCGGAGAAGGAGAAAACAAAAGAAGAAAAACAAAAGGAAGAATAATCAAAAGAGAGCAAACTTATTTCTTTTTTCCATAAATTTCTTCAAGTTGCTTAGAAGTAAGCATTACTGGAATTCCTTCTTTAATCTCATAAATATGACTATTTTCTTTCGAACAAGCTAATCTACCTTTTTGTATTTCAATTTGGAAACATTCTTTGCAATCCTCAGTTGTGACATTTTTACTAATAGAGTCTAAGGATTTCTCAACTTCAACACCTTCATCATTGACAGAGACAAGATAGAACTTCTTAAAATAACAATAAAAATTGCACACAACACCAGTTTTTGAGTTTACATTGGGTGGAGAAATAGGTTCAATTTCTTTCTCTTGTTCAATAATCTCTAGTTTTAAAGGCCAATCTTTGTCAAGAGGGCAAGCCAATAAGTCCATCAACCTGTACTTCATTATCTTTATTAGAAAATACTCAATAATAATATTTTTCTATTATGAGAATTTATTTGCTCATTTTTTGCGTGATGAACTCCCCATCTAATTTCTCATATCGCTCAATTGAACCTATGTCTTCCCAATAGACATTAGCAGGCGTATAAGCCACCATTTGAGAGGCTTCAACAAATCTTGGAAAGATGTTTTTAGACAGATCTATACTCTCTTGCTCATTAAAATCATCAAGAAAATCAAAAATGACTGGTTCAACAATGCTGATGCCCGTATTTACTAAGAGTGGAAGAGTTGGTTTTTCAATGAATCTGGTAACGTTGTTCTCATCATCAATTTCTGCAGTACCAACTCGAATCTTCCAACCTTCAGAAACAAATATAGTGGCCCATTTCTTGTTATTTTGATGGTATTCTAACATATCTGTAAAATTAATATTGGTAATGATGTCAGAATAATAAATTATCATTCTTCTATCACCTATTTCTTTTTTAATATTCAAAAGTGCTGTTCCTGTGCCAACGGGGCCTGGTTTATCTGGGACATATGACAAATTCACTCCCCACCTTTCACCATTTCCAAAGTAACCTTGTATTTGTTCTTTCTTGTAATTTACTAGGAGAATTATATCCAATATGTTGTGTTTTTTGAAATGTTTAATAACATATTCTAAAATTGGAATCTGATCAGTACCAATTGGCATCATGACTTTTTGCATATAGTATGTTAAGGGACGCATTCTTTTCCCTTCTCCTCCACAAAATAGAACGGCTACTGTATCCTTCATTTTATTAAGTTCATTCTCTTTGTTGAAATATTTTTCGTATGCACCATAGAAAACATTCAGAGTTTCAGCTGATTTTTTTCCCTTTAAGAAATTCTTATTAATATGAATAACAGATATTAATCATGGAATCCACCAAAACTTCAGTTCTATCAGAAATAACTGAAAAATTACGCGATAATATAGAGCCTTCGTTCTGGAAAGGCAGAGGCAATAGAGAATCCTTCAGAAAAAATGTCAAGAAACTAGTAGTTTCAGGGATACTCTCGAAGGAGGAATATAGTTATCTATTGAAAAATGAAAGAAGAATTTTGGTGAAGACACAGCTGATTCACTTAATTCCTGAATTACAGTCGCAAGAAATCATTGAAACGACACTCAAACACTTGTCCAACGTTATCCTTGAGAAAAGAGTTCAAGGAGCTGAAGGTAGAAGAGCTTCAGTTGAGAAAGAGATACTATTGCAAGTAAATAAACATCTTCACGAGACATATCATCCTAAAATATCCACAGGAGTGGATGCATTTAGTATTTTGAAACAACTTATTGAAGAAAGCACTGACATTAATAAAGAATTATTGAAAATCTCCAACCATATATTGGAAATTCGAGATAGTTTATTGGAAAAAGGCCATAAAGCAACCTTACTTCATGAACTAGACAAGATATCAACTAGACTAATATTCGCTGCTAAAAGCAATAATCCAGAAGATGTCCCTACAAAAGAAGAGCTATTTAATCTATTGAAAGAATTACAGGTTAAAGTTGAATCATAGGGATATTTTTCTTACCTTATTTTTGTTAAATCAGATTAATAGTAATTATTTTATAATGCAATATTAGAGTAATTTCAGTGAATTTAAATTCGGAGAGACATGTAAATGGTATTGCGTAAAATTATTTCTTCAGAATCTGTAACAGAAGGACATCCTGATAAAATTTGTGATCAAATTTCTGATGCGATTCTCGATTCTATTCTAAAAGATGATCCCGATGCACATGTGGCATGTGAGTGTTTCGTTACAACAGGTCTTGTTTTAGTAGGTGGTGAAATTACCACATCAAAAGTATGTAACGTTGAATATGAAAAAATCATTCGTGATACCATTAAAGAAATCGGATATAATGATTCAAGTATTGGTTTTGATTATAGAGGATGTGCAATAATAAATACAGTGCACTCTCAATCAGCAGATATCGCTCAAGGTGTAAAAAAAGACATTGTTGAGGAACAAGGGGCAGGAGATCAAGGCATTATGTATGGATATGCAACAAATGAAACTCCAGAATATATGCCATTACCAATAGTATTAGCCCATAAATTAACACTGAAACTTACTGAAGTTCGAAAAAATGGCACGTTAAGCTTTCTTCGACCAGATGGTAAATCACTTGTTGCAGTTGAATATGAGAATGGTAAACCAATACGAGTAGAAGCTATTGTTATTGCTGCCCAACATATAGAAGAAGCAACAAATGAAGAAATTGAATCTGGAATAATTAAGGAAGTTATAGAACCTGTCATCCCAGCTAGTTTAGTTGATGAAAAAACTAAAATATTCATCAATCGAACAGGGAGATTTGTTACAGGGGGGCCACATGGAGATGCAGGATTAACAGGAAGAAAAATAATCGTTGACACTTACGGAGGAGTAGATTCTCATGGTGGAGGAGCTTTCTCTGGGAAAGATCCATCAAAGGTCGATCGATCAGCATCTTATGCAGCAAGATATGTTGCAAAGAACGTTGTTGCTGCAGAATTAGCTGATAAGTGTGAAATTCAAGTTTCTTATGCAATTGGTGAACCCAAACCCTTAGCAGTCAATATTGAATGTTTTGGAACTGAGAAAGTTTCGATAGAAATTCTAAAAGAAGCTATTACTTGTATATTTGATTTCAGACCAGGAAATATTATTGAACACCTTAAATTGAAGAGACCAATTTATCAAAAAACATCTTGTTATGGACATTTTGGAAGAGAATTACCTGATTTTACTTGGGAAAAAACTGATCTTGTTAAGAAATTAAAGATTAAAGTGGATGAGCTAAAGTAGCCTAAAATGTTTTATTTCCACCTATCTTCTTTCAAAAACATTTTTTTATACCTATACAAGTAGTAATTGAAAGCATGAATAGCAGCAAGATATCAGAAACGAAAAAAGTCATTCAAAAAATCATGAATGAGGATAAGCCAAAAACTGTTAAACAGCTTATAACGAAAACAATAGCAGTTACTGGGAAAGAGGAACGTGAGATATATTTAGCTATTCAAGAGCTTGAAAAAGATAATATCATTAAACTGGGTTCCCAAAAGATATCACGGGAGTTACCTAAATCAGTTCACGAATATCTTTTTAGGAATAAATATTTTGCTGTAGAATTTTGGACACTGCTTATTTTAATCAGTATGTTTGTTCTAGTAGGTCTACTTATCCAGGCAGATTCTTTCTTCTCCTTTCTAAGGATTATATTTGGTATATTATTTGGATTATTCATCCCAGGCTGGACAATAACTAACTTAATCTTTCCTAAGCTTTACGAGAATATTGACCAACTAGAACGTGTTTTACTAGCTGTAGGCATGAATATAGGTATAATAATATTTTCAGGGCTTATACTAGATGCAATATGGCTAATTGACTCTCTTCCATTTGTTATAATCATAAGTGGGTTTTCTCTATTCACTCATTTATCATCAGTAATTTTTAGAATCTTACTTGGTTCGGAAATAATCAAAATGAGATCAAGGATGTTTCTATCGAAGTTGTCAGAAATTAATATTTTCAAAAAGAGAGTGAAAAATGATGAAAAATAAATTAGTAAATCGTCTGTTAGTCTACATCTGTATTTTGATGCTGTTTACTTTCTTTGCTAACTCTGATGTCTTTGCACAATCTGAGGAAGAAGCAGAACAACTTATTCAGCAAGCTTCTGAGAAACTTAAAACAGTGTTATCCATGTTGGAAGAAATGGAAAATATAAACTCGGAGTTGAGAGAGATTGTTTTGCAGACGGATGACTCACTTCAATTAATTAATGAAGCCAAACAATTATTCAAAGATGCTCAATATGATCTTGCAAAACAGAAAGCGAATCAAGCTTTAACTCAATTGGAAGACATAGAGGCAGAAATTGCTGAAATAAATATTTTAGTTATAAAAGAATCATGGTTATTATACAGTATACTTGGCGTGGCCTCTGCTTTTGCAACGTTTGGTTTTGTCTTTCTCTTTGTAAAGAAACTCTACCCTTGGTTTAAGAATAAACAAATCGAAGAATATGGCAATTTAGAGATAATCTATGGCAAAGAACATGGAGAGAAATAAAATGGCAAAGAAGAACAATAAAACCGATAATATAAATCCAAAAAAAGGATTGCCAAAAATAAATCCAAAAAAAATCATTACACTTGTCATAGTGATCTCCACGATAGGAACGATAGTTGCAATCACTTCTATAGTTTTCTTCCCAAATCAACAAAATGGCTTCTCAGAATTATCATTATTAACATTCAATTCAGCAAACGAAACATATGTCGCAAATAATTACCCGAGCCAAATATCCAAAGCAGATAACATTACAATATTTTTTATGGTAAAAAATTTTGAAAATAAAATCGTTTACTATCAACTCCAGATAAAAGTTACAAAAATATCTCAAAATATCAGCCTTGAAAACCCCCTCTCACTTTCGAATTCTAAGCTGTTATATTCAAATGAAACATATGAGAAGATCTTATCACCCGCAACAGAAAGAGAGAAAGAGGAAGAAGGAGTGCAAATTGGAGGATATATCTGGGGGCCTGTGAATACTACTCTATTTATGAATGACACACTAGCTACAGTTTTAGGAACAAATGATAATCTGAAGATTGTTTTTGAATTATGGAGATTTAACTCGCTCATTGATGATTTTCAGTATTCTGGAATTGTTACGTTTCTTGAGCTTATCTATAATTAGGTGACATGTATGGTTCTAAAATTGTTAATTTTATCTGATATTCATAATCAAAGGATAACCTTGGAGAATATTCTATCAGAAGCAAAGGAAATCATAAAAAGACCGTTCTCAGTCTTAATTGCCGGCGATATAACGAATTTTGGTACTATCGAGGATATGTCTTTGCTGCTTGAACTTGTTTCTAAATATAGCTCACAAATTTACTTTGTATTTGGAAATTGTGATCCGATTTATGACATGAAGAAACTTCAAACTTCCTTTTTCCACGTTGAATCTAATCCTCAACAACTAGAAGGAATTACAATTGTAGGCTTTGGTTCGGCACAACCAAAAATTAACAAAAAAATACTAAGGAAATTAGAAAAAAATTCAGAGAATGTGTGTTTGCTAACTCACGCTCCTCCCTATGGAACAAGCGCAGATTTGGTTTCATTAAACAGACATGGTGGATCAAGAGAGATAAGAAAAATTATAGAGACACATCCAAACATATTTCTCTCTGTATCTGGTCATATTCATGAATCAGCAACGATATCCTTTTTGGGAGATTGCTGCATAATCAATCCTGGACCAGTTACGCAAGGAAATTTCGCTATTATTGAAATAGAGGAAAATTATACTGTTCAAGGGAAAACATACAATATTCATGAGATGAAATGAAAATGCGAAAAAACAAAATACAACTTAACTTCTTCGATTCAAATCAGGAATTTCAGAAGTTTATAACTGAAACATATCACTATGTGGAAAAAATATTTACAAAAAATAGTCAAAGCCAATCTCATTCACTTGAGCATACAATAAGAGTTGCTAATACGTGCATAGATATTGCAAAACGCCTTGGAGCTTCATTTGATATCCTATTAACTGCAGCTCTTTTCCATGATGTAGGTAGAGCAGAAGAAGAAAAAACAGGAGAAAATCATGCAGATATTAGCTCTGAATTAGCAAAAGAATACCTAGAAAAGCAAGAAAAACACGATATGGTCACAGAAGTTTGTGATGCAATAAAATCTCATAGGTTTAGCACTAAAATATTACCAAGATTCAAAGAAGGGAAGATTCTTAAGGATGCAGATGCTTTAGATTCTCTCGGTGTTATTGGCCTTTATAGGGTCATTAGCTACTCTGCTGAAAGAAATGTTGATATGGGAAAAACTAACTTGCATTTTCACGAAAAATTACTTGTTCTACCTTCACTAATGCACTTCAAATACAGCAAAAAACTTGCTAAAAAGAAGTGCAAAATTCTAAGTACATTTTCCAAAGGACTAGAAAAAACCATGCATAAATCTGACTTTGAAAAACTACTTATCCGATTAGAAAAATAAATT
>BPTK01000023.1 GCA_023705905.1 Candidatus Heimdallarchaeota archaeon
CATTCTTCTAGCAATAAACCAGTTCAGTGGCAACATAAAGGCTATGGGAAGAAACTTCTATTGAATGCAGAAAATATCGCTTTGGAAAATGGTTACACCAAGATTTCCATAATTTCAGGAGTAGGTGTAAGAGAATATTATAGGTCACTTGGATATGTGTTAGATGGTCCATATATGTCTAAATCACTCAAATAAGTTTGTTTGAAAAGGTAATTTTATAATAATACGTGTGTGTTTCTTCTTGAATACTAGAATCAAGTGGTTCCTATGTCTGCAAAAAACAGAGAATTGATGATGCTACAAATCTCGCAATTGCTAAATACTGCAGGCTATAGTATCGTTCAGCTTTCTCCAGGAAGCAAAGCTTGTTTTGATATCATTGCAAAACGAAGAGATCAATTAATCATCATCAAATATTCATCTTACGTAGATAATTTTAGCCGAGATGATTCTTACGAGTTAAAAAGTGTAGCATCTTTTCTCAATGCTTCTCCCCTAATAATTGGTGAAAGAGGAAAATATTTTACTGAACTTGAAGATGGTTTGGTTCTATTACGATATGGAATACCTGTAGTTGGACTTGAAACCTTTACAAATCTTATAGGACAAGGAATGCCTCCAATTGTATATTGTAGTCGTGGTCGATACTTCGTTCAGATTAATAGAAGGCTCCTTAGACAATCTAGATTAGAAAAGAATCTAAGTTATGCAGATTTGGCTCAGAAAGTTGGTGTATCCCGACGAACTATTTATGAATATGAGCATTCCATAAATCCTCCTCCTGAAACTGCAGCTTTACTGGAAACTGTTTTAGAATCCCCATTAGCTGAAGGTATAAGGATTTTCGATCTTAAAATAGAGACTGAAGAGAGACCAAATTATTCTATAGAAAATCTTTCTTCTATGAAAGAAGATGTATCTCAGATTCTACAAGATTTAGGCTTCATTAGTCAATTTTGGACAAAATTGTCTCCTTTTGATGCGTTTGGGGAACACAAAAGTCTGGAAGTGCACAGTGGTCTTAATGTTCTTGTTTGTGTAGATGATGAAAAGAATAAACATGTTATCAATCGTGCTGAAATGACTCATAGTATTGCTTCTCTTACTAAACGAAGGGCAATAATGATTGTTGAAGATGATAAAGAACACCCTCTTACTCAGACTATACCCACTTTTACTGTTGATGAACTTCAACATATGAAGAAAGCTTTTGAATTAGTTAAAAGATGGGTGAAAAAATATTCTGACTTAAAATAAAAGAAAAGATTTCGAAGAATTAAGTCGAAACTTAAACCTTCTTTTGACCAACGATTACAATATGGTCTTTTTCATAAGGTTCGATATCAATTTTCTCAAGAATTGTTAAACCTGCAGATTCCAAATCTTTGATAACTTCATCATAGATGACTTTAGGATCTTTGGTCACATCTATACTCCTTGCTTTAACTGCAAAGAAAAAGTAGCCATCTTTTTTGAGATAGGTTTGCACATTATCTTTTAAGATTTCAGCTTGCCGTGGTTGAGCAACATCTTCATAAACAACATCCACTAAGGGGACAGTAAAACTGTATTCTTCAGGAAACCTTGCATCTGCAAGAATTGGAATGATATTCTGTCGTCTCTCTGCAACTACCACTAAATCTCTGAGAGAACGTGCTGAAAATTCTACTGCAAAAATGGATCCATCTGCACCAATCATATCGGAAATATGTGAAACTGTTGTTCCTGATGCAGCACCAAGATATAGGATTTTGGAACCTTCTATAAATGGAAAGTTTTGTAATTCCTTCATAATTGCTGATCCTAATTTGCTTTTGTGTGGATCAAATGTTCTATATTCAATACCATCCTTAGAAACCAAACGTTCTGTGTAAACTTTTTTACCTGGTTCAGCATTGATAGTCGCTAAACGTGTACTACCATCTTTTGTTTTTAACCAGAACAGATTTGGATGTGTGTGTTTGTGTACTTCTGGCATAATTATCACCTTTTACGTTGGTAAGAACTTTTTCCTCCTTTCTTCTTAGGATAGTATGGTTTCTTACCTTTCCCTTGTCTTTGATATTGCGGTTTAATTTGAGGACCTTTTTGACGAGGTTGAAATGATCTATCAATAGGTGGTTTCTTTCCTTCTGGGGGTTCTTTGTATTTCTCTTTAATTTCCGCAATTTTTCTATCAACTTCTAATTTCAGCTGATCACCGATGAATTCTCCTTGAAAGAAGTCTACTCTACCAGCTATTGTTAACCGTCCTGCTATCGCTCTAGAAATATTTCCTTTCTGCCACCATGGACAACCATGAAGTTCAGGTATTTGGAAGATAATGCCATGTTTTGGTGGCTTGGCACCAGTTTTTAAAGCTCTGAACAGAGCTTTTTCGGCTCCTAGTAATTGGATAGTTGAGGCTGGTTTCATGGCTAATTCTCGAAGACCACCAGCAAGCGCTATTAATCTAGCAGCTATTGGGGCTCCCACAATTGCTTTCATATTTGGTGCAATTCGTGAAATCTCTCTTCCTATCCAAGCTTCTAGTTTTTCTCGCTCTTCATATAAATCGATCATACGAAGCGATAAATCTTGGAGTGGTCGTAAATCATTTTCTGTAAAATCTGCTCCCATAGATTTACTTGCAAGGTTTACAATACGTTTGCTTTTCTCATTTGAAAAACCAAATGATTTTACATTTTCTTCAGTGAAATTGTCTTTTGTACCTATAGCGGTTATTATCTTGCACAATGTAAGATGATTTTGAACTTCTCTCATAATTTCTGGAAAATGAACTCCATACCATTCACTAATTCTAGCTGAAAATAGATTGGTGGTCTTATCAATATCATCCATTGAGAGAATAGCGTGAACAACGTTTTTGTCCACTCTCTGAGAACTGTGCGCAACACGCTTTTTAGAAAGGTTAATACCAACCTCTCTCACTAATCTCTGATAATCTTTCTCGTCTGAAACATAGTTTTTTTGTATCAAAATATGAAAAAGATTTGCAAGAAATTTTTGGTAAAACTCTGAATTAACACTCATTTCTGACTTTTTACCTTTACTACGAACATAATTAACAACATCTGGGCTATTGGTTTCTATAATTTCTTCATCAATTCCCTTTAATATCATTTCTAGCTCTTCTGAAATGGTGTAAACTGATAAATTATGTATTCTGGCAGCTACTTCTTCTGCCTTCTTTGGATATGCAATAAATGTCTTTAGCATATCATTTGAATCATAAACGAAGAAACCAGCAACATTAACGTAAACTTTGATAGTCATCTTTCTTCTGAAAACAAGGAAAAAAAGGAGATAAAAAAGATTTTGATGACAATGTAAATTTATGAGTTATCTTAAACAGCAATGGGTGAGGTTGTTTTTGTTTTAGTTATTAGATTTTCTAAAGATGTGTCCATTTCCGGATTTATACCAATTAAAGCTGATCTCATATCTTCAAAATTTGCTCTATTAACCAAAACTGTTCTGTCTAGTAGTTGTCTAACAGTATAACGAATAGCTCGAGGTTTCTTCTCATTCAAGCTTTCTATAATCTCTTTTTGAGTTAGTGCTCCTTTGTCTTTCAACAATTCAATCACTTCGAGTGATCCTTTAGGTAGTCTTTCTCTTTGCATTTTATTCACTTTTTCCGTGTGTGTGTGTTTTTCGCACTCTATGTGTAACTAAGGCGCACACATATTTAAGGATTCTCTGTGTATAGTGATGCACAGCTGTTAGACTGCATAATTTGCAAAAAGAAATGGGAAATTTTTAATTTATTGCTTCGGGTGCACCTTGGAAAATCTAATCCTTATAACTGGGATAAGAACAATTGTAACAAAGATGAATAAAATTACTCCTGTGGTTATCTGTTGAATTAATGGAAGCTGTTCCCACAATAAAACATTACAAAAAATCTCATTTCTACCATCCGTTATAGTATGGTTTACCAGTTTTAATGGGACATAAATCGTATGGATACCATATTGTTCCAGAGTTACAGTTGTTTCGTACTTGAGATTCTCTCCATTGAATAGTAAAACAATATGACTAAATGAGCTGTCTGGATTTAATATGGTTGCAGATACTCTATCATCAGGTAACAAGACTAATGACTCATCTTTATCCTTGATATCAATACTCATCCTAAACGGTTCTCGTATTAGAACCTCACTTGTGTCTGACTGTACATTTATTGAAGGTCGATGTGTATTTATTAACCAGCTAAATGTATCATTAACAAGTCGAAGATTGTTAGAATCTTGTGCCAACACGTATCTATAACTTTTATCCAAACCTACGCGAAGAGGATTGAGTTCAATATTATCTACAATTAATCCTAAATCTGTAAATGGAAATCCTGATCCAAACATTATTACTTTTCCTTGACCAATGCTTGTTGATAATGCTGCATTGAATGATATTTCTGTCCCATCAATCTCTGCATTAAAGGTGGCAATTACGGTATTCTCAGGATTTTCATCTGAAGTAAATCTTAGGGGCCATCCCCAGAATAGAAATGAATCAGTTGTGATGAAATCAATGTCACTTTGTATATAACCATAATAAGGAACATAATCAATTGGTACGGTATTTCCTACACTGGCGTTAAATAATTCTAAAACCTGATTACAAGCATAATAGTTGCTTGATAATATTGGATCATCTTCTACATCATCAACCTCAACAAATCTGTGACTATTAATGAGAAATAGTAAAGATCCACCTGATGAAATGAAGTCATATATTGTGTTCAGTTCATCGATAGTATAATTTAGTTCAGGGTCAGAAATAACTAATATATCTGTAGAATTTAGATTAAGAGAACCTTCATTTTGATATGAAATTTGAAATCCTCTGTCCTTTAGAATTCTCGAAGTCAAACTATGAGCTCCAAAAGGAGTAGATGCATCAAACCATTTGTTTTCTGTTGAATTCTCGTGAGATATATCAAATAAAACATTACCACCAGGGTATCTAGTTTGAATTTGAATATTCAATTTACTAGTTACCTCTTCATCATTTGAAAATTCAATTGATGAGATGATATTAGTAATTCTTTGTGTCAATGGTAAACTAATGTTGAATGAAATATGATTCCACCCAGTTGTGACATCAAAATGATTTGCTATTTGTATGATGTCTGGATACTTGAGAACATCAGTGTATATAGTCTGATCATTTGATGAGATAAGTTTAATCCTGAATTCTGTTGTTGTTCCTTGTACACATTCATAAAAATAGACATTTTCAGGAGATACTCTTCTTGGATTAATTGTGAAAACATCTGATTCTTCATTATCTATTATATATTGATAAGCTTCATATGGATTAATGATACCATTGCCTTGAGCTATAATTGGTGCATAGATGTCATTAGCAGTTTCGAAGAGCGCAGTTTCATATACGTGCGAACTTGAATCAGGAAATGCTTCCATTAATAGTGCAATAACCCCTGCAACGATTGGGGCTGAAACTGATGTACCAGAAACATATCTTAATCCACCATTAGAAGCGTCACTTCCACCTATCGAATTACCGGGAGCAATTATATCTACTCCTGCAGAGAAATTCATGTTTAAACCTCTAGAAGTATACAATGCTAGATTGTTCAAATCACTTGTAGCGCCAACTGATATTACATAATCCCACAAAGCCGGTGCTCCTGCTGAATTTCCTGATGGTCCATAATTACCTGCAGAGGCAACTACGGGTATCCCTCTTCTCCCGGCTTCATACATTAATTCTTCAATTGGATCTCCTATTGTTGCAAAAGTTACAGAAGTTAAACTTGCTGAAATAATGTCGACTTCTTGATCTATGGCGTATGAAAAACCATCAATTAACCAAGCATCCTCACCAAATCCATTCTTATCTAACACTTTGATATTCACAATACTTGCATCAGGAGCAATTCCATAATTATTGGTTTGAACAACACTTTGTCCCGAAGTGTACCTGCCATTGCCTGCGAGTACAGAAACGATGTGAGTTCCATGACCGCTCAAATCATTAATATCTTCAGACATATTCGATGATACCCAAGCTGTAGTGATCTTCTCTTCATCATAATGAAGAAGTGATTGGAGAGAATGTGCAATAGAAGTGTTCACTCCACTGTCTAAAACCGCAACAGTAATTCCATACCCAAAATAACCCTCTTCATGAATTTTATCTATTTCAAGTGCTTGTCTGATTTCTGAAAGATCTATTTGACCCGATAGATCAATATCAATATTTTGGGGAACTGAATAAGAATTTGTTCCGATGGGATAAATGTATTTTATCATGAAATCATCGAAGTCAAGCTCTGAAATTTGATTTGAATTGTATATAACTGTTATAGCTGGAATAACTTTGTTGATATCTTCAATAAATAAACCATTTCTCGTTGCATATTCTTGAAAACTATCCCTTTCTTCAAAACTAAAAAATGAAATGAATGCTCTATTGTTGAATTCCATTAATTTTGTTTTAACAGATTTAGAACTCATAGGTTCCTTCCATCTTTCTTTTAGCATATTTGTTACTGTACCTTTATCTAAGTTCGATTTCAGTAAGTCTGACAAATCTTCAAAATAACTAGGCATATCTTGCGTACTGCTTGTATTTTGTGCCAGAACAGAGTTTAATGTACTAAATGGGAACAGAAACAAAATAAAAATAGCAAGGAACAATGGTTTTTTTTCCATACACTAAAATTAATCTTATTGCTTTTAGATTTTTCTCTAGTATTATAGTATAAATGTTTATTTTTTTTAGATGAATCACAATTCAGATAACGCATTTTTTAATTGTCTTTCTAATGGAAACTCTTATATTTCAAAAATATCGATGGCTCCCAAGGTGAAATAACAATGCCCTCTCAATGGTTAAAAAGGTCCCGAAAGAAACTATCTGGTGGTTTAATTAGACAAGCAGCATCAAAGAAAAAAAGAGATCTGGGACGCTATCCAGCAGAAACCCATATTGGTACAAGAAAACTCAAACATATCAGAACAAGAGGTGGAAACAACAAATACCGCGTTTTATCTGATGAGTTTGTAAATGTCTTAGATCAGACATCTGGTATTTCACAAAAATCAAAAATTCTCAACGTTTTAGAAAACAGAGCTAATCGAGAATACGCAAGAAGACGTATTATCACAAAAGGTTGTGTGTTAGACACTGAACTTGGAAAAGTACGCGTCACAAGCAGACCTGGTCAACATGGAATCATTAGCGGTGTTCTAATAGAGAAAAAGGATCTAGAAGATTAATCTCTTCCAAATATTTTTAATAACTGATTTACAAAGGCTATATCATGTTGCGGAAAACTCGCTCATTTGTTCTTTATCCAGAGTATTTTGAAAAGAAATTATCAAAGAAAGATGGTAGGAGAGTACCTAGAAGTAAGGCAGTTGAAGGGTGTAATTTATCCAAAATTGCTTATGCTTGTAAGCATCTTGAATTAAATTACAAAATTGAGAAAGACAAGCAATATTCTAAAAACTGGTGGGAGAGTGAAGGAAGGGTTGTAATTGATCCTGAAGGCATCACTAATAAAACTGAATTAATCAGAAGAGTTGCCAATATTGCCAGAAAATTGAAGAAGGTTGAAAAACCTACACAGAAAAAGACGAAGGGTAAACCAAAACAACAGAGAAAATAATTATTTTCAAAATATTGAATCTTGGAGTTGTAGATTTTGGATCAATCAAGAATAAAGAAAATGGGAAAAGTTTTGCATAGAAGTGATTTAGGTCATGCTGTCCTGAAAGATCCACCAAAGTTACCCAAAATAGGATCAGATGTTGTTAATGAAAACATGGAACATATAGGTATTGTCAATGATATCTTTGGGCCTGTAAAGGAACCATATGTTAGTGTGAAAGTAAAGAAAGAGTGGGACGAAAAAATTACAGCTGACACATTGCTATATGTTATAGACAAAAGAAGATCAGATGTAAGGCGGAAAAGAAGACAAAGCTCGTCAAGGCCTTACAATAAATCACAAAAATAGTTTTTTTAAAACACAAATTCTGTGGTTTATGTCGGTTAAATTTTCAACAATTTCCTGCAAATATTGTAAGTGTTCGATTAAAATTTTTTTCGAACGGTATCAACACTTAAATATGGCAAAATGGAATGTGTTATTTGAAGATTTACAGTTTGAATTTGGGCTATTGTGTTTAAAAAACTAAGGTACAGATTCTATATTTGTAATATGGTGTGATGAAGATGATCCCGACTCAGAGGATAAAAATTGAAAGGAACTATAGCAGTGCATTGGGGGACGAAATTGTAGAGCTAATAGGTCGTACATCTAACAAACAGTTACTATTTAGAGAAGTACTTGATTTATTAGGTCAGCATGAATCAATCAAACTAAAGATTGACGAATTACTATATTCAAATAGGATACTGAAAATTCCAATAAAAATTGGAAACGTTAAAGACTATGTGTTAACGACTCCAAAGAAGGAAGAAACAGGTTGGTTAACAGTAGCATGCCCATGTTTTACTTGTGATAGAATTGATGAATGTGGTGTAAATAATCCAGTTAATCCAGTTTCCTGTAGATCATTTAACGAATGGTTAATGGAAGAAGATGGGACAGAAAAAATTCAACCATTTAGATTCGTGGAATTTGACATCTTAGATGAAGATGATAAAATACGAATTCCAATGAAATAATTTTTTTCTTGATAAGTAAATCTTATCAATATCATTTTTTATTGTTTTTAAAATTGAGTATAGTGATATTGTGAAAGAAGATTTCTATTACCAACAAGCAAGATCCAAGGGATATAGGTCAAGAGCTTCTTTTAAATTACTACAAATTAACAATAAGTTCAGAGTTTTTCGTAAGGGTCAAACAATAATAGATCTAGGCGCATCACCTGGTGGGTGGTCGCAGGTTGCCTCTCATCTTGTTGGAGGGAATGGTAAGGTGATCGCAATTGATAAATCCTATATTTCACCATTCAAAGAAAAACAAGTTGAAATTTTGAATATGGATATTCTAAATAGGAATCTTCCCTCTATTATCCTGGAAACTTATGGAAAGATTGATGGATTAATATCAGATTGTTCACCAAACATATCTGGTGATTTCAGCAGGGATCATTCAATTCAAATATCATTAGCGAAAAGAGCATTGTTTTTAACTCAGTCTCTACTCGAATCCAACGGCTTTTTCATTTGTAAACTGTTTCAAGGAATTGAATTACAAGATTTCATAAAGGAAATGAAAGAACATTTTGAGACAACAAAGTTGTATAAACCAGCTGCATCAAGAAAGAAAAGTGCAGAAATCTATGTAGTAGGATTAAAATATAGTGCTAAACAAGATTCCTCAATAGAAACTGAGAAAAAGGAGTAGACAGGTTGGAAATCTCTGAAGATAAGTGGGAAGAAGTAACAGAGGGTAGTACTACTTTCTCAATATACAAAGATGCAGATATCATCTATGACGCTTCCGTTTTCTATAATCCCAAAATGGCCATAAATAGAGATCTTACAATACTATCTCTATCTTCAATCATCAAAAAAGAACAGAAAAAAATTTGTTTTCTAGATCCATTTGCTGGAACAGGGGTTCGAAGTTACCGAATCATGAATGAATTACCTCAGAATTCTGTTGAAAAAGTTGTAGTTGGAGATATTAATCCCATAGCAGTCAATATTATTACACGGAATTCAACTAACTTGAATTTAAATGAAAAAATGGAAATTAAGCACTCGAATGCAATAAACATTCTTGATTCATTGCCAAAAAAGAAAGATACGACTCATATTATTGATTTAGATCCTTTTGGGTCACCAATTGAATATATAGAAGAATCATTACGAGCTTTACGAATAAATGAAGGCTATCTTTTTGCAACAGCAACAGATTTACAAGTACTATGTGGTAAATTCCCAGATTCATGCTATAGGATCTACAATGCATTTTCTACTCGACTTTTCCTGTGTCATGAAGTTGCTTTACGAATTTTGATTTGCAATATTATAACTAGTGCTGGAAGATTAGGTCTAGCGGTAGAACCAATTCTATGTTATCACCATGAGCATTTTCTAAGAGTTAAGGTTAAGGTAAAAGATAGTAAGGACGTTGCTAATCAACAACACAAAAAGCTAGGTTTTGTCTATTTCTGTAAGAAGTGTTCCTACTTAGCAACAGTGGAATTATCTAAAGAGTTAGATAATACATTGTGTTCTTATTGTTCGGAAAAGCTAGAAAAAGCAGGACCGTTGTGGCTAGGGAATCTATACGAGATTGAACATATTGAACAAATGAAAAATGATATTGGGCTTTTTTCATTACAGCTTGAGAAGAAGATTGAAAAATTTCTAGACTTTGTCTTGGATGAAATTGATTTTCCTCCTTTCTTCTACTATATTCCTTTCATTCTACGTTATTGTAAGAAAGAAGGGGTATCAATAAACCAAATAATAGATTCATTAAGAGCGAAGGGTTTTGCGGTTTCTAGAACTATATTTGACCCTCAAGGCCTAAAAACAGATGCATCGTATGATGAAATAGTAAAAGTAATAGAACAATATTAGCACAAGAAGGTGAGCTAGATTTCAAAAAATTCAAAGAGATACATTGTAGGAATAGATGAAGCTGGGAGAGGGCCTGTTATAGGTCCACTTGTGATTTGTGCCTACGTAGTAGAGATTGAAAAACATCAACATCTAAAGAAAATTGGTGCTAAGGATTCCAAATTATTATCTAAAAAGAAAAGAGAATTCCTGTATCCTCAGTTAAAGAAAATTGCTGCAGACATTAAAGTTAAACACCTTTCTCCTGCAGAAATAGATGAATTGCGAAAAAGCTTCTCTTTGAATGTAATTGAGCAACAAATTATGCTTAAACTTGCCAAAGAGGTGAAACATGATATAGAGGCGATTTATATTGATGCCGCAGATGTAAATGAAAAAAGATTCGGTCTCGTTTTTGAAGAAGCATTTCCCAAAGCAAAAATTGTTTCAAAACATAAAGCAGATACACTTTTCCCAGTTGTCTCCGCAGCTTCAATAATCGCAAAAGTAGAGAGAGATCGTGATATTGAATCTTTGGAATTAAAATTGGGTGAAGACATAGGTTCTGGATATCCTGCTGACCCAAAAACAAAGAGTTTTCTGAGAAAATATTATTCACAACATAGAAAATTTCCACCATTTGTAAGAGAATCGTGGGATACAGCAAAGAAAATCAAAAAAGAATTTGCTGACTCGAAATTAACTGACTTTTTCAGTAGTTGAATTAGTTTATTCAAAACTATCTTCATGTTCTATTTCACTTACTGGAACTGTTGGTTTTCTTTTCTTAAGAATAAATGGGAATACTATCCCCGTTATGAGACCAATTGCGTGAGCTATCATATTTACGTTAATTCCTACTGAAAATATCAAGAATATCCCCCCTATACCTAAATACACCCAAAGTGCTTTTTTCTTTTCTTCTTGATACGCTAATACTAAATTTGCTCCTAACAAACCAAATATACCTCCACTAGCCCCTGCACTTATCACATTTTCACCAAGAGTTAAGGTTAAAATTCCTCCCAAAATCCCTGAAACTAAGAAAATTAAATAGTATTGCCACGAAAAAAATCGTTCCTCAGCTCTTAAACCATATATGAAAAGAAAGAGACTATTTGAGAGAAAATGCAATACACTTGTATGGACAAAAATCGAAGTAACAATTAAGTAAACGTGTCCATCGTAAACTCTCCCGTTATCTTGTCCAATGATAGATAGAAGCCAAGGATTAATTGTGAATAGGTCTGTTAAATTATTAATTGGAATGAAGATTATATTTAGAACAAATAAAATGATAAAGACAAATAAGATTATCAAGAATATATTTCTAGTGGGAAGATTTGTTTTCCAGAAAGAAGCAAAATTAAATTCCCCATCTTTTTTATCCATGTCATAACAGAATAACTTCGTAATATAAATTTTTTGAAAATAAAAAAGTAAAAACGTAGGAGATTATTTTTTCTCTGCTACAGAATAATATACACAAGATTCTACACCCTCTGTAATTATCGCTTTTCTTGCATTAACGAATCCAACAATAGTACTGAAAAATAACCCTATCATCAAGAAAATCAACCCAACACCTGTAGAAACCCATGGTCCTATAATGTGCTCAAAAGTATCTGCTATCTGAATATTGCCTTGTGTAGTATTAATCATTCTTAAAATTGCAAATGGTAAGGTTCCTGATAGAGTAATTAGAGCTCCAACAATCATTCCCCAAAATAATTTCATTGGTGCTAATTTTAGCGACTTACTCATTGTTATAGCATTTACATTGTGATCAATTTTCTCTCCTTTGATAACAGTCACAATTTTCGAAAAAGATTCAGGTAACATAAAAGCAGTAAGCTTAAGATTGATAACAATTATCAGCAATGCTAAACCAATACCTGTGAATAATATTGCTAAGCTTATCGCTCTTCCAGGTTTTATTAACTGACCCATCACTGAAGGAATCTGTGAATTTATCAAAGCTAACACGAAGAAGAAAATCAGCATCCAAATAAGACCTGAGTAAGCTAAGCGAGGCACTATCTTAGAAATTTTCAATTCATTTTCTATAGGCACTACTTTCTCTCCTGATAGTTCACTAACTGTTTTTCCCAATTCGCTTCTTTGTGCTCTTAACCATGAGATAATCTTCAATAACCAGAAGCTTATCGAGAATAGCATTATTGCTATACCCACAAAGATTACTGTATCCCATATTAATGCAAAAGGAACAGGTTCAGTACTTCCAATAGAACCATAATAACTAGCTCTTATAATGGCAAATGGGAAAAATCCTGAAGCAGAAAAAATCATTCCAAGAACTGTCAATCCAATGTTCCATCTAGGTAACATTTCTTGCAATTTAAGATCTTCTACTTCTTTGTTCTTCTTAACAAGTTTGCTCAAACGTTTAGGTAGGAGAGTTACTTGAGTACCAAGATTTAACACAATAGTTGCTAAACCAAAGGCAATACCACCAATTAGCAGCGCAACCCCTACTCCTTCAAGAGGAACTGTTAAAATGTGAAGAATTTCACTCGCTACTTCATAATCATAAATACCAACAATAATCCATGCAATCATTAACAAAGTTGCTAACAACTCAATCAAAATACCGATTACAAGAAAGTTTACAAAATACCTAGCATAAAAGGGCTGTTTCACTTCTTCTCCTTCAATACCAGCTTTTTCAAAACTTTCAGATGCTTGTTTTCCTGTATCTTTCAATCTTTTAACAATAGTAGCAATTGCAAAACCTATTCCCAATTTAAGGAAACCAAGTCCTAATAGAGGTACTATTTCCAGAAATCTCGATAAAACTATCTCTGTTACAGTTGACTGTATTGTTGCTTCATTTATTGTACGGTATATTCCTAATCCTAGAGATGTTAACACTAGAAAAGAACCAAAAAACAAGGCTTCTTTATACCGTTTTACTAATTTATCTATCATCATCATTTATACTTCCCTAAATTTCTCGAAGATTTACCAAATTTAAAAATATAAAAAAATAAGAAACAAAAACTGTTTCCTATTTGAACTCAGGCATAGGCATACCTAATTTTACAAAGATTTGCTTAAGATGTTCCATGAACGTTTTCTGTTTATCTTCAGGCCATTCTTTTGTTGCTTCAATTGTAGCCATCAAATCTGTTTTGTTGACTTTCTCATCTAATAGTTTAGAAGCTTTAATTCTAGCTTCCATTATTGCCTTTCCTTCTTCTTCGGGAAAGGTACTAAGCAAATTAGTTCGAGCTTTGATAAAACCCTTCATCTTTTTATCTTTCAATTTCGAGATTGAAGATACTAACCCTGCAATAGATTTCACTCTTTGTTCATCAGGTTGACCTGCTATCATTTTAAGTCTTTGAGTCAACATGCTTTTCCTTTGCTCATCAGGAGATTCTGCGAGCATTTTAATCATATCATCCATTTCATTCATTTCGATCACTTAAAAAATTTGAAACCTCATTTGGTTTCGTGTAAAAAATTAACCTATTGAATACTAAGAGAGAGAAACTATATTAACCATAGGTAATGACAAAAACAATCAAAATTGCTTTGAAGTCCTGTTAAACCTAAATTGACAGAGAATAACCATATTCTTCACCAAAAATATTAATTGACAATCTTTTTATTATCGATTTATTTTCTTTGCTTGAATCAAAATGGATTATAGTGGTATGCCAATTGCAAAAGTAAGTGAGGCTGGAGATATAACTATTCTTAAGCATATTCATTTCAAATGCACAGGATGTGCAGATTGCTGTCGCTTAAATAACATTCCAGTCACTGAGAAAGATGTCCAACGGTTGTTGGATAATGGAATCGAGGTAGACCAATCTTTAGAATCCTTAAGTCCTGTACTAATTCCTAGTACTAACGTTAAGGGAGGTGTGATCAAGGCATACATACTCAAGAAAAAACCCTTTGTGAAAGAATGTGCATTTTTAGATGAAAATCTATTTTGTAAAATTCATTCTTTCAAACCTCTAGCATGTCAATTATATCCATTTGCAGTTAGAAAATCAGATGAGGGGTTCATTGCAATAATTCACCCAGATACAGTGTGCACGTTTATTGACATAGATGTAAAGGAAGAAGTATCAAATACTATAGAAATTGTTCAAAATCTTATACGCTTACTATCACTGGAGTGATGATAGCTAATTTGAAAATTCTTCGATTATTTAAGCGAATTTCAGAATTATATATTGAATGTAACTTATACTGCAAAGTATATCTTTACGATAAGAAAATTTATCATTAATTAATGTGGATGTTGGATAATGAGTTTGTTTAAGACCAATTTTATGAAACTAGTAGAGGTTTATTTGCAAGACCAAGGGTTCACAGTTGAACTTTGCAATATCTATACACGAGGTGTGGATTTCTATCAAAGTTACAAAAGAATCATAATTTGCGCCTACAAAGACGATCTCCTGTTATGTATCAGAGCACGTAGTGGAGATATAAGTGATCCTTTCAGAGGATCAGAAGATCAAATAGAATTAAAACTTCAAGAACCTGCTCTTAAGCTTTTGAGTTGCGTGCTCTCTCTTAACTCTGGTATAGATCCAATTTATTGCGAGAAATTTGAAGGTAAGACCGCTGTACCTATTATTATAATGGAAAAATCATCTCGGGCCCACCCATTATATTATTACTTTGATGGAGATGCTAGAGAATCGAAAGAATGGTACAAAAAGAAAAATGTGGTTTACTTACCTTGGGATTGGATAAAGGAATTTTGGAATTTGGATTTTGAAGAATCACTCAAAACTCAAGGATATGAAGTTTCTAAACCCATAGAATATGAGGGTCCTGAAAATATTAAAACAGCTGTTATGAATCTTGAGGAGATTTTTGCATCAAGAAGAATTGGTGTAATAAAATCTGTATATCTCTCTAAACCCACTCTTCCGCCATTGGTTTTAACTTTGACAAACAACGATCAAATGATGATTTTCATGGTCGATGAGTCTGATGAAACACTACACCCAAAATTAATGGATTTTGCAGTTTACTATTTTGGAACTAAAACTAAGAAGTTCCCATCAACTGCAAATGCGATGTTCTTCAATATTAGTACAGAAAAACCTAAAGAGAGTTTTCTTCAACCTTATTTACCTAAAGATAATGAATTCGTAGAGAAAAACTTTGATAATCCTGTAGTAATTAAAACTACGGTCAAAGGTTTCAAACAACTTCTTGAGGTAGCTAAACCTGCGGAGATAGCTTCTCTTCATCAATTAAGTACGATTCCTAGCATGGAAATAGATGCTCTTCTACGTGTATCATCAGGTTACTGGTTCTCAGGTGTTTTTGGAGAAGCTAAAAAGCGCATGAAGAAATTCTTTTCAACAAAATGCCCTTTTTGTTCAAATTCAATAATTAGTCATCAACTTCCCGATAAAGTTATAGCTAAACTCAATTTGGATGTTGATTTGAGTAAAGAAAAATTCTATGCATCCTACTGTGACAACAGAAAACTAGGGTGTGGAATGGGTTTTCTCGTCGTTAAGGATGTATATCAAGGTGGGGTTCATGGGATCTTTACTGGGGGAGAGCAACAGTATGCTCATGAAGTCGATCATGCAAAAAAGAAAATAATAGAAATAGGTTTAGAAGTTCAATCATTCCAGCATATTCCCACTTAAAATCTAAATGGGTGCAAATTTATATCCATAACGGATTAAACCTTCTGAACCATTTCTGGCTAATACACGGAAAACCATCCTTACATTCATTCCTTCTTTTGCTTCTAGAAGATTACAGTCAACGATTTGACTTGTGATTTTAATGCCATCATCCAGTTCTATAATAGCGATTAAATAAGGGGTGCTACCCATCATTTCCTCTGTGGTTTGAGTTACAGTGGAGAAATACAGTACTTTTCCTGTTGTGGCAAGCTTGTATTCGTTAACATTTTCGCTCCCACATTTTACACAGTTCTCTGTGAAAGGAAACTGTTTGGTCATACAGTCTAGACATTCAACTCCCATTGCCAAATATTTACCTCGTTTTTCTCTCCAAATTTTAGGTGGTTCCATTATTTTTTCACCTCTTCTTCTCCTAGAATATTCACATAAGTTAAAGCTCCTGTGCCCATTACATTTTGTGTTAATCCGTAGTTAATAGAATCAATTTGCCGTTTTCCTGCTTCTCCTCGCAACTGTTCTGTAATCTCAATAATCTGAGCGATACCTGTTGCACCAAATGGGTCTCCTCTAGCTTTTAGTCCACCGCTTGTATTTATGCTAACTTGACCATTTTGATCAGTTAAACCTTCTTCAACAGCTCTTCCTCCCTCACCCTTCTCAAAGAAACCAAGATCTTCAATAGCTAGGATTTCACCTATAGGATAGGAGTCATGGACTTCAGCAACATTGATGTTTTCTGGTTTAATATTTGCCATTTTATATGCTGTCGCTGCAGCTGTTTTTGTGGCATATAGTTCAGTTAAAGAATCACGATGATGTAGCGCTAAATTATCTGAGGCATAACTAGATCCTAAAATTGGAACTTTGCTGTTTATATCTTTATTTTGAAGTATGAATTCTTCTGATGCTAAAATAACTGCAGCGCTTCCATCACAGTAAGTGGCTGGATCAAATTTACCTATTGGATCAGCTATTCTTTTTGCCTTGAGAAATCTATCAATAGAAATTTCTTTTCTGAATTGTGCAATGGGATTGTTAACACCATTCTTATGGTTTTTTACAGGAACTTTTGCGAGTTGTTCCAAAGTGGTTTTGAATTCTCTCATATGAGCTTTTGTTAATATTGCATAGAGACTTGTTAAGGTTGCACCCATCTCAAATTCCCATTGATAATCAATGGTTGAACTTAGGATTCTTTCAACTATTCCTACATTAACAAAATCACTCAATTTCTCAATACCTACAACTGCCAAACAGTCATAGATACCACTCAATAACCCAAGATACGCTTGGTGAAAAGCTGCTGCTCCACTAGCGTTTCCAGCTTCAATTCGAACATAGGGTGTTTTTAGATTACTCTCTCTTAAGCAATTAGCGCCTATTGATGCTTGTGAATTTGACCCAGAAACCAATGATCCAATGAATGTACTTTGAATTGATTCTTTCGTGATTTTGGAATTTTCAATTGCACGTGTTAGTGCTTGAGAAGCAAGTTTACCTGCACTGATTTCATAATTTTCTCCAAAACCTGTTATTCCAGTTCCAATTATAAACGCGTTACGCTTTACCATTTAATCACCTCAGAATCCCCTTGAATCTTGCATATTTTCCATATTCTATATACTCGCTTCGGTTTAGATAATATTGTGCGTCATATTTGTATGGACGAATATTGTTAATTTCTTCTGTAACTGTAAATGAGAATGAATCGCTTCCTGCTCCACTTCCATAGGAAGTTAATAATATTCTATCACCAGGATTAGCATGGTTAAGGACATTTGCAAATCCTAAGATGGAAGAAGCAGAATAGGCATTCCCCATATGTTTGCAAATTAATCCTAATTCAATTTGTTCTTTCGAAAATCCCAACATTTTAGCAACTGCTTGAGGAAATTTAGCATTAGGTTGATGGAAAATAACATGCTGATAATCAGAGGGTTGTGCACCTAATTCTTCCATTAAGCTTTTTGAAGCATCAATAGTGTGTTTGAAATAAGCAGGTTGACCAGTAAATTTAACGCCATGTGAAGGATACACTGCTCCTTCTCTTCTCCAAAAGTCAGGCATATCTGTAGTAACTGACTGGGTGCCTTCCAATTCTGCTATGATATTATCAGAACCAATTAGAAAAGCTGCACTTCCTGCTCCAGCTGTATATTCTAATGGATCCCTTGGTCTTCCTTGACTACTATCAGCTCCTATGGCTAATCCTAACGAAATCATTTGTGATTTCACTAATCCAAAACACATCTGCATTCCTGCAGTTCCAGCTTTGCATGCAAACTCTAAATCAGCTGCTGTCAGATTTTTTTCTACATCTAAAGCTGCTGCAACAATGGTTGCTGTAGGTTTAACTGCATAGGGATGAGACTCACTTCCCACATAAATTGCCCCTATATCTTTCTCTTTACCTTTCCATCTGCTAATTGCATTTCGAGCAGATTCAACAGCCATTGTAGCGACATCTTCGTCTGGCCCTGGAACAGATTTGCTATTGATCTGTAACTGAGTTTTCAATTCAATAGGATCTTCATCCCATACCTTTGCAATCTCCTCTACTTTTATTCTATAGCGTGGAACATATGAACCAAATGAAACAATACCAACTTTATTCATGATTATACCTTTGTTATTAAATGATAGATGTAATAGAGATAATATTAGATTGGTTTCTATTATAGACAAAGTAAATCTTACATCTAATTAAAATTTTGCCAAGCAAGATGAAAGTATAGTTAGGATATTTCTATTTGCTCTCAGAATTTTTATTGGATTTTCTTGTAATTACAACTTTAGCTGGCTTAATAACAACATCTTCTAGAATAAACCCTATTGAAATTACATCAACTATTGTATTGACCTCAGCTTCTTCATTCTCAACTACATGAATTGCTTCGTGATATTGTGGGTTGAAAATTTCCTTTTCAGGATAGATGGTTTTAACATTTAGTGATTCAAATGTTGCTTTTAAATTATTAAATACTAGAATTAGGGCCTCATTCAGACTTTCTACATCAGGATTATCATTGAATGCCGTAACAGACCTATCTAAATCATCGTAGAATGATAAAAACCTTTCAATTATCTTCATTTTGCTTTGAAAACTTGACCATTCTTGATCTTTATGAGCTCTTTTCTTGTAATTCTCAAAATTAGCTTGAACCATCTGCGCAGTCTTTAGGTAATCATTCTTTTCTTCGTTTGATTGTTTCAGCTCTTTGAAAAGATTCATATATTTTTCTACAGCTTTGTTATCCTTGTTCTTCGCAATTAATTTAAGAAATTCTTCTCTCATTTTGCCCATTTCTAATTTTTCAGGAACAACCTTTTCAGGTTCTATTTTTTCAACTTCTGGAATACCTTCAAAATCCTCTACATCGACTTCAATTAAATCATCAGTAGACTTATCATTAGTTTTTTCGTTTTCACTCATGAGAGAGCCCTCACCTTAAGATGTCGTTTTTTTCAAGAGTTTACTGACATTTAAAATCTTCCATTCAACCATTTTTTTTATGGAGAGTTTTTAATACATAATCAACAATGTTTAACTTGGAAAAACTAAACACTTATGTATAAAAGATAGATGGAGGCATTTAATGGGTGTAGAAGACCTGCGCCCTTGATTTTAATCCTGGAAATGCAATTAAATGGTGATGAATTTGAATGAGAAAGTAGGAAAATCTACAGAAGAAAATAAGGCGATAATTAAGAATTTAATAAACAAATTGAAAGATGGTGTAAATCCAGAAGCAGTTAGGAAAGAATTCAAGACATTCATTAAAACAATGACACCTCTTCAGTTTGCAAATGCTGAAGATCTTTTAATCAAGGAAGGTATGCCCGCAGAAGACATTCATCATATGTGCGATGTTCATTTGGCAGTCTTAGCAGAAACACTTACCGAAGATGTGAATTTAGCTCCAGAAGGTCACCCCGTTAATATCTTAATGCAAGAACATGTCATTCTTTTAAAATATGCAAATGAGTTACGAGATTTGTATAAGGACATTAAGGGAAAATCAAACTATGCCGAAATTTCAAAAGAACTCGAGAAAATCACTTCAATAATTGATCACCTTAAAGCTTCAACCAGTCACTATGTAAGGGAAGAAAATATATTATTCTCATATCTAGAAAAACATGGTGTTACACAACCTCCCAAAATAATGTGGATAGATCATGATAGAATCCGAGATATTGAAAAGAATCTATATTCTTTGTTAGAGAAAAGAGAAAAACTAGAATATGTAGAATTTGTCAAAACATTTCATACTTATGCACATGGTTTAGCAGAGCTGTTGGCTAATCACTTTTCAAAGGAAAACAAAGTTCTATTTCCAACAGCAATCCAAGTATGTACTAAGGATGAATGGATTGAAATGAGGAAACAATTTGATGATATTGGCTACTGTTGTTTCACTCCAGAGCTTCCACCCGTTGAGCAAAAAGAAGAAAACATTGTTCAACCCTCTTCTACACCTTCTGATGATGTTCTTGATTTTGGAACAGGTACTTTAACATTTGAAGATTTAATAATGCTGTTTGAGACTTTACCTGTTGATATAACATATGTTAGTAAAGATAACACAGTTAAATTTTATAGTGAAGGCGATAGAATATTCCCTCGCGCTCCAAGTATAATTGGACGCCTTGTAGAAAATTGTCATCCTGATAAAAGCGTTGATAGAGTTCTTGAGATTATTGAAAGTTTTAGAAATAACACTTTAGACAAAGCAGAATTCTGGTTAAAAATAGAAGGAAGAATGATTTTCATTCGCTATTTCCCAATGAGGGATTCCAAAGGGGAATATCAAGGAGTTCTTGAAGTTACTCAAGATGTAACTCAAATTCGTAAACTTGAAGGAGAAAAGCGTCTCCTCTAATTTTCTATTTTTAACTAATCTTTTTAAACCATTATGCAAATATTCTCTTGGCCAGAGCTTATCATAGACCTCTCAGAGCGATGTTATGGCTAGCGGTGAAGAGAGTGTGCTCTCTGGCCAATAATTATGAGTGATAAAAATGAAGATTATAGTGCTATCAGGCCTCCCCTTAAGTGGAAAGACTACATATGCAAAAAAACTAGGACCTAAATACAAAATGCCCTTGTACGAAACAGGAGCAGAAGTTTTGGAAGAAGTTACAGGAAGAGGATTAGAATTTACACCTGAAAATATTAAGAAAGTAACAGATGAATGCAAGAAAATTTCTGATAGTTATTTTACTGAAAGATTAATTAAGAAAGTTGATACACTTGCTGATGACATACTTGGTGTATTTTTATCTGGGTTAAGAGCGGTTTCTGAAATTGAAATACTTAAGAAACATTATGGAGACGACAATGTTTTCGTGATAGCTTTTCACACCTCTATGAAAACAAGGTTCAATCGTCTAAATAATGCCGACAGAATTGCAGAAACAACAGGCGCAAAAGCAAAAGAAGATGTTCTTTTGAGAAACTTTGACAATTTTCTAGCAAGGAACAAGAAAGAATTAGGCTATGGTGTTGGAGACGTAATAGCTTTGGCTGATTATATGATGAGTACTGAAAATGAACTCTGGCCCTATGTTACAATTTTGAAGAATACTGAAGCTTTTGAGATTATTTTGAAAGAAATTCTTGGGTTAAAAAATTGATGATTTTTTTTCTCTTCAATTATTGTTCATTATCATGTACATTTTTTTAGAATAAATACCTTTATTTGTTACTTTATGATTATCTGTTTAAGGTGTATATTGATGGTTCATAACCCCTTTGATGATGAGAACTCATCTGATGATCCAAGAAAAGCAAAATTGCGTGATCAAGCTCAACAACAGTTCATAGTACAGTTACAACAACGTATTGCTAATCAAAGTGCGAAAGTAGAAGAACTAGAAGCTCAAATGCTTGAGGTTAACAAGATTATAGATCAGAAAGATTCTGAAATCGAAAACTATTCTAAACGTTTAGAAGAACAACGTTATTACCATGAGGAAGATAAAAAATCTAGAAAAGATCGTGAGCACGAACTCACTAAATTACTTCAACAAAAGGAGCTTGAAATAAAGAAGCTAAAGGAAACTCCTGTCCCCTCTCAAGAATCTTCTTTTCCAGCTCAAGAAGCCTCAACTTTGGTTGTGGGAAACAAAGTTAATGAGCTTGTTGAAAAGATTATGTCATATTATAGGAAACCCACGAATGATATTTTTGTTCAATCGCTTCAAGATTTAGTAAAACATTGTAGCTCTCAAGGAACTATTGAACAACAAATATTGGGTGCACTCATCAAATCTGAAATGCCTTTGATTGAAGAAACAATAATTCAACAATTAAATTCAGATATCCCTACAATAAATAGAGCATTATTTAGATTAGTTCAGCAAATGAATATAAAGAAAGTTGGTCAGGGGTATGTAATCATCTCATCTGATTTTGCAGAAATGACCGATGTTTCTCTAAATTGGGGAGGACTTGCACCCGAGCAAGTTTATGAGAACCTTCTTTCTGTTGTTTATGTTGGGGGTAGCAGGGAAGAATTACTTGATGCTTTTGCAAAAGCAAGAGACGCATTAATGGAAATGGGTGCGCTAACAACTCTTGTAACTCATGAAATGAGTCAGCAGGCTGATCGAATAAAGAATTATCCAATAGAAACGCAAGAACTAGTAGATCTTATACAAAAGTGGAACTCTGCAATTAAAGAATAATTTTCATTCCAAATGGTCCTCTAAAGATGAATTTCACCTCTTTTTCTTCTACTTCTATTAATAGATCAATCGCATAACCATTAATCGAAGATTCTTTTGGGATAGATGATCTAATTTTGCCTTCAAATATCTTTATTTGTCTTCCTGGAGATATGTCGTGCTTAGATAAAGGATTTTTCAGAAATATCACAATTCTGGGTGAGAAATATGGGTTTTTCAATAGTAAATAGGTTTGAACTTGACCTTGTTTAACAATTGTTCCACTGCTGTATATATAAAACCAATCCTGCAAAATGACAAAGAGTTGATCAACTGACACAAATTCTTGAGTTGTTAGTCTTCTCAGTTCATTCATATTTGCATGTGAAATTACTGGTAAATCATAAACGCCCATTTCCTTCAAATCTTCAATACCTTGATAAATCTCTTCAGTGCATGTTTCCTTAATTGAATGATGTAAAATAACAAGGAGTTCTAGAGTGTCCTTAGCTAGTACAACCTCCTTAAGATTAATAGCAAGATAATGAGATTGCAAAAGAATTAGAAGAGCGTGTTCGAACTCCTCTCTTTGAAGTAATATGTAACCTATCTGGATTAATAAGGAAATTTCGTCCTTTCCATCAATAGATGCTTTTTTGTCTATTAATCCACTTTCCATAATAGTTGAAGCTAGAATCACTGCTCTTGTTAGACCAAATAGATCTAAACGATCTTGCTTCTCACATAATAAGAGAAATTTCTCTGAGTAGTAGCTTTTCAATCTTTCATGATTATCAGAAAGTAAGAAGTAGACCATTCGTAGAAAATGTAAATCCATAAAAATATCAGAAACTAATGAAGGAAAGATAGTTGAAATCTCTGTGATTGTATTCAAATGACTTTCCAATTTATCAAAATCAAGTAATGTAAATTCTACAACACTTAGTAGAAATAATATTCTAGCCTTCAAACGTATGGCTAGTTCCTCTATATAGCTTTCTTTCTCAACAAGAGCAATTCTTAGTTCAAGTGAAAGATCAGATAAAATAGTGTAAGCTTCTTCCAGTTCATAATAGAGTCCTTCTAGGTTACCTTCTTCTAACTGTTCTAGATAATTGGGGAATTCAAATTCAATCTCATTCATGAGATCAATTAGACGATTTTCTTCGTCTAAAAGGTGATATTCTGATGAAGGTTTTTCCGATGGAATTTTTTTTGTTTCACTAATATTTTGCAATACGTTTATAGCATGTTCTTGAATTTTTTTTATCCTAGTTACTGGGTCATATGTTTGTCTCTTCTCAACAGAGTGACGAATTTCATCGGAGAGAATGATGTCATGAATTTTATCGAGTAGTTTTTCGTTTTCAGAATCTTTGCATGTAGTTTTCAAAAGAAAAACAAAAGATGAGCTAATAAGAACAGGTATATTTTCAAGTTCACAGAATTTTACTAGTTTTAAATCACTAGTTACTACTGTACCATCTACACTTGTTGCTGCAAGAATATTAGATAAATCATTCATTTGAGGCGCTTTTGCAGCATTTTCACCGATGTTTTCCCTATATTCTCGAATATCTTTAATCAATACTTTTTCAATTTGGACAGGAGGTTTTATCCTCCTTCTCAAATACCACCTGATTTCTTGAAGAATAAAGTTGGTTACATAAAGTTCAATTTCCATATCTGCCATTATTTTTAGAAATAGATTAAAATCAGAGGGATTTTTCTCAAAACCACTAATGAAGAAGTTTGTATCTAAGATATACTTTTTGCCAGAATTTGATGGGTAACTCACATGAATACACTTTTTTGACGCCTTTTTCTCCAAATAAAATAGACTAAAAGAACATAAAAAACTATCTGCACAAAATTAGAAAAACTAGTCTTATTCAAATCTGGTTGGAACGAAGGTATTGTTAGATTTAGAATATTGGATTCTATTAGATATTCAAAGAAATAATTTGTTATCTTAGTAATTTCCTCGGGATCATAATAAGAGTGAAAATGCTCTTGAAATGAGTGTGAAAAACCTTTTAGAAGTCCTTTGTCAGAATAAGCTAACCATCCAGTTGTATTATAATAGACTTCATTTACATAGACACGTGGAATAACAGTTTGAGTGTTATTTCCTTGATATTTGATAGATAAATCCCAAATTACATTGTGTATGTTATCTAAGTATTGATATTCAATATCAAGTTCAACTTTCTCGATTGTATAAAGTGTGTCTGTGACTCCCTTCAGCTCAAATTGATAGCCATTTAATCTGTCTTCCAATTGTCTGAAAACTTCTTGAATCAGAATAATGGTACCTTCAAATCGTTCCCATAATGGTAGAAGAATCGGAGGCATAAGAGCTGTCCATGAATTGTGAATGGGTGTTTGCGTCGAGTATAACCGATTGATTGAATCATAAATGCGCATGCTCCAATCAAAATCTAACCCTGATTCAAACAGACCATACTGTATTCCGACCGTTTGATTTAGCTGATTGATCCAATTTGCCCAATCTCCTAATTGATTTTCTGTTGAGCTTGAACCTGAGTTAAATTCAAAATCAGCTTTGCTATTGTTGATGAAAAAATCAATAATTGGAATGTCTATTGGTGATTCTATCTCTTCATAATCCTTTAATGAAAATATTAACGTAGTTGATTCATTCCCAAAAGTGATATGAGAGGAAAATGATTTTAGTATGCCACTATCTTTGTTCCAAGAAGCTTTCATTGAGACAGCTGGATCGATGTTTGCCTCTAGAGACACTGTAAAATCATCGTAACCTTGATTAAATATGTTTACTGAAAATGTCTGATCTAAAACTAATGCTGCAAATTCTGCTTCAAATCTTGAATAATCATCGTCCAAAACAAGTGGCAAGAAATCAAAAATGTCTAGATTCTCCAACATACTACCAAAATTAGGTCTAGTTATGTTGGTAAATATTTTGGGAACGACTATACTTGTTCCTGCTGGTAGTACAACACTAATTATTTCTTCTTCTACAGGTTGGAAATTAAAATCAATTAAATCTAAGATAACATCACTTGTTGTATCTAGTTCTATTTCAATTGGTTCTGTAAGGAGGACATAAGTTTCTACTGTAAATAACGTTACATACATCTGCTCAAACTTATCCTTTTCAATGAGATATACATCTTGCCATGTGGTTTTTCTATCCTTTAATATAACATGTAGTTCAGCATTTGTGAGCGATCCCTTTAAGTTGAAGCCCATATCTGAAAAGACATTATCTAGATTATCACCTTGAACGATATCATATCTAAGTAAGTAACCTTTCTCATCAAAACTCATGGTTCGAAAATCCTCTCCTGTTTCAGCTAATGCTGTTGGAATAGTAGGCAATATTATAGTTAAAATTATGAACCATGTGAGTATCTTATTTTTCATATGTGCTACTCTCCGTTTTCTTTTTCTTCTTCTTACTAAATATTTTTGTTTTAACTGTAATAACGATTGCAGGAGGTACGATAAATAATCTTGATACAAACACATCTACGAGAATACCAATCCCTAATCCTAGTCCTATTTGTTGCATATGAATCGATGATGTAAAAACTAATGTAAAGTAAGTGGCAGCCATGACAATTCCCGCAACAGAAATATTACTCATTGTTTGATCCACAGCATCTACTATGTTCTTATTCACGTTTTTGTCTTTCTCATTGAGATCATTGAAAATTCCCAAGAATAGTACATCAAAATCTAATCCTAAAGCAATTAATACTGTGTAAAGAAGTAAAGGAACAATCCAATATATGGCTCCACCCAAGAAGATATAGCTAACTCCGCCTAGGAAACCTAGACTGATTCCTAGTGAAATTAAGATTGTTACCAACACACGGAGAGCCATAAAGATGTTTTTCATAAAGATGAAGAGGAGAAAGAGTATGGTTATTGATGCAATTACTATAATGAAAAGAAAATCATCAGCTATACCCACTTTAGAATCATAAAGAATAGGTGCAAAACCAGTTAAGTAGATATCCCAATCTTCGAAATCCTTCTCTTGCTTTTGCTCAATTACTATTTCTCTAGTTCTCTCTATTTGTACGTCTAATCTTCTATCTCCTTCTTCGAAATTAGAACCAAGGATGAGTGTTCCATATGTCACATCAGGAAGTACAAAATTCTTCATTAAAATTTGGATTTCCTCATCTAAGAAATAGGAACTGTTCTCAGTACTCGTTATATATGACTCCCCAACAGGATGACTTATTCCTATAACCCGTGAAAAATCAATTTCTGCTAATACCGTTTCAACCAATTCAAGAACGATATTAATAGATTCATAATTTAAGCTTTGATTATCTTGAATGAAACCTTCTCCTTCGGGAGTGTGAAACAATATTACTATTTGACTAGTAAATTCAGACCCCATGTGATAATTTAGTGCATCTAAACCTTGTCTACTTTGATAAGATGGTGGTGCTGTAGAAATTTGAGCATAGTCCGTTGGAACTAAAAGAAAAATCCCAGTTCCGATTATAGCTAAAGCGAATGCAATAGCCAATACTTTCCTTGGATTCCTTACTGCTTTTTTCACACCATCAATGACTGAAAACTTTGGTTTCTTTATTTTCTTAAAAGATAATTTCCATTTTGTTAGATATTTTGGATTTATTAAGAGAAGAATAGATGGTATGACTGTTAGAGATACAACCATGCTCGTAAAAAAGCCAATAGCTCCTCCGAAACCCATCCCTGTCATAATTGAATATCGGCTTAATATGAAAGATCCAAAACCTACAGTTAGAGAAATTGCAGAAATGATGATACTTTTGGATGTTCTCTTTAGAGTTTTCCGTAAAGCTTCCATTCTATTATCTCCTTCTTTAATGTGAATTAAGTAATCTCCCATGAGGAAAACGCAATAGTCGGTTGTTGCTCCAAGTACACTTACGCTTAATAAAATTAAACTTGTACTAGATAAACCTCCCACCATATTGCCAATCAAAATGAACAGCAACCTTGAGATACTGAACGCTATCCCCAAGACAAACAGCTGAATTATTGGTAATATGGGTGATCTATAAACCAGAGCTAGAATTACAATTATCGTGACAATTATTATTATATCAGTTTTTTGAAGTTGTTGAACATAATCTAATGAAAGCTCTATTATGAATAGATTAATTCCTGTTACAAATAGTGTTAATTCTTTATAATTCGCCTGTAAATCTTCCATAAAGTCGAGAAGCTCAATATATGCTTCTTTTCCTATTTCGTTTCTATGACTTAACGACATTCTAAATGTAATTAATGTTGTGTCAACAAGAGATGATTCATTTTTGTAATTTGTATATTGCTTCAAGAATGTTTCAACTATTCCTAATGAAATAGGGGGTAGTTCAACTTCTCTCTTGAGAACATCCATAAGATACTTGTTTTTTGCATTAACAAAACCTTCGATATCGCCATCAGCATATACTTCCTTAACAAAGTCAATACTAGAGCTGTCTGTCGCATTAAATAGAAACTTTGTAATTTGTTGGTAAGTATACTCGCTTTCATCCCATCTCGTCTCATTAAAATCTTCAGAAATAGAGAGCAGTAACTGAAGATATCTTGGATCATCAACATAGGATTCAAAAAGGGAATTGTTAGTCAACACTATGTCCTTACACAAATCTAGTACCTCTTGTGAGGTTGTTGGAAGTGTGAGATTTGCAGATACTTTGAAACTTTCCGCTAGTAAATCAAAGAAAGCATAAGCATTTGGTAGATATCTAGATTCATTAAACGAATCCATCAATGTATCTAGATAATTTTTTGTTAGGAAAACTGTTGAATCTGTTGCTATAGTAATATCTGTGGAAGTGTTGTATCTATCTAACCATTGAGTGGAAAAATAATCAATACCTCCCCAAATATAATGAACTGAAGAAAACGAAAGTTGTGTTGCAAACCATTGAAGGCTAAAAATTGTTCTTAGCACATTATCTGCATCATCAAAAAGCGACGAATATGGTAATTTTGAGGAAAGATAAGGACCAATCTTTGGATTGCTTGTTATATTATTTATAATACTCGTAATAGTTGCTCTCATTTCATCAGTTAGAATTGTACCATTTGGATTGTGAATTATTATCTGGAAACTACTATTATCTTCGCTGAATTGACCTAAGATATCTGCACCTTGATCAGCTTCTTGAATATCTCCAGAAGATATTAAACTAGAACTTTCATCAGCAACAAAATCATTCAAGTTGAAAATCTTATTCATATTTATTGAAACTATTAGAATCCAAAAAATGAGTATACAGATTGATAACATTCTGTAATTCTTTTTTAATTTTTCTAAAATCTTCAATTTAATCCATTTTAATTCTTGTGTTAATGTTTATAATTTTATTTATGGTCTTTCGCTTCTTACCGAGCAATTTTTAAGTAGCTGAAAATTTCAGCATATAGACACCTTAACTTGAGAAGTTATCTTGAATTCATAATAACTTTTCAAGAGCAATCACTCATTCTGTGGGGTAGAAATGAACAATAACGGAAAGAAAAAGAACTCTAGGGTAGATAAATCCGTTCGCTCTCTAGCTTATGATGAGAGCATAAAGAATTTAGCAAATCAGCAAACTGAACATTCTGCAATTATCTTAGCAATGCAACTCATGGTTGAAAACCTTCAAACAAATATTGACCATATGATGGAACATTATGAATATGTTCAACAAGTAAGAGATAGACTATTATCAGATATTCAAAATAAGAAAAGGATCTATATCCTTGCAAGTGGTCGAAGTGCTATGGTTGGTCAAATGTTCCAAACAAGGCTCGAGCATTTTGGAGTAGAGTGTCGCTTTATAACAAACACTAGATCTGTTCCAAGATTAAAAGAGGAAGATAGTATTATTGTAGTAAGTGGTTCTGGAACTACACCAATCGTTAAAGCAATGTTAGAGACCTATCTGATCTATAACCCATTTGTAATTGTTTTAACTAGTTATCCACAAAGCTTGATTGGAAGATTAGGGGATGTTACAGTGAAGTTAAAAGGACGAACAAAATCCGATTTAAATAGAAGAAGCAAAGGTTTAGACAGTACTTTGGCTCCTGAAGGAACTGCTTTTGAGCACGCAGCTTTGGCTTTTCTTGATGGTATTGTAGCTGAACTCGCTGTATCTCTGCATAGAGATGAAAGAAGTTTGTCTGAACAACATAATCAAGGTGTATAAGGTATTTGTGAAGAAAAATCTGAGTTTCCTTCTTTATCTGACAAAAAATCTAGTTGAAACCATAGTAAGATTTAATAGAATTCCAAAACATAAAAGAATTAGACTTCATACTCGAAAAGATTATATAAATTAAAATCTTAATTCGAAAAACAAACTATTGGCGGCAAGAAAAACGATGTCAGGAAAATTAACTATCAAAGATATCTTCAAGGTTGATGGTTCTGGAATTCCTTACCTTAAATTGGTAATTTATGGTCCTTCTTTAGCTGGAAAAACAAGTATGCTTACTGTTTATAACGTGCTAAGAAAAGTTGAAGATCCTGAAACTATTTACTCATCTTTAAAGAAAATTGACGACCCCAGTGGGAGAACTATATTTTATGATCAAAGCACTTTTGAGCTACCTAAAGGCCAAGGAGTCAGTGTACCAAAGCTTCGTTATCAAGTATGGACTGTTGCTGGACAAAAAAGGCATTACATACAAAGAAAAGTAGTTCTTGAAGGAGCAGATGGTTTAATTTTCATGTTTGATCCTAGCAAAAATATGTGGGCTGATAATGTCGAAAGCTTAACAGAATTACTCTCTTTGAAAGGAGATATACTAGGTAAATCTTTGCCATTCATAGTGGTATTAAACAAAATCGATATGCCAGCAGAAGATAGAACTCCAACAGATAGCTTCCTTGATATGTTAGTAGAGAAAAAATTAGCCTCAAACAAAGGTGATGCTTACATGAGAGTAATTGAAACCTCTTGTCTCCAAGCTAGGAACGAGTTAATGACACTACTCCGTAGTCCAGATATCAAATCTAAACTAGATGATTATGGGCGATTACAGAGAGGTGCAAGACCCTTAAGTGTTCAAAAAGTTGCACAACCGATAGAACAATTAACAAGGGAAATTATTATACACAGAGTGAAATCTGCTAAGCCAAAGTAATTCTTCTTTGCTTCTTTGAGGGTTGAATTTGAATCTAGATACTGTCACTCGAATAATTTTGAATCATATTTTACAACAAGGTGATATAGACTCACACAAAATTTCACAAAACGAGAAATTCAAGTGCAAGATGATTCTTCAATCCATCAATTATTCTCTAGAAGAATTTTTTGACAAGACAGAGTTTAGCGAAAATGAGAAAGGAAA
>BPTK01000024.1 GCA_023705905.1 Candidatus Heimdallarchaeota archaeon
CGATATTTGTGAGAAGTATTTCTCCTGTTTTAGAAAGTATTTTTGAAGGAGGAATACCACTATTTGTTTCAAATGAAAAAATTACTTTGGAAGGGTCACTTCCAATTTTAATAGCACCAGGTTCGCAAAAATCAAGACAGTAATTACACAAGGTGCAACTTAAAGGATTTGCGACTTGAACTTCTTCCCCTACTTTCTGATATACTCCTCTGTAACAAGCGTCTATACAAGCAAGACAGTTAGTACACTTGTTTTTATTTATTTCTGGTATAGGAAATTCTTGATACCCCATTGCAGAAATAGGTTGCCATTTGGCATGTTCTTTTCCAATTCCAAGTTGGGCCATACATTCCAGTTCAAGAGCTTGGTTTGGTCCTAATTTAACGATTGGAATCTTTGAGGTTATAGGTTCTACTCCTTCTTGGGCTGACACAAGATCTCCACTATAAACAACAGTTGTGGTTTGAGCATCTGTTTCCTTTGAGATCATTAAAGTCACTGTACATAGATTGCAACCAATTCCTCCACAATCACATTTGTCTCTGAAATTCAAATCGAGTTCATCAACATCATATTGTAAGGGAACTAAGCCTAGTCTATGCGCAATAAATTCATCAAAAAGTGGTGAAGTGTTTCGTAATACATAAACATCTTCAATTACTAATGACGGGACTTCAGCTAAAGCTAAGCGTCTAAGAGCATTAGCAAAAGCTAATGAAACATCAGAAAGAATAAATTTAACTGAATTTGGAAATATTTCAACAAGCTCTATATCCATAGTGGCACCTAGGAAAGGTTAATACTATATCGCACCGACTTATGATAATAAAAAAGGTTTTCCATACTCAAGTATTTTAAATATTATTTTACTGAATAACTACAATCCTTAAAGTCGCTATTACAATAATAGTTCTGCAAATGAAAAAGAAAATATAGAGGTAGGAAGATTTTTACAACTGTTTTGTGGAGTTTAAATAACAAACTTGAGTTAAATATTGAGAATTATGTGGATGATATTTCAATTATTCAAGAATTTCAGATTTAATAAGAAAAGAGGGTCTCCAATACTCGAGGAAATTTTACTTATTGGCATAGCTATCGTCATTTTCGCCATTATTTTTGGTGTGATTTTAAATCTAATTGACTGGACCAATACCTCTATAGAGGACTTATTTAGCTAAAAAAGGGCATAACCAAACCATATAAACAACAAAAAATGTTTTTGAAATGGTGCGGAGAGGGAGATTCGAACTCCCGGACCACTAAGGACTAGATCCTCATTCTAGCGCCTTTGACCACTCGGCAATCTCCGCACGTTGCGAATAAAACCGATAGTATGGATTTTTAACTTTATCGGCACATGTTCAATATAGTACAGTTGAGAAATATATTATTTAATAAAATGAACACTTACAGTTCAAGTTTTGTTTTTATCAAATCTGAAAATTGTAACTAGGAACAAGGAAGCTTGATTATAGACGGGTGTTAGAATGGCTTTTGATTATCACTTTCAGAGATGTCTGTCTGCTAAATATAAATAGTAATTTCCCTTGGGTATAATCAGAGAGAGAATGATACCTACATCCGATGAAGAATTTTTTAATTCCTTACTAAAAAAACCTACTGTGTTTAAGAATATAAGTTGTTTATCTGTTACATATATTCCACCACATTTACCTCACAGGGAGGAAGAGCTCAGAACTTTAGCGAAATGCTTCAAAACAATTTTTGAAGAGAAGGATGAGCCTTTAAGAAAAATAAGTATAACAGGACCAACAGGTTCTGGTAAAACCACGTTAGCTAAACGATTTGGTCAATTATTAGAAAATATAGATAAACAGAAGAATTTCCGTTTAGTTTACATTAATTGTCGAATTTATAAAAGTCCTTATCTCATTATTAGCACATTAGCTCGTCAATTGAATAAAGCTATTCCACCACGAGGATATTCGTTTGAGGAGCTACAAGACCTCTTGATTCGTTTATTGGACTTCTACTCACAAAAAATATTGCTTGTTTTGGATGAAGTTGACTATCTTATCTCACGCGCAGGAACAGATTTTCTCTATACTCTATTAAGAATAAGCGAAATGACAACGAAGCAATGGATATCCTACATTTTTATTGCTAAAAATCTAAATTTCATTCATAAACTTGATGCAAGCACACAAAGTAGTTTTCAAGCAAGTCATATATCACTAGATAGATATTCCGAAACAGATCTAAGGGACATAATAAAATCTCGATCTGAATTAGCGTTTTATGATGGAGTAATAACAGAAGATGCAACAGAATTGATAGCTGATATTGCGAGTAAATCAGGAGATGCTCGCTATGCAATAGAATTATTATGGGGGGCGGGACAATGCGCAGATGATGAGAGTTCGCCAATTGTATACCCGGACCATGTAAGAAAGGCCAAAGCTTTAATTCATCCAGAAGTTAGAAGGGAAGTTATTCTTACTCTAACATTGCACCAAAAACTAGTCTTGTTAGCAGTAATACGAAAACTGAAACACACAAAAAATGCTTATATTTCAACAAATGATGCAATTAGTTCATATAAGCTACTATGTGAAGAATACAACGAAGATCCACGAAAACACACACAAATTTGGACTTATTTGAAAGAATTGTCAAAACAAGATATTATAAGCACAAAAATTTCAGGGGAAGGGATGCGAGGTAAAACCACGTTAATAAGCATTCCAGACATTTCTGTTGGAGCTATTGAAGATTTCTTGGTTAAAACAATTGAAAATCAGAAGAAAGCAATAGAACATCGATAAAAGGTTAAAGAAATGACAGATATTAGCAAAATGAAAGATACACAAAGGCTTGCTGTTGAAGATGTTTTATCATCAAGAGGCAGAGTTAGAATCCTAAAATTGCTAGCAGAGCTTGATGAATTAAACATATCTGCAATCTCAAGAAACATAAATCTTAATCATTCAGCTGTCAAGGAACATTTGAAATTTCTATGTAAAGCTGGACTTATTAGAGAAAAGAAATTTGGCCGGATTTTGATATATCAATACGATAGTGAAAATATTTTAGCATCATCTTTGAAACAATTGTTTGCAATATGGGAAGAAAAGCAATAATAAAATTGGGGAAAAAAAATGATGGTGCCTCGACCGGGATTTGAACCCGGGTCTGCGGATTTTCCTGCTTTGTCACGCGGACTTTCACATGTGAGAGTCCGCAATGATTGGCCGAACTACACCATCGAGGCAGTAAGATAATGAGGGGTGTTGAGTTTTTTAATTTTTTTCTTTGTGTTACATTATATTTTTAATCTTATGGAGAATAAAATGTAGAAGATGATACGGTACATAGTACGAGTTCATTATGAGGGCAAAAATTACTTTGGTTATCAAAGACAACCAAAGGTATCTACAGTGGAGGAGACATTGTTACAAGCACTTATAGAAACAAACTACATTATATCAGCGCAAGAGAATCGATTTATTAGTGCAAGTAGAACAGATAAAAATGTAAATGCCATAGGCAATATAATTGGTTTTAATTCAGAGAAGGAGATTATTTTAGAGCAAATAAATGCACAACTTCCTAAAGATAACTCAATTGTATGTTGGTCTCATGCTCAAGTCGAGGAAGGTTTTTCCCCTAAACACAGTTTGAAGAAGAAATATTGGTATTTATCAGAAAAGGGAAACTTAGAGAATGAAGTAGAAAAATCAACAAGTAAAATACAAGAAATCTGTTCGCTTTTTGAAGGAAAAAACGATTATAGACTCTTCTGTAAAAATGACCATCGCAATACAATTAGGGAAATTGAACAGATCAATATTAGGGAAGAACAAAATTATATATTATTTGAATTTGTTGCCCAGTCTTTTCTATGGGAACAAGTTAGAAGAATTGTGGGATATGTTATGAATTATTGGGAACTCTCTGATGAATTGAAAGATACAAAAGCACTCCTTCACACAAGAACTGACATTGATGGCTTGAATATACAACCTGCTGACCCCAGCAACCTTATTTTGGTAGAACATTATTATGAAGATATAAACTGGGTTATTCATGATAAAGCATTGAAAATCATTAGAGAAAAAATCAAGGATGTTTTAAGAAAAATAAATCAAGAAAAGGTACAAAAAGGATTGATTCTGAGCTATATTGAAAATCTAAATAGATAGGGACATGGTTAATTCCTACTATTCTTTAGCAGCTTCTTTTACTAATTTTGCTAAGAAAGATGTTAATTGGATATTACTAGAAGCACCTTCTGAAATACGAAAATCGATTTCAGCTAAAAATTCAGTAATCTCTAATTTTTTGTTATCAGGAATAGAGAGAGAAGATATTTCCCGATAAATTTGGTGTGTTACATCTGTTCCAGATAATCCATATTGTAGAATAAGGTTCTGCAAAACCTCTCTAGATTTTTCAAATTTCTTGTTTAATGCAAGATTAAGCATTTTCTTAATTCTCTCAGGGTCTGCATGCCCTACAGTTTGTAATACTGTTATTCGTTCCACCGATTTACCTGAAGCAGCAGTAGATTGTAGAATGTTGACAGCTTTTCTTAGATCTCCTTCTGATATGTAAAGAACTGTACCCAGCCCTTCCTTATCATACACTAGTTTTTCATTGTCACATATGTATTCGAGGAATTCTCGAATGCTATCTTCATCAAGCGGTTTAAATCTAAAAATTGCACATCTTGATTGAATAGGTTCTATTATTTTACTTGAATAATTACAAATTAATGCGAATCTACTTGTTTTTACATATCTTTCCATTGTTCTTCTCAAAGCATGTTGAGCTGCGGAAGTGAGACTATCTGCCTCATCTAAGCAAATTATCTTAAACGGTGTGTCTCCATAAGAAGCTGTACGCGCAAATTCCTTTACTTTAGTTCTTATAGCGTCGATCCCACGATCGTCCGAAGCATTCATTTCTAGAAGATTACGAGAAACATTATTGTGACCATATAAATCATTAGCAAGAGCTAAAAGAGCTGTTGTTTTACCTGTGCCGGGAGGTCCAGCAAATAACAAATGAGGTAGATTCCTTCTTTCGACAAATCCTTTTAGACGTATAATAATGTCTTTGTGACCCTTCAGATCATCAAGAGTTTTAGGTCTATATTTTTCTGTCCACATTACATCATATTTATTGGTCATTTTCTCACATTATCAAATGTAAGTTTTTTCTATTTAAAGTTATTACATATGTCTATCAAAAACTATCAACGAATAATCTCTTTTTCTAGATGTTGCTGTACTTCATCTTGAAATAACTGATTTGTTCAAAAAGAGTGGTGTTGATATACTAATTAGTAATTAGGATAGCGTAAAAACTGAAAGGACGGTTTCAAATTGAAAAAAGATGAAATAAGCGAATACAAAGTCAAAGGATATAAAATTAAAATTACAAACGATGGTAATTACTTGGTCTATAGTGCAGAACCCAAGTATGATTTTGATCAAGATCCACTTGTATTCACAGAATTATCGTCAATAGTTTTCAAAAATAAGAAAAGATTAGGAAAAAAAATATTAAAGTTTGATGAATTAGTGAGTGTATTAAAGTCAATATTTATGTGGAAAGTGTTAGAAATTAACAATCTGCCAACTGGACCTGATTTATTTGCGGAATTATTTATCCACAAATTAATAAAACTAGAAAAAATTATCCCACTATTCTTGGACGACGGGGTAAATGAGATATATATGGATCGAATGAATGCCCCAATATATGTTGATCATAGGATATTTGGTAGGTGTAATACAGAGATAATTTTAGAAGAAGAAGAAATAAAAAGCCTACTAACCAGATTAAAATTAGAACACCCCATTACCGTTACAACAAAGAAACCATCACTCAAAGTCGAGTTTAAAACTAATGATTTTCACATGAGAATTTCAATGGATTTTCCCCCATTATCACCAAATGGTCCCACATTTAATATTAGAAAATTCCATAAGAATCCATTAAAAATGGTTGATTTGATAAAATTGAAAACTTTGCCTTCATTCCTTGCAGCTTACTTAGTTGAAGTTGTTAACCTTAGGAAGAACATCACAATCATTGGAGAACCAAACTCAGGAAAAACAACATTAGCAAATGCCATAGACTTGTATACGCCAAAGCACTGGAGAAAAATTGCTATAGAGGACGCTATTGAATCTATAAACCAAACTGAGTTAGGTTATAAACAATTATCAATTCAAGTAGATTCTTTTGAATCTAATAGATCTTTATACACTAAAACATCAGAGATTTTGAAACTTCTTCATCGATCTCCTGATTGGATATATTTAGGAGAAATCCAATCAAGTGAACACACAAAAGCCATGTTTGAAGCATTAAATGCAGGTTTAAAAGGTATACAAACAGCACATGCTGATTCTGTTGAAAAAATATTGAGAAGATGGGAGAATTTGCATAAAATTTCGGTTACAGATTTTCTTTCTCTAGAAACCATAATAATCATGAAACGCGAGATACTGAAAAATAATTTCATTAGAACTATTGCTGAAGTCTATGAAGTTAATGCAAATAATTCACAAATAGATGAGAGATTTGGATTTTTAACAAAGGTTTACGACTCTTCTTGGGATAAGAAAAGAACACTACGTGCCATAGAAGAAGAATCGTTTATTAAAGAGAAAATTGAGTCAATTATTGAGAGAGAGAGAGGTTTTCAACATCATGTTGTGAAGAAAAAAGAGAAATTGTTACTGGTGAGGTGAGTGGGGACGAGGTATTTTTCATTTATACAAAGAATAATGCAATTCAGCATAATACCAAAAGAATTTCTTTACAGAATCACATTAGGTAAAATAAGAAAACACTCAGAAGATTTCATATCAGAAAACGATTTGGTAAAACTAGTGGTGCTATGTAATCTTGCAATTCTTAGTTTTTTTGTTTCGATGCTACTCTGTTACTTCCTAATTCGATTGAATCTAATTTTTATGTTGATTGTCTCAATTGCAATTTCACTTTCTCTTTTCTTTGTTTTTAGTGATTATGTTAGGTCAAATATAATAAAAAAACACAGATTATTTGATGAGGTTGCCTTTCTAATAATAAATTCGCTCGCAATTAATATGAAATCAACACGATCTTTACCACACTCCATTGAATTACTTTTGAAAAAAGGAACAACTGATAATTTCTATAAAAAATACTTTGAAGATATGATCTTCAATCTTAACATTGGCGTCGACGAAAATCAAATAATTGCTGAAAATTCAAGAATGTTTCAAAACAAAAAGCACAAATATGCTTTTCAAAACCTAAAAAACTCTGATTCTTTCATAGAAACCGATCCTGATTTCTTGATCGGATTAAAAAGAGAAATTAAATTAATTGAGGATAATATGGTTATTTTTGTTGCGATCTCATGCCTATTACCTTTGGCTCTTAGTTTGGTTTTATCACTGATAGTTTCACCAACTTCACCGACATTGTTACTTTTTCCATTACTTTATGCAGTTTTTGGAACTGTAACACTTAGATTAATTCAAAACAAAAGCATGGGGGGAAAGAATGTATAAACTATCATTTTCAAATCATATCTTACTCCGAGAAATAGCTCAACAAATGGAAAAAGGAGAAAATCTTGAGAGAGCCATGTTCTTCATTGAAGACTTTCCTAGAGAATTACTTCTAAGAATTCAACTTGGAGAGGAAATCACCGATATTTTTTCATCGCTGAAATTGGATTATCCTGAGATAAATAATTTGTTTGTCTCAGCATCACAAGCTGATACTCAAGAGATGATAGAACGGTTTAAATCGACAGCAGAGCTCATTAAAATGCGGGAAGATGCGCTTGAAGAGAGAAATGATTTGTTAAAGGTACATATAAGGAGAATGCAGATAATACGTTATGTTACTCTAATAACAATAGCCATGATAGCGGGTTTCTCTCCATTGTTTTCTAATTTCTATTCATTAATTAGCACCGGGGATTTCTCATTTTCTTTTTCATTTACAATGTGGTCATTTTTGTCATTTTCCTTTTTAGTAATCAACTGTCTAAATAACTACTATTTACTGAAAATGAGTAATGAAAAACGTATAATCTTCAAAGTGGTAATTGTATTAATTCTTCATATAGCAATTGTATTAGTGGTACAAGAGTTTTTCTCGAGTCTTATTCGATTTTAAAGCAGAAAAATTTTATTGTTTTTCTCTATTAAGCATCATTCGAAACTTGAAGAAAGTCTTTTGCTAATTTCAGTGATTATTTCATCATAATCATAACTAAACATAAATTCTGCATGATCTCGGATGGTAAATTCAGCAACATTAGTTGATTGAGCAACTAGTTTTTGAGTTAGAGCTGAAGAACTATTAAGTTTCTTTGACAGAAGTTTATCTGCTACATAAGCAGAAGCTGCAGAAAAAGGATAAGGGCGCTTTCCTCCACGTTCAACATAGGGAATGCTTTCTAGAATTCGTAAACAAAGTAGTTGAAGCATTTTTTCATATACATAAACATCAATAGAATATTTTTTCTCTATCCTTTCTTTTATTGGAGAATGGCGACATATGAGAGAACATATCCGGAAAACATATTCTTCACTCCTTCTTATGCTTGAAGAGGAGGACTTAATGTTTAAATCTTGCATCAAACTAAGCAGGTTTTTACCTAACACCCGGTGACCCAATTCTCTGTATGTTCCAACTATTTCTTTGAGGGTTAAAGGACAGTTATGTTTAAATTCACGGACACTGAGGAGAAGAGACAAAGCAGACAATAGGACATGATTTGTTATTTTGCCTTTATGTTCCTCCTTGTATTTATGATAGAGGAACAAAGAACGATTGCGTATTTTTTCAGGAACATGAAGACGCGCGAATACTTCATTCATTATTTTTATTGTCCTGTAGTCGGTTTCTTTCCCTTTGATCGCACCGGGAATATGATAATAATTTTTAAACTTTCTAAACTTAGATTGAGTACTTTGATCCAATAATGATCCATTAGCGTCTCTAAATATATATCCTTCCACGGTTCCAATAGAGGAGCCAAGTGAACTCACAACAGCTAATCTGTTGTTTATAGAGGTATACTGTTGGCTCTTGTATTGATTACTTTTGGATATAGACCCTAATTGGAAAGAAGACGCATCTAGGACTGTATCGTGAACCAAACCACAATTCTGGCACACATACAACCCATTTTCTTTAACTATTCTTGACTTGCACTCATCACACATATAAGCTTCCATCTGACTCAGAATAACAATATCGACAAAACTATTCAAAATTTTTAAGATTGAAATGAAGTTCGAGCAACTGTCTCATTAAGTTCAATATATCTAGAGCTTATTATAACGGATAATTTCAACAAAAAGAGACAGTTAACCGAAAGTATTCAAGTATATTGAAATATTATAATAATAGATAGATGTCCATTACAAAAGGGTATTCAATAAACAAAGATAAGCTGTAAGAGTAAAGATGAGAGAGCAAAAAATGTGCGGTTTTTAATATATAGTTAAGATAAACATATGAGATGAAATACAGAAAATTGCTGTTTGTTTTACTGGTCTTTGTTAGTTTATCTACAACTAATCAAAGTTCTTTGTTGATGGATGATGGAGTAAGTGGTTACGAAAGTTATCAAAACAATAATAAAGTGGAAAAAATCACAGCGAATGACAGTATAGAAGATTCTGTTTATGAAAATAATTATAGAGAAAATACAGGTTCTAATGTTGAACAAGGCTTAAGTAGCTCAGAAGACATCTGGGAGGAAAATAATGTTTCTCTTACCGAAACTATTGATAGTTTTAACCCAAATGTGAGTCTTGAAGCAGATTACACGGGGCAACAGATAGTAGGCAAAGTTGAAGATGGAGATTCAATTATTTCAACTCCAGGTCAAGGAATGTATAATCTTGAGGGAGAAATTGTAGATATGGAGGTACAATACATACAGAATCCTGGAGCGGAAGTACAAGAATCATTCTACTCAGAGAATGTTATACAAGCAGGTCTGAGTATAGAGAAAACCGTGGATCCAAGGAGCATAGAAGGGGATAATGTTTGGAAATTTTATTCGAGTAATACAGAAACAATGACATATTCATTGTATCAAGATAATATTGAATTATATCAAACAGATACACGCATTAGTTACAACTATCTATTAGAATCTAATTCGTCTTTACAAAATGTCATAAATTCTTCTCTAATTTTTGATATTGTCTTTGATACATGTAGAATCATGGTAATACATTGGCACCATACAGATATTGACCCACCTGAAATTGGAGAGAACACAACTACTCCATTTGTGGTTTATCGACTTTTAGAAAATAGTAGTTGGGATGATCAATGGAACTTCTATTCCCTTGAGATATCAGACCTTTTTAATCAAGGAGACCCTTATATTCCCACGATTCTTAAATCTATAGGCATTTATGTTATTTCACCGGAATATTCAGAATGTTCTCTCCTTATTGATGATTTTAGAGTAACTTCCTCTGTATCACCAGAGGATATAGATCTTAAAGTAAATGATTTTGCTGTCAGCACAACTAGCATAAATTCAGGAACCGTGGATATTGATGCATGTGTAGATGAGACAAATCTAAATAATGAGATTGATTTGAAATGGAATCATAACTCAAGTTTCGAAATGAAATCAGAATATATTTTAAACATAATTGGGACGATAAACACACCATTCAGTAAAGATATACAAATTGAGAACGATTCAACGATTTCATATACGATAATTACAAATCAAATAAGTTTAGAAATAAATCAAGTAAACATCACTTATCCAGAATATTGGGTTTTAAATGGGATTATAGAGAATTTTCAGATTCAAAATGTTGAGAATATAAACGAAAATCAAACCGTTTTAACTTTACTAAAAACTAGTCCCACCACTAATCTCAATTGTCAATTTACTATTCAAAATTTGATAAATAAAACAACGTTTTTTGAGCTAACAATATTTGAGATATTAAATGCGACAATTGAATTTACACATTCAATAGATGAAATATCAGTTTTCGCATTTTGGTCAGGAATTGAAAATGGTTCTATGAAAGGTTATATTACAAATGGAACAATGACTCTAAATTTTCCTTCGTGGGTACAAGGTGGTACATATGATATGACATTCATTGTACTAGATACAGATAAGATGGGGGTTACAAGTACAGCAATCAATTTAATCAGATTACCATCCCAATTGATAGTCTTAGAACAAATTGAAATACCACAATTCGCACTTCAGGTACTAGATATTGGGTATCTAGATTTGGATAGTGGACTATTTATAGAGGAATCATCTCTTATTGTATATTTAGATAATGAAGAAATTCCAGTAAAAGACAATGGAAATACGTATAGACTTTATTTATCAGCATTTTATCTGGAAGTAGGAGAAGTCAAGCTAGACATATTTGCAGAGTCCCAAACACATGCCACAATAATAGAAACAATAGAAATTCATGTTATAGAAAGTACTTTAGCAGCTTCTTTTACATATACAAAAACAGATTCACCATTGCATTACCAATTTGATTTTTGTGTTACAACAATAGATCACCTCCCAGTTGGTAATGCACCAATCAGGATAGAAGTAGAAACAATTGGTGTAGTAACAGGAATCACAGATAATTTAGGAGAATATTCATTTGAAATGCAGTTACCGCTTAACCAAAAGGAAATCTATGTAAATTGTTCAGTGATTAATAAGTACACTCCAATTTTCACTGAATCTTATGAAATACACTTTAGCGATTTACAAGCCAACATAATCCAAGAAGGAGACGTAAGAGTCAGTTCTGATAATATAATTTTAAGATATAAGATACAATATCCAGAAAATCACGACAGATGGTTTGTCATTATTGAAGAGGAAATGACTCCAATCATAGATGCCTATATAGAAGTGGATGCCTTACAAATCCTTGTTTATTGGGATGAAAACGTGATTTATTGGGAAACTGAAACTGAAAAGAGCGACGAGGACCACAGATTAATTATAGAGACAACAGGTCCAGAGGTTTCAACTAGTATTGAAGAAGAAAATGATGAAATAAGAATACATTTCATTATTGATGCAAGAACCAAAAGTTATACAAATATATCTCTCGTTTATTATCTAAATGAGAGTTACGTTACCTCTAAGTATACGTGGCAAGTTTTCTCAAGTAAAGAAGAAGATGTAACAGAATTATATGCGCTGCAAACAAATAATCTTTATGTTTTATTATCTAATGTAGACATAGCTAAAGGAAGTTATCTGACGCTAGATGTAATCGGTGTTAAAAAAACAAATACAAATACAATCACAAGCATAATAATACCAATTGTTTCAAGTTCTAGTGTGTTGTTAGGTGCAATAGCTACAATAGTAAAAGTTTACAATAAGAAAAAAGGCATGATATTAGAAATATAGAGAAATCATTCTGTTTCATCTTCTTTTCCAATACTAAAGGCATGATAGAATAATGCAAATATAATTGCTACAATAATTAAAATAATAGATATAGTTAGTAATATAGTGAAATCCATCGTAACCCGTTGAAGCAGTCAAGTAACTATTAATAAGCTTTTCGACATTAATACAAATGAAAAATGGCAATAATATTTCAGAGAAGGGTAACAACTTATTATTCGGTATGTATCTGCTTTACTATATTTTTAGATGCTTCCTTATATTTTACTTCCGCAATTGATCTGGCTATAATCTCCAAACTATTGAGAAATTGATTCTTTTTGACTTTACCGCTAATCTTTAATTCTGAATTCTCAAACCCCTTATTTCTCAAAACAGAATAAGGAGCCTTCTCTGATTCTTGTTCATCTACCATTCGTGAAACAGCATCAGCTGACATACCAAGTATCATTTCTGCTAGTTTTCCTGCACACAAAATGTTGATGTTTCCTGTTCCATCATTCACAATAAATGAAAATAGAATTCGGTTTATAGGTTTCTCAACTTCTCCATGTTCTTTACAGATGTAAAGTTTGTCTTGTTCATTCACTTTCTTCTTACACTCTGGGCATGATGGATAAACAAACTGTGTTTCATTAAGTTTCACAACCGTACCTTGAATCGTAACAGTTTCACTTTCTTTTATATCCTCGATATCATTAATTGTTTGAATTTGGGATCTAAGGTTTGATATTACGGAACTAGGTACAAAGCCTTGAGGTATCATGTCATTGTGAATAGATTTTTTTAAAAAAGAATTTCCTGTAATAATGAGTTCGTGTCCATATCCTGAATCTTCCTTCACCTTTGCTTGGTATATTTCAATTTTCTCACCACTACTTAGATTTTCTAGTTTTTGCACATTACTTCTCCAGCAAGTAATTTTGATTTCTGCGGTTTGATCATTGAGCTTAAAACTTTGGAGTTTGATAGTTTCGCTCTCTTTTGTTGTAATTTCTTGTACAAGGTTAAAATCTGTTATAACCCCTCTTACATTTACGTCTGTTTCAGTTGGAGTAATGTCATTAAGATTAGTGAATTTAACTTGATATTGTTTAATAACATTAATCTCAACTTCTTCAAGATCAATTTGCGTTTGATTTCCACAATGAATTTCAATGTCTGTAAACCGCCCTTTTCGAGTGTTTCCATTAATAATACTTAATATTTTGTCAGTATCTTTAGAAATAATCAAAGCTGTTTTGTCGTCCCACAGAACAATTCTCATTAGACTGGAATCATCTGAAATAACTATGTTTTGTACTTTGCCCTTACTTCCACTTTCACGTGAAAATTCATGAATTGGATTTACTTGTATTATTAAACCTTTAACTGAGATTAGTTGATTGATATCGGAGATTTCATTAAGTTTCGAAATTTGAATGCTTTCCTTAGAGATGGTCCCTACAAGACCTTTCTTCACGACAAAATCAGTTGTTGTGTCTTCTTTTGTGAAATTTGTAAACCTGCTTGAATGAAGCTCAATTAAACCTTTCAAACCTATTTTTGATGATAAACCAACAACACTAATAATGTTTCCTAGTTTCAGATCTTTTACTTGAGAAGATTTTTCGTTCCAAAAATTCACAAGGACTTCCCCAGTTTCATCTCCAATTATCAAACCCCGCTTTGTTCCTTTAGAACCATCTGAACGCTCAAACTCAAGGATATCATCAATTTGTGTAATCTGTCCTTTAATTGAAACATCAACTTCACTACCCTTTATTTCATTGATCTTAAAGAAAGAATCCTTAGACTCAGGTAAATCTTCAGCCTTTATTCCTGAAGGTCTAATTTGAAGATGACTTCTGATGCCTAGATGTACTTCTGTTGAACCATCCTTTCCTTTTCGAGTATACGCCCCTAGTATGCGTAGTGGATTACCTAAACTACAATTTCCTTTCTGAAATTCACCTGCTTTTTGATCCCAGAATACAACACGGATAGTACCAGTTTTATCTTCCAATAATATGGATTGGAGTACTCCATCTGAACCATCCTTTTTCTTAAATACAAAATGATCATAGATTCTTGTTATTCTCCCAAGCAAATTAACATTGGTTATTTCTGGCACAAGTTGATCCACAGTAATCATGGAAGGAATTGTGACCTTGGGTTCAGAAGAAAGATCGACGCCCATTTCTCTTGCTACAATGTGAGCAGCTCCCAAAGCAGTAACAAACTCTCCTAATTCATCCATTTTATTGTTGATTAATTGATTGATTTCTTCTTTTCCTAAACCAGCTTCTGATGATATTATATCAACAATTTCCTTTAATGAGCGTTGATTTGACATATGATGACAACACCTATTTGTTTGTATAAGTTTTACGATTAGCATGCGAAAGTGTGACCAAGTCAAAACCTAAATTTAGATCCTTTATTTGTCGTTTAATCACTTGAAAAACCTCAGTATTGCGACTTAAGCGTGAATAAATATATTTGAAATCAGACATAAAGATCGATAAATAGGAAAGCCAGCTTGTGTCTCCAAAATCATCATGAATCTGATAGGTACGAATAAAGGGAACTCTGTTGTAAAGCTCCGTTAATTCAGATTTAGATACTAATAATACTTGAAGTAAATCAGGATTTTCTACTACTATGCAAGGTTGAATTATTTTCTCTTCTATTAGTCTAGATTTTACTCTAAACATTGTTCTAGCAGAAATATCGTGTGTTTCTGCAATGGTTTTAATATCAGGTCGTTTAAAATCAAGTTCACAATTACGTAAGAGATGAGGAAGATAAGGCTGTTTTTCTGAAGAAACTTTTTTCAGTTCAGTACTACTAACAGAATCAGAGAAATTCTTTTGCTTGATAGGGGAATGTTTCTTCCAATCTTGTATTGATAAGCCTTTATTCAAAATGTCTGGATTGAAATACATTTTCTTTTCTTTGACATAATAGAAAGAAGGCCCATGTTTTTTTCGTGACATTATTCCATGAGTTATGTTCAAATCTGGAAAGAGTAGATATCTATCAATAAGTACAGCATTATCTCCAAAATCATCAGAACGATTGAAAGAGAAAAATTCATGTAAATTAAGTGATTTATATGAAATTAAACTGCCGAGATAAATACCATGAGAATTCAAATGTTTCAATGTTACACTTGCCTTTTTCTCGGAAATACCCAAATCTTCAGCTAGCTGGTTATAAAGCGAAGAGGGATTTTTCCCAAGTTTCTCTATTATCTTCTTTTGTAGAAAATTGAGGTTCAAACGGGTTTTAGTTCGAAAGAGTGTTTGCTCGAAAAACTTGATAATATCGCTTAAAGTCATGTCTCTCGAATAGATAACATTATGAAAAATTCTCAATTCAGCCCAAAAATTTCTAAAATCTACAAATTGCCAAAATTCGTTTTCACCAATCTTATTGTTGTTGAAAAAATATCTATTGAAAACATCTGTAATCTTTGATTTTACTCCAGAAGAAAATTTGGGAAAACTATCACGGAAGAGATTAATGACTTTTGTTTTAGAGAAATGACCAATCGATAAGCGAAAATCGCTGACTTCAACAGCTCCTTCAAGCAAAGTTGAAATCAGTATTGATTCTTTAGCATCGAGTATGGCGATTTTTTTATTTTCCATCATTAAACTAAGTAAAATTGAATATTTATACTCCACTTTTTATTGTTAACATAATCCGCTTATTTCGCCTTAAATTCAGTTTTCTTGTTAACGCGGTATCTGTATAGTAAAACTGAAAACCCAAAAATCACTACTGAAACACCAACCACAATTAAAGCGTAGCTCCAGAAGGGTAACAATGGCAAAGCAGGTAATTCTGGATGAGGAGTATATTTTAGAAGCCATAAAATTGTATTCTTCCATAAGTCCAAATTTTGTTCTTGATCTATCCATTTTTCATCTTTTATAATTTCAAAATCACTAAACATAATTGTCGAACCAGATATGACAAACCTTGAAGTACCCATAGTTTGGGCTAATAACCAAGTTAGAAAACCTGTTGCTGGATCTCTGAAGATATGATAAGATTCATCTATAGAGTAAGTTGTTTCAAGAGTTCTACCTATGGCTTCCTCTCCAAGTTCATTTCCCAATTCAATTGAAGCAGAGTAGACTGTTAGATTTGAAATTTCGACTTCTTGCTCAAAGATTGTATGATCACTTTCATAATTTTTTAGTGAAAGGAAGGTGTTATTATTATAAACATGGAAAAAATCATCTACCAATACTGTAGAATTAGCAATAGCGCTTGTTCGTATTCGAGCAGTAGTCAATGCTGAATCTCGCTCATTAAGCAAAGCGTTAATCGCTACAGGGTTTCCTGTTACATTTTCATTATAGGATAGGGGGTTGCATAAAGCAAAAAGAGAACCTCCGAGTTCCATGAAATCGAGAATTGCTAATCTTTCAGAAGGTAATAGATTGTCTTCTTCCTCAGATCCGAGATTCGACATTATGAGTAAATCTACACCTTGAAGATTGGTAGAGTTAAACCCTGTTTCGTTATTATATATCAACTTAATCTCGATATCAACTCTTTCTTCAGTTTCATTATTGTAAATTACTAATTCATCAAGTGAACTAAGAGCAGTGCTCATTAATTCTCGATCAAAGAATTGTCCATGATATTCATCGAACATTATAACATATTCAATAGTAATATCAGCGGATAGAGGTATAGACGAAAATAAATTTGTCATTGCGAAAAGATAGATAAATAGTAGCACAAATGAACGCTTCTTCATAATATCCCCGAATTAGTTAATTTGTTAGGAATTTAAAGATAGTATATTTAGACTTTTCGCCCTTTGTGGATTTTATCGTGAATATGAAGCTTCTACATAAAACACAACTTTTAAAAATTTCAGTCGTCGCACTCTATTAACAGGCCTCGATAGCTCAGTTGGTAGAGCGTTACCTTGGTAAGGTAAAGGTCAGGGGTTCAATCCCCCTTCGAGGCTCCAAAGATATTCTGGAGACTTTTCATTTCTCAAAACTTAAAAGCAATAAATTTATTACAAATTTTAAGGAACGTAAAAAATATGTTTCAATTTATCCAGAATCATGACGAAATTATAGATTTAGCAGTACAATTCATCAAAGATGAAGTAAGTATTTCACAGACAAGTGGAGTAGTTATAGGGTTAAGTGGTGGAATTGATTCTGCAATTATTGCACATTTGTCAGCTGTTGCACTTGGGAAAGAGAGAGTAGAGTTAATTCACTTACCTGAGAAAGAGCTAGATAGCATCCATACAGAGGATGCACAAGCTGTTGCTCATGATTTGAACACTCCCCTTAGAATTCTAAAAATTTCACCAATACTCGAAAGTGTATTTAAATTACTACCAAGTATTGAAGGTAATTTCTTAGCTAAGGGGAACTTAAAAGCAAGAACTAGAGCAGTAATCCTATATTCTATAGCAAATATTGATAGTAGACTTGTAGCAGGAACATCAAATAAATCAGAGATATCGATTGGGTATGGAACAAAATTTGGTGATTTAGCAGCTGATATATGGCCAATAGGTGAGCTATATAAGACAGAACTGTATGAAATTGCTAAAAAACTGGGCGTTAACCAAAAAGTTATTGCAAAACCCCCAACAGCAGGTTTATGGGAAGGGCAAACTGATGAAAAGGAAATCGGAGTTTCTTATGAAAAACTTGACAAGTTTCTAATTGGATTAGAAAATAATAGAGAAGAAGAATTTCTTGCCGAGGAATTACAGTTAAAAGAAGAACAAATTGTTCGTATTAAACAACTTATCTCAAACAGTCATCATAAGAGAAGAATGCCAAAAACACTCTCGGTAACCAGGAAATAACTACAAATAAGGAGAAAATTCGAAGTTATGTTAGAAGATATTTTTTTGATGAGTATTTAATATTTCATGTAAATATCCTATTGATCTTAATGGTTACTGACATTAGCAATAATATTATCCAAAACCTTCTTTCAATTCTTGGCGTTGCATTAGTTTATATTGCAAAACTAGGAATGTGGACAGGTGTTATGATATCAACCGAAAGAGCTAGTAAAGTTATTCTCTTCAAGGAAAAGAAGTGGGGTGGGGTTACCATTAGTAAGGGGGTGGGTCTTATACTTTTCTCGTTGATTCTGTACGTTTTAGTTGTGTAAATTAATTTTTGTATATTTTCATTTACTATAAAACAAAAAACATGTACTATTAAAAAAGAAATGTTTTAGTAAAAGGTTAAATATAGATAGAACAGCACTAATCTTGTATAAATAGAAAAATGTGTGATCAAGCTATGCTTTCAAAATTTCTTGAAAAATCAATAGTACCAAATGGCATTACACACATAGCTGGTCCTCCAAATTCTGGAAAAACAACAATTCTGTATCATCTTTGTAAAGGCTTGAAAAAAGAAATAAAGGCGCTAATTCTTGATTGTGAAATAAATTTCAGTGCTAGAAGACTTCGTGAAATAACCCTAGGAACAAATGTTGATTTTAATAATATAATACTTCTAAGAGTGGTAGATAAAGCGAATCAAATAGGTATCCTAATGAAATTACATAGTTTCTTCAAGAAAGAAAAACCCCTTTTTGTTGGAATAAATGGGTTTACAAATCATTTTAGATTCAGCTCATTAAATGTAAATGAAACGAAATGGAACAAATCATTGTCTCTTCAAATGGCCTATTTGCAGATGATTAGTAAAAAACTAAACATACCTGTAGTACTAACAAATCAAGTTAGTGTATTCAGAGAAAATAATCTAAAAATATTGCGTCCTATTGCTAATTCCATTGTAACGAATTACGCAGATAACAATATCTTGCTTGAACATGTTAACAAGAAACTATGGAAGGCAAAGCATGGGAATGAAGAGATGTTATATGCTCTATCATCTCAAGGTATTAAGCTCATGACATGAACTACTACAGATGAACTATAGGTAGAATAAATAACGATTAGGATAATAAGAAAACCTAATTGTAAAATATAAAAAAGATGGAGAGAAGTTCTAACTTTTTGCATTAAATAGCAGAAGAATAACAACAAACCATACAATTACTAATACTGTTGCAATTAATTCAACTTTTTGAGCTGTATTGACATCAAAAGCGTATTTTGTCGCATGTTCAAAAAGATATAAACTTGCTGCAGCAAATGAGAAAACGAATCCTGCTACAATCCCCTCTATTAGATACTGTGCATGTTGATTAGGGGCAATAAATATAGGTGAATTTCCGTCTGATCCTATACTAATGAGGTCCTCACTATTTACAATGTCGTATGCTCCACCAGCAAAAATATAGAAAACAATTGCATAAATCAATATATAGATAACACTACGAGGGATTCGTGTTGGCATTCGAATTGAAATTTGATGTAAACTAAAATTTGGTCGTCTAATTCCAGGAAAAATCCATGGTAGCTTCTTTGCCATTTTTATCTATCGTTCGAAAACAACACACTATTTTAAAGATTTCGACAGATAATACACTCGTAAAATATGTTGTAAAAAAATAACATGTAAGCATACAAATGCTAATGCAAATAAAAAAAACTAAAAGATAGCTCTAATAATGTTTCATCTTTTTATTCTTACTTTCTTCTCAAGAGGATATATAACAAGGCGACCAGGTGTCCTCTCAACGTATTTCACCAAACATTTTTCAACTACAGAACTTGAAACACCTAATTCTCGAGCCACCTCACTGAACTCTTTTTCTAATGTATCATCACTCATTTCCTCAAGGTAATCAGAAAATGTAGTTTCAAAGGATTCAGAATCTACAAAAAACTGCTGTTGTTTTATTACACCAGAAACTGTCCCTTCAGCTATCATTTTTTGAACAAAAGGAAGTGTTATAGACGATTCTAACCCAAGTTTTGAACTCATCTGCTTGAGATCGTGTTCATCACTTTTTGTGAGATTAGCAATAAAATGATGTTGGAGATATTTGTGAGTATAATAGGTATTTTCTCCAATTATGCCATTTTCAATGTGTTGTAAGAGGTTTTCCAATATGTTATCTTTCAATTTCCACCGTTTTTTTAACTCAAGTATTTTAATTGTTCCAATATTCTTTATTTTGTCCTTCAAATCATTTAAATTATTTTCATCAATAGACAGAAACAGCATTCTTTCACTTAACAATACTCCATGTAATTCTTTGGATGATTGGAGTTTATTGGCTACTTTATATCTTTGTTGTAATGATAATTTGGAAGAGATTTTTTTTAGATTAACAAAGTTCTTATTTTCTAGCTCTTCATGAATGGCAATAACAAATTTTTTCTCTTTGGAGATGAATAGCTCCTTAATTTTTGTTAAGAGAGATGACATGATACTCGAGAATATCTATTTCTATTTCTTTATAAAATATTGTGTTTAATTCAACCAGCTAGAGAAAAGACCAAATTTGATTTAGAAAGAAATTGTGGAGTTTATTTAGCTTGTTCATGTAAAAATATAGATGAATATGTCAATTACTGAAAGAATTTCTTCAGGCATTGAAGGATTAGACGTACTGTTACAAGGTGGAATGATTAAAAATTCAGTTAATTCCATTGTAGGAAGTAGCGGCACAGGAAAAACAACATTCGCACTAGCTTATATTTACCAAGGGTTACTCGAAGGAGATCATACACTTTATTTGTCTTTTGAAGAGACACCGTCTAAACTTATAGCAGGAGCAGAAGCTTTAGGGATAAGAATTAGGGAAGTGGCACAGAATTTTACAGATCTTATACACCTTGTGGAGAGTGAGAAAATTGTTGAATTTATGACTAACATACTTCCTGCTTTAGCTCAAAAACTCAAGCATAAGAATGTCAGACATACAAGAATCATTTTAGATCCACTTACACCAATTCTATGGGAGTTCCCATCAGAAAAGGAACAAAGAAAGGTACTAACAAAAATCTATCAGCACCTAAGTTCGTTAGGTACTGTTTTACAAACAGTTGAAGAACCTAATGCATTTGGACAAACAGATATAGGAGCTATAGAAACAAGAGTTCCAATTTATCTATCAGACACAGTGGTCCACATTCAAAACCTTGGGTTAGGGGGTAAATACAATAGAACATGTAAAATTGTTAAGTCTAGAAGAACAGCTCATCATGAGGGTATTTTTCCAATGCATTTTGCTCATGGACCAGGCATTGTTATCGATACAAGTTCAATTCAAGCAGATCATAACGAACCATTAGCTTATGATACTAGGTATAATAAATTAATGAAGAAAGTTAAACAGATGTCAAAAGATAAGGACCCAAAGAAGAGAATCATTGCCCAAATAGCTAAAAACCTGCTCAATGATAAACAAGAAAAAGGAGACAAAATTGAGCTTGTAAATGCATTAACCAGTCCTCAAATGCTTCAAGAGGTTAAAAAATGAATGATAGCACGGGAATATCCTCAGAACTATCGGATTTAATACACTTAGATGATGTTGAGGCTGCCATACTTTTTCGAATAGATGGGAACGTTATCAATTCAGCATTTAAGGAACAACATTCCAACGATATTCTCAGAACAATTCAATGGTGCAAAGCTAATGTGGAAAAAGTGTCACTTGAGATGCAAACCAACAACTTATCTAAAGTAACCTATGAATTGAATAATTTCTGCGTTCTGTTTTCCGTGGTTAATAATGTTACAATCCTAACAACATTAGCAACTGTAACAGCTAATTTAAGCCTTCTATCTATAGAAACTAAAAGAAAGTCGATGTTGATCTCAGCGAATTTGTGAGGAATTTATATGAAAATAGCTACAGGAACTGCAAGCCATAGATCCATTCATCAAGTAACTAAAAACATAATAAAAGATGTAATTGGTGATATGAACGGTACTTCTGATTTCCTATTGGTGGGTTTTACACCAAATTATAGAAGTAAACAAGCCTACGAAGAAGCTCTTACAAAATTAAGTGAAGAAAGTGGAACATCCAATATAGTTGGAGGTACATTTCCAGGAGTTGCTACCTCAAATGGATATCCAACAACACAAGGATGCGCAGTCATGTCAATTAAGTCTAGTGACATTCACTTTCATAATCCTTTCTCCTACTCTAACATTAGAACAAATCCAAAGAAAGGTGCTAAAGTCATTCTGGATTGTCACAAGAAAATCGAGCAAAAGAATAAGATGGGACTTTTTTTGTCCGCTGGCCCCTTCTTTGAACCAGATGCATATGAACAAATGAAAATATTGGATACTTTCTTTGCAAACAAATTCAAAGGAATGTTCAACGCAATTGGGAAAATCATTAACAAAAATATGGGTAAAAACGGATATGGTACAGCAAATTACGCTGATGAAATTCTATCTATTCTTGCAAAAAATAAAGTCAATAATGTAATTGGTGGGGCTACCATAGACTTAGACATGAGGACAAGCTTTCAGTTTGAAGGAACAAATGTACTAAAAAACGCAATGGTTGGAACATTTTTTTCATCGGATAAGTTGCAATTTGACATTGACTGGTCTTTTGACAAATCACAAAAATTGAATGATTTTGATGTTTCGGAATTTCTTACAAGCGGGTATGTACAGAAAATTAACAAGGAACCTGCTCGTCAAGCGTTTCTTGATCTTATTGGAATATCGGAGGAACTCTATAACGAGTCATTTGCACGATACGCTAATGCTTCTTTGTTATACTTATCTGCACTCAATTCAGAGGATAAAGAACACATACCCTATGTTTCAATTTGCCAATCAATTTTGAATGGAATTGTTACTACAATACCAGAAAGAATGTTAAAAAAGAAGAATATTAATGCAGATTTCTTCACTCAATCTGGAACAGGTATCCAAAAATCAGCTTATGAGTGTGCAATGAAAGCATCTAGAAACATAGAAAAACCACGTTTTGGTATGTTCGTAAACTGCAGTAATAGATTGCTAATTGCAGGAGATAAGATTGAAAAAGAAAACGTTATGATTAGGGAAGCGATTGGAAACGATGTACCTTTCATAACGTTGTATTCTGGAGGAGAATTTTCTGTAATAAAGAACAAACCAGTATTTTCAGCCGTTTCTCTTCATGGAATGGTTGCTGGTGAAAATACAGATACCGCAAAAAATGTGGTGTTTTAAATGTTTCTTAGGATATGATATACAATGATAGCTAGACAACCGCACAACACTAACCACGGGAATATATTGAAAGTTGCAGTGCTTGGCTTAGGATCTGTTGGTAAAACAACAATATCCAAAGGTTACACAGGAGAAATGACCGACCCTAATGAAATTTCGATGACTAAAGGAGTCGATATTACCATAAAGAGAATAGCACAATTTGACAAAGCGGTAACTCTACAGATATGGGATTTTGCTGGTCAAAGGCAATTTAGATTTATGATAGACGTGTTTCTACGAGGAGTCAAAGGTGTGATGTATGTTTACGATGTGACTGACATTGAGACCCTACTTGATCTTAGTGAATTTGTTGAACTTACCAGAAATTATCTTAAAAACCATTATTATCCTAAAGTTCCTGAAATTTTGGTTGGAAATAAATTAGACTTGGATAATGTTGAAGTAACCGTTGAAGACATTCATGACTTTATGAAAACGCATGACATAAGAAAACATTTCTTAGTGAGTGGCCTCTTTTCAGCTAATGTTTCTGAGCCATTTGAATATATGGTTAATCAAATTGTAAATAAAGAGGATAATTTAGCAGAAGAACTACTGTCAAAATACTCAAATGTTTAGAAACACCAAAAAGTGATTTAGAATGGAAATGGAAAATCAATTCATTATAAAGGCATTTAACTGTGAAAAATGTGGCAGAATGCTGGAATGTAGAATTGATAAAAAGCAGCTTGAGGAATTAAAAGACAGCCAACTATTTAATTTCGTTCTGATGCATGCAGAGGATCATACATTAATCATATCAATCGATGGTAGAGGGCAAGTAAGGAGATCAAGGATTGCATCTCTTAGTTCTAATTTAAACATAGAAAGGGGCATTGAATCTTTGGGAGATTATCAAATATTAGAAGAATATAATGACATAGTTGAGGCATTTAATGATTTTCTAAAGAAAACTTAAAAAGAATAATAAAAAATTAAAAAATTTTAAAGAGAAATTTTTGAAAAATAAGAAAAGAAAAGAAAGAATTATCCGAATAGGGCGCTTAAACCTAAGTCGGTATCTTCTTCAGGTTCTTCTTTAACTTTTTCCTTCTTTGCTGGTGCGGCTGCTTCCTTTGCTGCTCCTTTAGGAGCTGCTGGTGCAGCTGCAGCGGACATAACAGCTGTCTTCAATGCTTCTTCAATATCAACTTCTTTCAAAGCAGCTACTAAAGCTTTGATACGAGAATCATCTGCTGTTGCGCCAGCAGCTTCAAGAATTCCTTTTACTTTTGCTTGTGTTATTTTTTCTCCTAATTCATGTAGTACTAGTGCGGCATATACATATTCCATATTTTTCACCTATCCAAATAGTGATCCTAACCCTAAGTCTTCCTCAGGTTCTTCTTCAACTTACTCCTTAACTTCCTCTTTTGATACAGTTTTAGCTGTTTCAACAGGCTGAGTTTTTGGTGCAGAGGTTAATTTTTCTTGTATTTTATCAGAAATTGCATTTGAATCTTGTTCTGCTACTTTAGAGGCAACAGACAAAGATCCTTGAACAGCTTTTGATAAAATAAGAGGTAAAGATTTACTATTAATTATACCTGCATTTACAGAAAGATTAAGGGCAAATTGATTAGCATTGCTTATAATCAGTGCAACGCTCTGTTTTGTAATAATTCCAGCATTAATCGCAAGATTTAACGCTGAAGAGTAAGCCCATTTGAGATTCTGTTCATACATAGTATAGTCAATGATTAATTCCTTACCTGCAATTAGAGCTCCGTCCTCAAAAGCTACAACAAAACTCAATCCTGCTTGAAAGGGTTCAATGTTGAGTCTTCTTAGAAGGAGTGCAACTGTTCTATTAACACGCTCGCCTTCTTTGGTCACTACAGCTTCTTCAGAGATTCTGATTTGACCACCCTCAATTCGAGTTTTCAAGCCTAATGATTGCAGTTCAGCTATAATAGGCCCAGGAGGAATGCCAGTATTCATTGGTCTAATTATAACATCATTCGGTGCTACTTGACCTGCTTTCGCAGGTGCTGGAACTTTATTATCATCCATGTAAGAGGCCAATTTATAGGGATTAGTATTAGTTAGTAAGAAAGCACAGGAACCAACAATATGTTCTGTTAATTTTTCAATTCCTTTTATATCTTTCTTAACTTCAGCTAAGGCTAGTTTCATTAAACTGTTCTTAGCCATAACAATCCTAGCTTCTTTATAGAGATCTTTACGAATGTTCTGTACAACTCTTGCGTTGATATTGTCAATTTTAACTAAGCCAATAATAGGGTAGGATAGCAATTCTTTTTTGAGATTATTAACAATCTCCTTTTTCTTATCTGAAATTACTGTTGACATCATGTCACCTACTTTACTTTTATGGCAGGACCCATTGTAGTCTTGATATAAATCGACTTAATGTTGTTCTCGCCTTTTTCCAGTTTGCTCTCTATGTTTCTTAGAACTGAAAGAACATTTTCAGCAATAGCATCACCACTCATGTCGGCTGTCCCAATCCTAGCATGAATTACCGGGGATTGGCGCAAACGAATTTGAATAGCAGACTGATAGTTTTCAATTAAAGGTCCAATGGGAGCGTTTGGAGGAACAGGTTTAGGCATTTTTCCTCGTGGTCCGAGAAACTTACCTAGACTTCGTCCAATTAGAGGCATTAATGGAGCGCTTGCTAGAAAGAAATCATATTGTTTAGATAATTTCTTAGCTAGTTTTGGATCTCTAGTTATGTTCTCTAATTCTTCCTTAGCAATCACTCTTGCTGCTCCAGCTGATTCTGCCTCAACAAGTTGAGTGCCTTCAGCTACTACGCACACCTTTACATCCTTTGGTAATGGGTGTGGAAGTCGCACTTCCATTTGAAATCTTTTTGCTGGATCTTGAAGATTAATTTCTTTAAGATTTATAGCTATGTCTACAGATTCAACGAATTTACGAGGTGATTGCTCTTTCATCTTCTCAATAGCGGTATTAAGTTCTTTATCTACCATAATATCATCCTCTACCACTTCCGTTGTTAAGTTAATCAACGGTCGACGTGATTAGAACTTGATACAAGCAAAAATTGGTCGCTTTTAAGTTTTATTAATTGAGAGGGAAAAAGTCAGGTTAAAGTTGTCTGTGTTTGGGGAGAAAATTTCTTAAGAAAGGTATAGGCTTCTTGAAAGGTTAGCATCCCACTAGAAACTAAATCTAAAGTAAGACTCTTTACAGTGCAAAATGCTAAAAACGGATCAAATTCTAGATTTCTCTTTTCAGCATAATCTTTGACTATAGATAACAATTGAGGAGGATTATCCAATAGAAAAGCTAATTCTTTTGAAGAACTATTTTTAGTAATAATGGTTTTGATTATTTTTGCTCCAATGTTATACTTAATGCAATTTCTCCCATGATTTTTCTCTGGACATAATTGTTCACATAACAAATTTTCAGGTAAGAACTCAGCTGAATTTACAAAATCCATTGTTTCTTTTTCAGTTATAGAATCGCTAATATTCTCACTCTCTGTGTCCTCAATCTTCACTTGGAAGGAAGCATTTTCTAATCTTGGTTTAGTGCCGCTTGGACTCCGTCCTTGGTTTGTCAAACCAATTTTCTTCTTATTGCTCAGATTGTATTTCTGGTAAAGTGAGGTTCTCATTTCTATAAAATTTTTGTAAAGCAGGGGAAGAACGCTTCTTCCATATCGTTTAATGATTTTAGAGCGATATTCAGCAAAGCTGATAGGTTCACATAGTAAATCAATTGTTCTAATCTTAAGAGGCTTATCTGATCCTTCAAAGAAAATAAAACAATACTGGGTTGGCAATCTTTGAACCTTGCTTATCTCATCCTCAGATAAATTGATAGATTTGCCTATAATATCTGCCTTTTCACTTGAACGGAAGATGATTTTAGTAGCGGAATTACCGTGAACAATATTGCTGACACTAGACCACAACTGTGAGATGGTTATATGCCCAATACCTAAACTTCGTCCCAACAGGAAATTATTCTCTGATGTTATTAGGGAGGCAGAACTCTCCGGACGATAAAAGTTTGGTATAATATTGATAGCTTCTTCCAAAACAACAACATATCTTAGTTTGTTTGTAATTTCTTTTGCAGAAGCGTGACGATAAAGCTTTTTCAATATAAGATTACAAATCAAAAAAATATCTGAAGGTCTTGCTGCTCTTTTTTGAAACTGGCTCAAATCCAAGATTATGCTTTTGTTATTATCCAGAAGAGATAAATCCAGTGTTGTTCGTATCGCACCTAATATCTCATAATTAATCGGATTGAAGATGAAATTTAATCTATTTAAAACCGCATCAATAGTTTGCTGTATATAAGAGTTATTTGAGGTGGATCGAATATCCTCTGCTGCTTTATACACATTTTCAACAAAGGTTTGTAGGTTCCTTTTTGAAGAGCGATGTGTTTGAAATAAAGCGGTTTCGAACAAGTTTTTCATTGATGGAGTAAATTCTAAGTTTGATGACATCAGCATCTCTTCAATGATTAACAATGTATTATGTACGTCTTCACTATCAATTGTTTCAAATAAATTCAGACATAATGGTCTAGGTTTTCCTATTGTGAAGATTTCCACACGAGGGTCGTCTATAAAAACCCGTGAGTATTCTCCTTTAATATCGAAAACGAGAGCACTAATATTATAATCTAGAACCTGTTTTAATAATGAAGAGACCAGCTTTGTCTTCCCCCTTCCAATCATCCCAAATATCTCTAAATTTAGAAGAAGGTCTTTAACGTTTATAGTGATGTCTTTTCCTATTTCATCACCCTCTACAGTTTGACCCACCACCATTAAATTCTGGTCCTTAAGTGCAGGAGAGAGACTTGTAGATGTGGGGGAAGATTTTATTGAAAGTGGTCCCCCTTGATAATTGAAAGGAATGTGGAATAATGTTGATAACTTCTCAATGTTTGAAAGATTTCTTTTCCAAAGAGAAGAGGATAGTAAATAGGTGAATTTCAGTCTCCTACGAAACAAGTTCAATGTTTTCTTCTTTTTTAATCCACAGGAGTTCAAAACATGAGATTCTATCTGTTTATTCTCAGAGAATATGTGCATATCTGAAGCTAAATGACTCTCATCATTGGATTTTTTCTCTGTTTTTATCAATAGACATGTACAACCTGTATCAGTTCTCAGGAGAGTATTGTATATTTGAGCTGTAAGATTGAAGTTATTAATTAAATCAGAAGTAAGATCCACTTTTGTTCTTGTTTCCATATTTTCTAAAGAAATTAGAAGTTTGTTGATTTGTTCAGTTGATAGTTCTTTTATTTTGCTACCATAGTGAGTATCAATAGAATTAGCAATAAAATCAATCTGTCTTCTAATTTTGCTTTGAATGCTATTCAAACTAAAACCCTTCGAAACAATAGGAAAGAGTATGTTAAGGTTTTCATCGTTTTTGTAGAAGACCAAAGAAAGAAGATTAAACTTCATTAATAAACTACTTAGAAAAGCAGAATGAGTCTTATTTGCATATGCATTGAATCTGAAATTCTTGGAATCATTGTGAGAAGAGGAATAAACTACAATCATGTTTACCGTCCGATAGAAAGGCAAACCTAATTTTTTCAATGTATATTGCTTCTTATTTTCAATGGGTCTATAAGGTAGAAAGGGGATGATTGCTAAACAAACTAATACACAGAAAAGTGAAATGAGAAAGTATGTGTTTGTTAATACAGATGAGAAGAATACAGCTATAACAGAACCTACACTCGCACAAAAAAGAGAAAATGATTGAATAAAGGTTGAAGGAATTAATGCTGTAATCTCAGGGAAGAGGAAAAATAGAGAGATAATACCTACGGTTACAACAGAAACGACGGAAAGTAAACTCTTCAGTACTCTGTTAGAGTGCTTTTTTGATTTATAGTTGTATTTTTTTTCATAACGGAGATTATTCTTTTTACTCATGAACTCTCCTCTTAGGGGTGATAGAAGTCTGATTTTATACAGAAGTTGTACTACTTCGAACTATAAAAGCACAGCAAAATTGTTACTTTTAAACAAAATGCATAAGATAGTTTGACAGCTGTCAATTCTTTTTTTATGGGTTTTAAAAGTTAAATCTCATTCCTATAATTACAGAAACGAGCGATGAACAATGATGAAAATGTATGACCCTAAAGATGGAGATGAAAATATTCTTCCTCCTGGCTGGTTTCCAAACTAGCCTCATTACTTTCTTTTTTTGATATTTCAGTATATACCAAGTATATAAATCAAAGTTTTCATAATATATATAGTGGGTTAGTGTGAGTTACAGTGAGCTATATCTTCATATAAATGAAATTCAAACATTGAAAGATCTAGAAGAAATAATACATAAACTTCGAGTTTTATCAGCAAACGAGAAGTCAGATAGACTAATTAGTTTAATAGAAAAAGCAATTGAAGAAAGCTCTAGATTAAATCACTCAATTGCTACAGTCAAATTATATGAATTAAGGATAAAGCAGTTATTTGGAAATCAAAACACTATTTCCTCAATAAGTAAGACACTGCAAGATATGAAAGTTATATCAAGAAAAATGAATTATAAAGAGGGATTAATTCTTAGTTATTCAATTGAATGGGGTCTTGAGAAATTTATTGGAAATCAAACAAAGAGTAAGGAATCAATACTAAAAGCGATGGAATTATTAAAATCATCGAAAAATTTTGATTTATACGTTTATAATACAACTAGATATAGCTATGCGGTTGAGATCTGGTTAGAGGATTATAATTTCAAGAGCTGTGAAATATTTGAGGAATGTGTTTCATATTTCATTAAAGTAGGAAATTATAAAGGTCTTATTCATTCATTGGGATACTTGAGTATAATATATTTACATATGCAAAAAAGAAATAAAACGATTAAGATAGCTAATAAAATCCTTTCCTTCAAAATAAATTTGGATTTGCTTCCAAAAAATTTGCAAGCTATAGGTTATTTCTTTCTGGGAGTTTCTTTTAAGTTACAAAGTTCTCTTTCTCAAGCTAAATCATTCTTCTTAAAAGCGAAACAAGTATTCGAGCAGAACAAGCTGATTGAATCAACTTACTATGTTCCAACTCTTTCTCATTTTCTAGTAATAACAGCTTTGCAAGGTAATTTAGACACTTCTTATAAGGAAATAGCACAAATTGAGCAATCATTGGAAGAGAATGATTCTAGAACAAAACTGACTAGATTTAATGAAAATCAGATTAAGCACACATTCAATTTAACAAAATACTATATTTATTCTAGGACGACTGCATTTGAAAAAATTAGGAATCAAAACTTAGTTTCTTCTGGTTTTTTGTAACTCGCCCAATTTTGATTGTTCTGACCCCCAAGAAAAAGGCAAAACATATCTTACCACATTTGATTATATTTATGTGGTAAGATTTTCAAAGATAAAATTTTGCCTTTGCAGCACCGATCAGATGTGAAAAAATACAGAAAA
>BPTK01000025.1 GCA_023705905.1 Candidatus Heimdallarchaeota archaeon
GAGATTTCATGCGGGAACATGCTTTCAATTTCGCTATTAGTCTTCACAGTGGTGTAAAATCTATAATTACCCCTTGGGCTCATAATGGTTCCTTACCTTTAGCTGATGAGGATGAATTTAATGCACTGCTAGTTGACTTGCAAGATATTCTCCATTGGCCTCTTTGGAATGAATCAGCAGGATACTTATCAAATGGTGCATGGGAAGATTATTGTTATGCTGCACATGATATTCTCTGTTTTACCTTGGAGACTTATTATGATATCTGGACAGGATCGTATTTTGATTATTTCAATCCTCCCGGAGACCAAATACTCTCTAATTGTGAATATGTCTACCCAGCTATGATCTATTTAGCTGAAGAACCAAGATTAACTTATTCCAACAACCTCCCTAGTATAGAAGTTACAAATCCTTCAACGATTAATCAAGTATTTGAAAATTATACTATAACCTGGTCAATGGACGACTTGGATGGAGACAATCTAAATTGCACAGTTTTAGTATCAGAAAATGGTTGGAATTGGGATATTTTAAGAACAAATTTAACAGATAAAACATCTTTCTTCTGGAACGTAACTTCTGTAGATCCAGGCTCATACTACCTAAAAGTCGCTGTATATGATGGAAAGGATTGGATATCAGATGTCAGCGAAATTAGTTTAAACGTTAGAAATGCAAAACCTCCATCTCCTTTTGCATTCTATATTCTTGCAGGTATTTTTGGTACATCAGCAGTAGTATACCTCTTCTTCTACATACGGAAATCTAAAAATCTAAGCAAGATGTGGGGCACAGAAGATAGTTCTAAAAAATAATTATAATATTTTTTTTATTGCTTTTTGAAATTTTCTTCTACCTCTAACAAACGTTTTATAGTTCATTCTTTCCTATATAGTATAGGTAAAACAGGGGTTCAAATGTTTGACCAAACATATATAATCTTCAAATATGTTGTAGCGGTAGCATTAATCTTGGGTGGAGTTACTGCAACGTACTGGGGAATTAAAAGACAAAATCCATTCTATAAACTATGGGTAGCTTTTCTCATATCTTATGGTATATTTGAAATAATAGAAGTTTTAGAAAATCAGAACTCAGAATTATTAATTCTCTATCGTGCTTTGCAGGTTGTTCAAGCTGTTGCATTAATCATCCTTTTTGCAGCTTGTCTCGAACAATCCATGATCATAACGTCCAGAGCCAGTAGAATTCTTGCAATAAGTCTATCTACTTTGGCACTTTATTTCATAATTATGCCGTTAGATGTGTCTATAGAGAGTTTCAAAGTTTTAACTATATCAATTTACGGAGTTATCATTACAGATATTTATGGATTCATTTATGGTTCACTAATTCTAGTAAGTTCCTTCCTCTTGACAGGTGTCTACATTCGATACTTCAAACTTGCATCTTCATCAAAAAGTAGACGAATGAAGGTAAAGCGGGACATAACCTTGCTTCTTATTATATTGTTGATTGGCTTTTCAGTTCTAGTAACTATAAGACGAAAGATGCTCGAAGAGAATATTCTAGCTTTCAATATAGCTGATCTTGCTTATACATTCGTCGTTGTATTGGTAGTATCATTCTATCAAAGTCAATCTCTCTCTCATGGTATAGAGGCAATTTTAGTTGTAGATCGAGAAGGTAATCCTCTGCATGGTTATTCTCCTCTCCGAGGTAGAAGGATTTCTTTTGAAGAAAAAATAATAGCAGCTTCTGGATATCTTGCTGGTCTTTTTCACTTCGTTCGTGAGTATGTTGCTACATCCGCAGAAGAGCAATTCAAAGAATTGAAAACTAGTTCCTCTACCATGTCCTTTTATGCAGGAGAAAAAATCTTTATCATAATTCAAACAAAGATTTCAAGTAGTGTTTTAACCAAAGCTACTAAGCTGGTTATGAAAGAGTTAGATAGCTATCTCAAGGATTTCAAAGCAAATGTAATGTTGGAAGAGGAGCAAATTGAACATGTACAAACACTATTAGAGGAAAATTTTACTCTTATAGCTTAATCTTGCTACACTTCACTAAAACTTATATTTTTCAAAGAATTACTATTACTAATGGTTTCAATTTCATTTGTTCTGGGAACAAGACCAGAAATAATAAAATTAGCTCCTATAATACATGAAGCTCAGAAAAGAGAGATATCCTTCAATGTAATCCATACAGGCCAACATTATGACATGGAAATGTCAGAGCAATTCTTGAAATCCTTAAACATCCCATCTCCCGATATCAATCTAGAAGTAAAATCCTCCACTCTTCATACTCAACTGGGAAACATGGTGAAAAAACTTGGAAATTACTATAAGAAGAATAAACCTGAAATCGTGTTAGCTGTAGGTGATACAATAAGTGTACTAACAGCTGCTTTAGTTAGTACTCAAAATAACATTCCCTTCGGTCACATAGAAGCAGGTTTGAGATCTTATGATAACACAATGCCAGAAGAAATAAACCGTAGAATTGCAGATAGTATAGCCACACTTCACTTTGCTCCTTCTGATAAAGCTGTTTTGAACCTCCTAAATGAAGGAATTGAACCAAAAAGAATTTTCAATACAGGAAATACTATAGTTGATGCAATCCGTATCTATTCTGCCAAACTATCTAAAACAAAGACTTTACAGGCTGATAAGATTCTTCAAGAAGTAAAAGGAGAATATTCTATTTGTACAATCCACAGAGTATCTAACGTTGAGAACAAACAGAATTTGTTAGAAATTATCCAAGCCTTAGAATCTTTCAGAGGATATCTGAAAATCTTTTTATTACATCCTAGAACAGAAAAGAAGTTGCACGAGTATAAATTATACGATAAATTCAATCAGATTGAAGGGTTACATATTTACAAATCTGTAAATTACTTATCTATGTTAAAATTACTAACTGATGAAAAATGCCGTCTTATCATTACTGATTCAGGTGGTATAATTGAAGAAGCATCGATATTGAAAATTCCATGTATCACAATTAGATCTAATACAGAGAGACCAGAAACAGTTGAAGGGGGAGTTAACTTTCTTGTACGCCCCAAAGCTCTTGAAATTCTTCAAACTATTGAACTTGTTTTATCAGATAAAGATATACTGAAGAAAATGGAAATATTCTCAAATCCATATGGCGATGGTTTTAGTAGTGGTAGGATATTGGATATTATTGAGAACAACCTTGCAAAGGCCGTTTTTCAATCTCCAGAATCTTATAAGTTCGGTTCAAAATCATTTTATTTGATCGATATACAAATTCCGATGACAACAACATCTTTGGAAGAATTGTATAGCTGTTCAGTTACTATGGTTTACGGTACGGATGGAGAACCGTTACCTATACCAGAAAAACTAGAAAAAGGGTATAGGGTTAAATTGACCCTTTAAATTAAATACTGATATCTGTAAAAACTTTAATTAGAACCCTAACAGCTGCAAATATCGCTATCAGCCAAAATCCTGTTAAGATGACTTCTGATTTTATCTTGTATAAGAATCTTGGAACTATGTTTGCAGTAATCAAAGTTCCTGCTGCCATACAGATAACTATACCCCAATGAATATACGATCCAAGGATTAAACGAAGTCCTAAACCAAAGGGAGTAGCAAATAATATGGTGAATGTTGATGTAGCTGTAGCAACAGCTGCAGGAAGACCTAATCCCATTGTTAATATTGGTACATAGATAACTCCACCACCTAATCCTAGGAGAGAACCGATAAATCCACCAACAGTTGCAATTATAACTCCTGGTAGCAATTTTGCTTTGTATTCGAATGATTTTCCTCTTTTGTCTTCGATTTTTCTATAGAGGACAGTGTGTAACCACCATGGCTTATCCTTTTGACTTTCTTCAATTTCGACCTTGTTGACTACATCAACTTCTACTGTGGTTCCTCGCTTTTTCTTACTCCATTTAATAATTATTGTTGTAATTTTATATCCTGCTATCAACATCATTGTAATAGCAAAGATGATTTGATAAAGATCAATATCGACACTCTGTCTCTTAATGAAGAAATTTGAGAATAATGCTCCAGAAATGGCTCCTGGAATTGCAAAAATCATAAATGTTATTGCTACTCTGAAATCAATGTGTTTTTCTCTTATATAGGATATAGATCCACTTAGAGCTGTTACAATAATCACTCCTAAAGAAGTAACTGTTGCTACGTCACCAATTATTACATTTGCTTCACCTGTAGCAGATACGAAAGTTTCTAGAAGAGCTGGAAAACCAATCAATAATATAGGAACGTTCAGCAAGCCTCCTCCAATACCAAAAGTAGGCGAGATTGTTCCAGAAATTAATCCGGCAACAAACAGAAGGAGATAATGCCACCATTCAAAACCAACAAATATTTCCATTAAATACACCTAATATTACAAATGATAAAAACGAGTGCTATTTAAAACTTTAATGCTTAACCAAAAATCTACATGTAGAAATTATTTTAAAGTAGTTTGAAATAGTAATCTCCTATGAGTTCAGAAAGGGAAAATGCTAAAGCTGAGCAGCTTCTTTCTCTAATAGATAAGAAGAATGTTTGGGAACTAGAAATACTCTCGTCAATCGTTAATATTAATTCTCAAGATCTCTCTGATTTCATCAAAAATCTACCTATGGCTTTCGGTTTAGCAATTTCTGGAAAAAAAGTATATATTACTCCTGAACTTATACGTGATGTCACAGAAGAAGTTAAAGAAATCTTTGTTTCCTGGTATCAGAGCACAGAACCTGGAACATACACCCAATCTTCTTTACTTTCAAAGGAGATTATACAGGAAGATTTTACTAGAAATTTGAGATTAGAGAAAAAAGCAAAAGTTAAGATAACTGTTTATGGAGAAAATTTTCTAGTACAAAGAATTGTTGACAGTTACTTAATCAAAGGAAATCTGCAAGTTACATATGATTATGAGGGAGGATATGAGCCGATAAATGCAGAAAAAACTATTGGTAATGATATTGTAGAATGTAAATTTAGTGTGATTAATTATAGACGTGAAATATCTTCTCTTGCTAATCTTCTCTTCGAATTATCAGAAGGTTTCTTGTTAATTTTCAATCCTTTGGACAAAATGCAAGTAGTAAAATTAACCGAAATGATAAATCTTCTCTCTCAGAAAAGAAGATCTGATCTGTTTGTCACTTTTCTAGGAATAATCACAGATGAAGATGGACAAGAATCAATCACTGAAATCGCATCAGTTCTATCAAAAATGGTAGGAAAACTTGAACATATTCATCAATTTAAAGTGTCTTTTGCAATTCTTTCAGACGAGAAACAAATTGAGCGAAAAATAAACGATCTATTACAAACCTCTCAAATGTTGGTCTACAAAGATTAGAATTAACCAGGTCTCATTTCTTCATTTTCTACTAAATGTGGATACGCTCGAAAGGCGATGTTCAACGGTATGAATCCTATGATTAGAAGTATTATTACTACAGCTGTTATTCCTATCCCAACAATATTTATCGTTTCTACTACTGCTTCGCTTGAAATAAACGAGCTTATGAAGAATAAAATGTAAGCTAGAGCTTGAACACCAAATCCTATAGGTAGGTAATATTTTGGATACTTGACAATGACTCTTTTAAGATAAAGATAAGCTAACTGTTTTTGAAGGAAGAAAAACCCAATAGCAAACGCAATGCTGGATAATATAAGACCAATTCCACCAAGATAAATGAGAATGTCAGAGTCTACCCATTCTTTTAAGATAAATAGAAACAATCCAAGTAGCAATATTCCAGAACCAGCTAAGATGGATATAGCGATATGTTTTCCACGTTCCCATTCAAATTCTCCTTCCTTACTAAAGTTCAGTGCAGCTCTACCCATTCCAGCTAACCCAATAATTATAGGTACGAATAATATTTGTGAAGCATCTAATCCACTAAGTACTTCAGAAAGGCCATCAACGATAACGATTGCTCCTGAAACAAAGTATAATAAAATACCTAATATTACGTAGAAGAAAATGACTAATATGCTCCCACTTGTAAAAAATTTCGAGTTTCTTTCTAAACTCATTGGTGCATCTCTTCCTTATTATTATCTTCAACCATAGTTTTTCCTTCTTCTTTTTCCGCTTCAAAAATTTCTTCCTGTCGTTGAACACCTTTCAGTCTCAGTAGGTTTAGATTACTTGTTAATCTGAAAAGACCAAGGAGTATAACAAATTGAGCGAGTAGGATTAAGGCGAGTACCATGAATAATAACCAATCAGGTAAGCTTTGAGGATAAACGTATTCACTATACCAAGACAAAACACTCGGAATGAACAGAATAAGAAATCCAATTGGAGCCAGAAAATCTGATTTTCTGTTAATATCATTTTTGTCAAGTAAGTCATCAAAGAAGAATTTGTTTAATGTGAATGCTGCTACTAGTGTTACATAAAATATAATGCGTAAAGCTAATCTTACGAAGATAACAGGAGATGTGCCCCATATCTCTTCTCTTCCTATGATGTAAAAGAGAATTACAACAACAATGTCAGAACCAGCACTAATTAAAAATACTAAACTAGAAGAAAACCAACGTTTGAATCCTCGATTTTCTCTTCCTGCTCGTATGATCCCTATTGAAAATAGTATAATAACACAATCAAACGTTACTGATAAAATCAGAGATAAATTTAGATATACTGATCCAAGCAAAATACTACTTATAGTGATTATTGATTGAATCAAAACCATAGCCCAAGTTGCGTAGAACAGATGTTTCACTATATCCTTGGACGTGTCCATTTTTTCACCTAGTAATGTAAGGGTTTGTTTCACCGCAATTTGAACAAAAAACTGCATCATGTTCAAGTTCTAGACCACATTTGACACAAAACATCTTTTTACCTTTAAATTCTTCAGGAGGAATAATTGTGGGTTTGTAATCAATTTCATCTTCTTTTCTTTGTGCAGGCACAATGGGTCTTTGTCTACCCAACCCCAACATAGACTTTTCTGGTTTTTGTGATCTCATTGTTTGTCTTTGTTGAGTCATTGCTGCTTTCCGAGCTTCTTGTTTTTCAAAGAATCCTTCTGGAAGTTTATCTAGAATGTTATATGCTCGACGTAAATACCAATATCCCATAACAACCATGACAACAGCTCCATAACCTATGAAAGTTGCAGTGGTACTATATGCCCGATATTCATCTAGAACCTGTAGAACTTCTTGTCCTTCAATAATTACAGTGGTTAGCATTTGCTCATAAGGTACGATCATGAACATTACAAACCTCACTAATAGTAATGCATATCCAAGAGGGAGCGATAATTGACCTTTGAAGATATTTCTCTTTTCCTGTCTAAATCCATCTAAGGTCATTTTCATAAATATGAAGCCTGCTAGCAAAGAAACATATGAGACAATAGTTAATATGTCGCTAGTAAGTGCATTAGTGTCTGATGTAAGTATTATTCCAGATACTGTTAGACCATCTATTATATTGCCTGGTAAATTGATTAATCCGCCTATGAATACTAAAATTGAAGAAATCAATAAATAGATGTTTTTCTCTTCTCTATAGAAGAGAAAGAAACCAGCTGCTAACCCTATCAAAAATATATTAGTAACAATATATAATATGACTGCGTATAGGTTTATGCCCAAATCTGTACTAAAAAACATTTCAATACCTTTTGCAATCACGATGATTAGTGTAGTCCATGTAATTACGCTTCTTGTTCTATTAGAAATTTTTTTCACGAATCTAACTTCTTCTGTAACTGCGATATCTTCAGTTGTAAATTGTAATTTAATATCTTCTGACATCTAAATTTAGCTTGATTGTCTAATATTTAAATATGCACAATTATGAGCAATTTCAAGATACTATTGTGCTAATACTTAGAATAATTTGAAAACAAAGAGGTAAAGTATATAAGTACGTTTTGTCTCTTTTTTTTTGATGAGACTATCTTCCTCGTTATCGCTGCTAGTTTTTGCATTAGCTTTTATAAGCGTTCTAACTCCTGCTATGTATGATTCTGAGGGATATGCTCTTAACTGGATCGACATCCATGAATCTCCTGTAATGTGGATTTTACTTGCAGCAACTGTACTTGTAGGACTACATGATGTTGAGTTACTCTCTGGAATAAAATTTCTGAGTAGCTCAAATAGTAGAATTCTACGTCTTTTGCTCATCGCAGTAGCCGTGTTTATGTCTTACTTTCTGGAGTTATCAGTAAATTTCCATTTGTCGGGACTTACTTTCTGGTCAGGTAGTATCCTCTTTCGTTTCCCATCTAATGCTCTTATCCATAATGGAATTGGGCTAGGTTACCATTTGGTTCGCTTGTGTCGTATCATTTTGCTTTTTGGTTTTCTCGAAGCTTTTATTGAGAAAGATCCTAAGAAAGGTAGAGTCCATATTGAGAAATTGTATAAAGATTCTTTCACAAAGGATAAGAAGTAGGAAAACAGTTTTTAATTGAAGTTGAACTTACTTTAATATAAACCCCTAATTTGATTGTGATGACGGATACAATATTCATTCCCTATGTTTCATTGTTAGTCTTAGATGAGATGGGAATGACTTTAAGGAGTTCAATACCCAACCCTGATATCTCGAGAGAAGAAATAATGGGAATGGGAAATTTTTATAGTCCTGTTATATCTGCCTCATCACCCAATTTAGAGATTTACGGTCCATTACCTATTCCGCATTTTGGGAAACATCACTTACTCATAGTATCTTTTCGCAAAGCGGATTCAGAAAATAGAGTAATGAGATCAAAGGCTACAAGCAATTTGTCATTCTGTCAATTACTAATTATCTATGACAAGCAATGCGACCAGAAAGTGAAGTTTGGTCATAGCAAAATCTTTGATACCGTTGAATCCTTCTTGCAACAATTTACAGACATCAATCAAGTAACTGACACAAGTTTGATCTCCCTCAGTGAGTCGCTTATTGAAAACATTTTGTTAGATGAACAGATAAAGTCAAAGAGTTTAGAAGATGTCGTGCGTGACATAGCTTCTCGTTTCAATACAATTCACCAAATTTCCAACCTCCTTAATCGAAGAACCAAAATAGGGATAATTACATCTGATTCGCTTTCTTATAATCTAATTATTCAATCCTTGTTTCATTATCAAAATATAGATTTTATTTACGAATTTAGCAGAAATGAGTATATTAGCAGAATTGATACATATTTTATGAGAATAGTTCTGACTCTTCTGTTTGATTTAGAAACAATAGCTGGAAAAGAGTATTTCCGAGAAATGGATTATTATATATATCTGGCTTCATGTGAGGATATAACATCAGCATCTAGACATATAAGAAATATTGATGAACTGAAAAAACGTGATCCTAAATCAAAAATCTTCTTAGTTACACTTGAGAGAGCAGAAAAAATAGATTTAAACGTTAAAAAGGCTCTTTTTGCTGAATCAGAACGTAGGGAGAATGTTCAATTAATGATAACAGTTGGAGATTTATTTAGAACTTTAGACAATGCTGTATACTTGATACTTAATGATGTATTGACGTTGAGAAATATTCTTCTTTCGAAAAGTATCTGAAAAAAATATTGTTGAGATCTAATTCACCAAATTTCCTTCTTGTTTTCTAACCATTTCTCAATTATTTCGAATAATTGGAACCTACCTGCATCTTTTGGAATAACATGGCCTCCTTTCTCAATCCACACCAATTCTTTAACAGAGGATGAAACATTGTCATATATCCAACTTGGAAATTGTGCAGGTATACTTGGGTCATTATGACTCTGAACCACCAAAATTGGTACAGTAATTTTTGAGATAAGTTTTTTCACCTTTACTAGCAATTTATGTAACTCTGCTATGCTTTTAAATGGATATTTTCCATAGGATTTATGACTCTTTAAAGAATCTTGATCTTCCCATCCAATTTCTTTGTTTATCCTGTATTTAATGAAAATGTGAATTGGTAAAATCCTAAGTAATAACATTCGCCAATCTACAGGTTTGTAGGGTGCAGCCATTGTTATGATTCCTGCAATGTCGGGATTGTTTGCTCCCAAATACAAAGTAATTGCTCCCCCCATAGATAATCCTCCAATGAAGACCTTGCTAAACTTCTTGCAAAGTCCTTCAAGTTGATTTTGAGCATGTATCGTCCACTCTTCCCATTTTGTCTTAGCCATATTCTCAATCGTAGTTTCGTGTCCAGGTAGAGTGACATTGTTAACATAATATCCTTTGCTAACTAAGAATTTTTCTAATGGAATCATCTCATAATGCGTACCAGTAAAACCATGTATTAAGAGAAACGCAGTATTAGCTGCATTGGGTTTTATGTCTGATGAAATCATTGTTTTTTGTTTTGTTAGCCTATTAATAAATAATCTCTTCCTTTCATAGAAACACTCAATAACGTAATTTGCCTATTACTTTCTGTGATTGATGCTATCTGGTATTGGATTGTAATTGGAATCCTTTCTGTAATATTAGTTATTTGGCTAGTATTTGCAATTTACCGTGATATCAGATTTGAAGCTATACAGGCATCCGGGTATGCTTTCTTGATTTTAGGGCTGTCATTTACTCTAGGTGAGTATTTTCCAATCCCTTATTACCAGCATATCGCAGGTAGTCTAACACTACTTGGTATACTTTTGATATTATCAGGATTACTGAGTTCACAAAGACGATGGGTAAAAAGAAAGGGCACACGGGATTTGAATAGTTTCAGAAACATGTACATTTTTGCGTATGTAAGACATCCAATAGAATTTGGTACAATTCTTTTAGCTTTTGCGCTTATATCTCTAGCAAATTCCATTCTCTCGAATGTATTCGCTATTCTTGCAGTTATCAGTTTCTTTCTGGCATCTTATGAGAAAGATAGCTATATGTCAAAAAAATATGGCTACCCTTTCAGAGTTTACGCGAGTATGGTTCCCCGCTTTAGTGTTATTTGGGGGATAATAAAAGCTATTAGGACTAAATCCTCTTCAAGTCAAGATAAGAAGAAAGAAGAAATAATGTATGATTGATGTTCTTCTAATTGTGATGAATTTTATTTTAGCATGTCGTTAATTATTGCTGGACAGATATCTATAACTCCCTCTATATTTTCAAGATTCTTCAAAAATTCATGTAACATTTCATCATCTACAAACCAGCTTTCCATCATAATCATATGATCCCCACTAGAAGAAAACAATCTCAAAATTTTATCGTTTTTCTTAAGAATTTGTATAACATCTAAATATCTTTGTGGAGTTGTATCTATGCCTATTATTGCTTTTACGCCAAAGCCAAGCTTTCTCGGGTTAACCTCTACAGAATATCGCATAATAATTCCCTCTTTTACCATCCTTTTTACTCTTTTACGAATGGCTGTTTCTGTAACATCCAAATCAGCTGCTATATCTACAAAAGATTTTCTTCCATCTTCTATCAAAATCTTGATTATTGCTATGTCGGATATTTTATGGCTAACAATGTTCGAAATTCAAACCACCTTGTTTTGATATTCGAAAAGACTTATATAAAATTATTCTTTTACCAAAATGGTGAAAAATATGTCACTAAAAGAATATGAAGAAACTGGAAAAATCCCCCTAATTGGTACATTGTTCCCAAAGATGGCCGTAAATACAACTCATGGATTGAAAAGATTACCTCATGATTACAAGGGAAAATGGTTGATATTATTTAGCCATCCTGCTGATTTTACACCTGTTTGTACAACCGAATTTGTATCCTTTCAAAATCATTATGACGAATTTGCTGCCATGAATGTCGAATTACTCGGTTTAAGTATAGATCAAGTTTTTAGCCACATTAAGTGGGGAGACTGGATTAAAGAAAATTTAGACGTTGAAATAAAATTCCCAATTATAGCAGACCATGGTGAGGTTGCTAGACAGCTAGGTATGTTACATGCCAAAGGTTCCAATACAGTGAGAGCTGTTTTTATACTGGATCCTAAGGGAATCATCAGATCAATACTCTACTATCCTTCTGAACTTGGAAGAAACATGAAAGAAATTCTAAGAATGATTAAAGCTTTGAAAGTTGCTGATAAACATGATGTAGCAATGCCTGCAAATTGGCCAGAAAACGAACTATTTGGTGATGATGTTATAGTACCTCCTGCAGGAACTGTAGAAAAAGCAAAAGAACGACTTGCTGATGAAACCATTACATGTTTAGATTGGTGGCTTTGTCACAAAGTTAACCCTGAGAAATAATCTCCTTTTCTTTTCTTTTTACAGAAAAAATTAAATGATTGAACACTTTTTCATTGTTAATGAATGAAATCATAGACATTGTAAAAACCCATACTGATCCTGAGGTAAAAATCAGAGTAGCGAAGTTTCCATGTACAAATGAAAGATACTCAAAAAGGAATATCATAATAATTCCAGGATGGTTAAGTGGTATAGATAATTTCACCACAACTGCTAAAGAATTACAAGCTTATAGCAATATTATTATTTATGAACCTAGAGGATTTGGAGAATCTCTTACTCCTCACAAGAAAGGTCTTTTTACTGTGAAAAAGTATAATGAAGAACTCACGTTAGTGATAGATCATCTGAATCTTAAAAATAAAGATTTCATTTTATTAGGTAGTTGTGCAGGAGCTGCCATGGTTTTCAGTTATGTATTGGATGGTAGTGGTAAGAAGCCTAACGCTTTGGTGGTTTTCAGTCCTCAAGAACATTACAAAACCCCTTTCTGGCTACCAATCCTAGGATGGATTCCTACATTTTTTATGAGTTTCATACAAAAATTAATTATAATTTTTTACAGGTTCTATGTAAAAATTCGAAGTAAAAAAGAGTCAGAAATTGTTACATGGGCAGAAGAACGATTGAAGAAAAATGATGCTTGGAGTCTTCGACGATATGTTTTGGAGTTTATTATTTCATATGACATTATTGGAAGGCAGAAAGAAATCGATATCCCAATGCTCATCTTTATAGCTAAAAAAGATTACTTCGTGGATGTAGACAAATCCAAAGAGTTTACCCACCATCCTGATACTGAAATCTTCCAAGTTGATGTTTCAATGCATCGAATACAAGAAGGAAATGAGAAATTAATTGCTAAAGAAGTGAACAAATACTTGGGTAAAATAAAATTGTAGCCATTTCTATTCAGATGGAAGAAGCGACAGAATGATGGTTCCTACACCTGTTGATGTTCCAATTATTGGAGATGCAGGAGTAACAAAATATCTGTGAATTTTTAGTTTTTTACATAGTTTCTTAATTATCAAGTCAACTCCTTCTTTGTTCTCGACATGAGAGATTACCAGATCATAAGATACAGTTTTATCCACGTTTTTTATAGCAAGATTTGATAAGCGTTTAGCCATTGATTTATTTGTAAAAAATCCCGGTAATGTATTTTGTAAAATTCCTGGTTTTTCCATTATAGCAACAGGTTTTATTTTGATAGCTTTTGTTAATTTCAAAACGATTTTTGATTTCAATCTACCTGATTTATAGACATTGTCTAATGTATGAAAACCAACATCTAAGAAATAATCTTTCCTTATCTCATTAACATATTTTTCAATCTCATCAACTTTTACACCTTTGGAATTTAATTCGAAGATTTTTAGAATTATTAAACCTTGAACTCCTGAAGCTGATTGTGTATCTATAACCGTGACTTTATCTTTGAATTTTTTAGCAGCGATTCTATGTGAGTGATAGGTTGACCCACTTAGTTCACTTGAAACAGAAACAGAGAAAATATGTTCGTACCCATGCTTATCAAAACCTTCTTTCAATTTTTCAGCAAAGTCACTAGGTTCAGGATTCGTTGTTGGAGGAATTAGATCACTTTTTCTAATTAGATCATAAAAATCATTTACTGAAATGTCAACTCCAAGCTTCCAATATTTATCATCAAAATACACAACGTGAGGTATTATAGCCACATTGTGTTTTTCAAACAATTCTTCTGGCAAATCTGCAGCTGAATCTGTAATAACGCCAATTTTCATCTGAACACTTCTACAACAGAATTTGTTACTAACTGCTTATAAATTTGATTGATGATATATGTCTTAAACTTTATATTCTGTCTTTGATTCAATTTTATTGGTTTCTTCAATGGATACAAGAGCAAAAATCGAAATTGCTTTAGGAAAAACTAAAGCTGATATCATACTTAGGGGTGGATTAATTGCTAATGTTTTAACCAAAGAGATACTTGAGTCTGATGTTGTTATAACTGCTGGTTATATTGGTCATGTAGGAAAAGACACCTCTGATTTTGAAGGTAAGAAGACAAGGATAATTGATTTAAAAGGAAAAATTATCTGTCCTGGTTTAATTGAATCTCATATTCATGTAGAATCTTCTATGTTATCTGTAACACAATTTTCACGGGCTGTAATTCCTCATGGAACAACCACTTGTGTAATTGATCCCCATGAACTTGTTAATGTAACAGGAGTTCAAGGACTAGAAGTCTTCTTGGAGCAAGCTAAGAAATCACCTATACGATTTTTGGTAGAAGCCCCCTCTTGTGTTCCTTCTTCACCTGGATTTGAAACATCTGGGGCAGAACTGAATTCAGCGACTATTACAAAATTAATGGAACGCGAGGATATTTTCGCATTAGCTGAGATGATGAACTATCCAGGAGTTTTGTTTACAGATAAGGAAGTTTTAGCAAAAATTGATGCAGCAAAAAATGTTAACAAGCTAATTGAAGGTCATGCCCCTCTACTGAAGGGAAAAGAATTACAAGCATATATTGCAGCTGGAATATCCTCCGATCATGAAGCCTCCAGTGCAGAAGAAGTTCTTGAGAAATTACGTTTAGGAATGAAAATACAACTTAGAGAAGGTTCCTTTGCCAGGGATTTATCGAATATAGTTCACGAAATAAAAGAAATGGAAATTGATACTAGAAACATAATGATTGCATCAGATGACCGGAACCCCGTTGATTTATTCGAAAAAGGTCATCTTGATTATTCCTTTAGGTTAGCAGTTAAAGCTGGAATGGACCCCATGACAGTTCTTCAAATGCTTACCATTAACCCTGCCACTCATTTAGGATTGGACAATGAAATCGGTTCTATTGCTCCAGGTAAAATAGCTGATTTGATTATTGTAGATAACTTGAAAAATTTCAACCTAATGACAACGATAATTGACGGTAAGATTCAATTCGAGGAAGGAGAACTTAAAGAGAAATATAGAAAGGAGAAGTACCCAAACTTTGTAGTTAATACTATGTTCAATCTAGAAATCCCTCAGCTAGCAGATATTATGTTTAGGATAAATGAGGGAAAAACTGTGAAAGTGCGAACAATTGGTGTGAATGAACATTCTCTCGTTACTGATAGTTTAGTTTCAGAGCTAAAAGTTGTTGACAAATTTATAGTTCCAGATTTGGAAAACGATATTCTTCCAGTAATCGTTATGAATAGACATACAAGTGAGTCAAATATTGGAAAAGGATTTGTTAAGGGTTTAGGGATTAAAAATGGAGCAATTGCAAGTACAGTTGCACATGATTGTCATCAACTGATATGTGTCGGTACCTGTTACGATATGATGATTGAAGCAATTTGGGAATTAAAAGACTCAAATGGAGGATTAGTAATTGTCACAGAAGAAGAGAATACAGTTTTACCATTAGAATTTGCAGGAATTATGAGTGTAAAGAAATATGAAGATGTTATAGCAGATTTCAAGAATTTAGGGGAGGCCTTAGAGAAACTAACCTCTAAAATATCTGAACCTTTCATGGCTCTAGCTTTTGTTGCATTACCAGTTATACCTCATCTGAAACTTACTGATCGAGGATTAGTGGATGTTGATAAATTTGAAATTATCGATGTTGTTACCGAGAAATCCTAAGAAATTAATCTGAGAAAATCAACGTCTTCTTTCCACAAAATTTTTTATCTCATTAATCTGGAAGTTAATAATGACAAAATTACTCTTTCAAGATGATTCTTACATTAAGGAATTTGAAGCAGAAATCAAAGAAATTATTGAAGATACAATTGTTCTAAATCAAACTGCTTTTGCTTATCGTGGAGGTGGTTTACAGAGTGACTCGGGTTATCTAGAAACAACTTCAGGTGAGAAATATGAGATGATTGAAGCATATTTCAAAGGGGGTAAAGTATTACACAAACTCTCACCACCCCCGCAGAAGAGTTTGTTAAATCAGAAAATTTCTTGTTCAATAAACTGGGATGAGCGATACAGACAAATGAGGATGCATACTGCTATTCATGCTTTATCTGGAGTATTATTCAAAAAATATGGTTCAACAGTCACTGGTGGAAATATAACTCCTGAAAAGAGTAGGGTGGATTTTGAAATTGATCATTTAAGACAAGAAAGAGTCGAGGAAATCGTGATAGAAATCAACGAAATTCTGGCTGGTGACCACCCTGTTTCTGTTTCATATATGAAACGTGAAGAAGCTCTGATAATTCCTGATCTGATTAGAACGAAAGTGAATCTGATTCCAGAGAGTGTCAAAATACTCAGAATCGTTGAGATAAAAGACGTGGATATACAAGCAGATGGAGGAGTACATGTTGCTAATACAAATGAAATAGGAGAGTTTGTTTCGATTAAATCTGAAAATAGAGGAAAGAATAATAAAAGGCTATATTTCACAGTTAAACCCTAAAAATTTTAAATTGAAAGAGGTTTAACCAAAATCTTTTAAAATGTGTGTTATTGAACGATTAAACGAGAATAATAAAAGGAAATTGGGATAATTATGAAAAAAATTAAACTGTTCGGGATGTTAACAATTCTTACTTTCACGATTATGGTCTTTGCAAATACTTCACAAGGAGTTGCACTGTATCAACAAACCTCAAATGCCTCAAATACAACAGAAGATTTTTATGAAAGATTGGTTGCACCTGAAACCTTCAATGTGACATTCCTTAATGATGTTACATATGATCCAAGCATAAAGAACGATGCTAAATTAAAATGGAAAGTACAAGACTTTGAGAGAACTGATAATTTTAACATAGCCGAAGGAGACAAAAATCTAAAAAATGGCGATACTGTAATCCTTCAAATTGAATCAAGTCCCTATTTACAATTACCCAATGTTGAAGCATGGTGTCAAATATATATTAACGATGTAATGGCTCGTTATGATCCTACCAGTCTTCAGATTTTAGCAGTTTTCAAATATTTTCTGCCAATCAGCTTAGACTTCTATGAACATGGAGTTAATTATACTGAGTATGACTACATGTATTATCTTGAAAACTCTCTAGCAGTTGACCGAACTTTCTGGACATTTGAGGAAGAAAAGGTGATTTACAATTATACATCCGTAACTGAAGTAAATAATGTGACTGACATCTCTATGGTTTATGATAGGGAATCTGGTTTAATGGAACAATTGTTCTATTCAGCAAGTTTCATAAATGAAACAGGTCATTTTGCTGGAGTTAACTTTACCTTAACTAGAACACACGGTTGGGGGTTACCCTATAATATAACTACATTAGTTATCTGGATACCAATAATACTCTTTGTAATTGGACTAATTGTTGCTATACGCTTACATCTATTCCAAAGAATGAAACTATATATTGAAGCAAGAAAGATATTAAGAAGAGAAGAATAATCTCTCTCCTTTTTATTTTATTCAGTTTAATATTGCTATTTCTATTTTTTTTATAATTCAGCAAAAACGAAAACATTAAAAGTGAAAGAAACAGTTTTTTTATTCCAAAGAAAAATTTCATGAAACTACGTTGTAGTTTAAAGGAAAAAGATTATTATGTCAAATTTGAAAATCCAAAAATTAAATATTAAGATTGAAAGATCTATAGCAATCATTAATGCTAAAACATTAGCGAAATTAAGTATTCAACCCTCTGCAAATGTGAAAATTAAGAGTTTAAATTCAGAAATAATGTGTGAAGTAATGTCAACAGATGATCTCATTGAACCTGGGTTCATTGGTCTTACAGAAGGACAAATAAAGGATCTACAAAGTAAGGTAGATAAGAAAGTGAAGGTCTACACTAGGAGAAGACCCGCTTCAATAGAATTCATTAAACAAAAACAAGCTGGTAAAATATGGAGTGAAAGCCAACTTCGTTCAATTGTGAGCGATATAACTTTTGGTCAGTATACAGACATGGAAATTTCTATGTTTACTCTAGCTCAGTATTATAAAGGACTAAATATGGATGAAGTCCAATTTTTAACTCAATCAATGGTTGAGTTTGGAGCAACTCTTGATTTTGGTGAACCTGTTTATGATAAACATTCAATAGGGGGAATACCTGGAAACAAAATTTCCCTAGTTATAGTTCCAACTGTCGCAGCTGCAGGTTTATTGATACCTAAAACCAGTTCGAGAGCTATAACATCTCCAAGTGGAACAGCTGATACAATGGAAGTTTTGTGTGAAGTTAATTTTTCATCTGATGAAATGTTAGAAATTGCACCCAAAGTACGCGGTATGTTAGTATGGGGTTGTAAACTAGACTTATCTCCGTTAGATGATATTGTGATTCATAGAGTAGAACAACCTCTTGGAATTGACCCACACAGCCAAATGCTTGCCAGTATTTTTAGCAAAAAAGTTTGTACAGGCGTGGATCATATGGTTTTAGACATTCCAACTGGTGCTGGCTCAAAAATGCCTACTAGAGAGAGTGCCATCCAATATGCTCATGAATCAACAGAGTTAGGAAGACGGCTTGGAATCCATATTGAAGCAGCTCTGAGTTATGGCGAACAACCTCTTGGAAAAGCTGTAGGACCGGCTTTAGAGGCTAAAGAAGCTTTGGAAGTACTCCTAGGTAAAGGACCTACTTCTGTATTTGAAAAAAGTAATGAATTAACCGGTATTCTATTCGAAATGGCAGGATTAGCTCAAGCTGGACAAGGTTCATCGTTAGCAGCTGATTTTATCCTCAAAGGTAAAGCTCAAGCTAAAATGGAACAAATCTTAGAGGCTCAAGGAGGAAACCCCAAAGTCACTCCTGAAGATATAGAAATTGGTCAATATACTGCTGATATTCAAGCACCAAAAGATGGTTACATAGTGAAATTATCAAATGTAGGTATCAAGAAAGTTGCTTATGCAGCTGGATGTCCAAATCATAAGAAAGCCGGTATTTATCTACACAAAAAAGGTGGTGACTTCTGTAAGAAAGATGAAACTCTAATGACGATCTATTCAGATAGTGAGAGTAGACTTACAGAAGCTGTAAATCTTGCGGTAAACTTGTCTCCTTACATTTTAGAAGGGATGATAATTAAAAGAATCTCTTCAGGAACTAAGGTTTGACCTTTTCTTCTTCATTTTTTTCCTTTTTCAAAACCATTCTATGCATATAGAGTGACTGATCAAAAAAGGAGATATTAAAGCCAACTTTTTGCCAGAATGGAGTAACAAAAGGTGAGCAACATAATTGAATTGTATCTCTATCAATTATGTCACGAACTAAAATTTCCGCACTCAATTGTCCAATCCCTTTTCTTCTCATATCTTCACGAACTTCAAATACGTAAACGATGGGACAGCCAACAGACATGAAGATACTCTCTGAATTTGGATCATCAGGAATTATTGCCGTAACTGCAACAATTTCCTCATTCTGAAAGAATCCATAACATTTGATTTCTTCATCAAAGAACATTCGATAGGATGTGAAAAATGGAAAAGCATGAGCTGGAACATCATCAAAGTCTATTAAGTGAACCTTAATTTCATCACTTTTCGTTTCATCGTTGTTCATGAGTTTGTTTATCATAGGACTTTGGTTTTAAAAAAATTTGTCATTGTCCAAACATATATCGACCTTTCCAATTGTTAGCTCAAATCAAGCGGAAGATTTTTTATTAACAGCATCATTTATTTTTGTTAAGGGATTTCTATGTCTGGATTTGGTAACGTCGAAAATGCAATGTTTGGGAAATCTATTTTCAAAAGTGAATCAACTCTTTATCCTGAGTATGTTCCAATAGAATTACCTACTAGAGAAGAAGAAATAGAGAGATTAGTTAGAAATTTCAGATCCTTGTTAGGGCAAGAAGGCTCTTTTTCTGTAAATGTTGCCATTATAGGAGACGCTGGAATGGGAAAAACTGCTTTATGTAAATATACTATGAAACGCTTCGAAGAAGCAGCTAATAACAGAAATATCAATGTAAAATTTCTTTATTATAATTGCCATTCATTTAGGAGTAAAACAGCTATCTTAAGAAATATTCTTTCAGAGCATTTTCATATTCAGTCCCGTGGATTTAGTGACGAAGAAATTCTAGATATGTTAGTTAAACGACTAACACGAGAGAAAATTCGTCTGATAATTGCAATTGATGAAGCTAATATGTTAAACTCGGAAGATATTTTGAGCATCTTTCATGCTGGAGAGTATTTTGGGTCTGAACAATCTATGATATCAACAATCGTGATCTCAAGACCAATTGAGTGGCGCTCATTATTGAATGTGCCATTATCGGGACATATACATGATCAAATCGACTTACCAGGATACGATAGAGATAAACTACTTCAAATCTTAGAGTATAGAGCTCAAACCGCTTTATACCCAACTTCCTATTCTGATGAAACCCTTAATCTGATAGCGGATATCTGCGCATCCTCTCAAAATGCTAGACATGGGTTAGAAATTCTTTATCGTTCGGGTAAACTTGCTGATCTTAAACATGAATCATTCATCAATCCTGAGTACATACGCGCTGCAAGAGCTGATGTGTATCCTGAATTACGTAGAGATGTGTTGAAAGATTTACGACAACATGAACTTCTTGCTGCTTTAGGTGTCGCTCGAAAACTTACTATAAAAGGGATAACATCAACTACTGTTGACGATAGTTACGATAGTTATGTCCTTTGTTGTGAAGAATATGGCGAAGAAACAAGAGGTAAATCCACTTTTAGAAGTGCTGTAGAAACTCTCCACAAAGTCGGAATTATTGGAAAATCCGTGGGACCTGTAGAAGAAGGAAAACGCGGAAGAAGAGCAAAAATCACTACCTTTGATATCCCTGCAACAGTGCTAGTGGAAAGAATACATAATATCCTCTCTAAATCAAAAGATTCTTACAAAAACTAATTGACACAAATCATAGTCATTGAATTCTTAACGCCCTCGATAATGATGTTATTGTTTAAAACTTGATTCTTCAATTCATCCATTGATTCAAATTCAATTTTAACAATAAGATCATAAATGCCGTAAACAGCATAAACTTCCTTCACTTCTTTCATTTCGTGTAATCCATCTTGAACAGCTTCAAGCATTCCTTGTTGAACGTTAAGCAAGATGTATGCAGCTTGTGTCATTGTAATCACTCTGATATTATAGCTGTCCTTCTATTGATGGGTTTAAAAAACCTAACATAAGTACAGTAATTTTATACTTAATTCAACAAACGTTAAACTCTGTCAATAAAGTGATTGTTTAAGTAAAAAAGAGAATAGCTTTAAGTTATTCGTAATTTTGCTTTGCATGCAGGGCAATCTCCGCTCATTTTCAACCATTCATACAAATGATTCTTATGATAAGCTATATCACAAGAGGGACAACGGATGATATCATCGGGTGTAGATATTATCTGAAGACAAATAGAACATGTAATCTTAACATCAGAATCTGTAGAAAGATTATATTCCGGTGTTACAACTTTAAAATTAACAGGATAGTAGGTTTCAGGTGAATACGATATGGTGTTACTGCCTAATGAATTATACTTTTTAGACGCAACAAGAATGTTACTAAATTTCTTTTTATTTTTCACAGATCTGATTATAACCCAAAGAATTGTTGAAGTGCATATGAATAGATATGCTACGATGAGAACGTACTTGACAGTATCCATAGGATTGAAGGGAAGGATAGGGGGGATTGGGTCAGGAATGATAACTTCCAATTTCTCCCAGAGATAACTGGGATGGGAATGGAACAAATCAGTTGGAACTTCTGCTATATCTACCTCTCCAATTGAAAGAAATATTCTTGCCGTATTCTCTATTTGTTCGTGGTCATAGAATAGCTTGAATTTTACTAAAGTATTTGTTCTATCAATGGGACAATTGAAACTTATTTTATACCATTGCTGAGGTTTCAGACCTTCTTCAAAGTTCAATGTTTCTACAACATTTCTTTCAACAGTAAAATTTCCAACAAAGTTTTCATATATTTGATTGTCAACCGTTCCAAATGAAACAGAATACTCAATATCTGTCCACTCTTGAGTAGTCAATTGTATGACCAATTTATCAATGCTCAAATAAGATTCTGCAAAACGCTCAATTCCAAAATAGATATTTTCTAGATTGTTTATTGTTATGTCATAGACCCATATTGGAATGTTATTTTCGACTTGCCAACGGAAGTCAACTGAGTCAATGTTGAGTACAGAAAATACAATTTGATAAACTCCTGTAAGAATAAGTTCTGAAGTGAAGTGATGATCTACTTCATCACCATACAAAATTAGCCAACTTTTTACAATATCTCCTGTAATGTCATCTCTAATTTCTATTAGCAATCCTTGATATCCTGACCCTATTGTGTTATACCATGTATCACATTGGATGTTAAAAATCAATTCCTCCCCATTAACAAAAATATAAACTAGAGAATTATTATTTTCATAATCAACTCTTCTTTGAAAAAACTCTCCTGTAATTTCATCAATCTGGTCAGTCGCTTCTAATTTACGCACATTGATGAATACTACTACTACTAGTGTTGCAATAAAAAAGAAAGAGAGGGTTTTTGATAGTTTCATTTTATCACTTTTTCTGTTTTTTTCTTATACAGATTATACTAACAATTCCTAGTAATGCTGCTAAGAACGGCCAATATGAAGCTACAACACCTGTATAATAATGCCCCCAGGGGTCGTAAAGGTCATCATATGTAAAGGTGATAAACACCTCTCCTGAGTGGTACGATGCAAAAATCAAAACGTAACAAGTGATATTTGGTAAAATTACTTCTGTGCCACCCATGACAAGAAGTTCCCATGTATTACCATCAAAAACTAGAATACTTGTTTGAACCAATTGAGAATCTGCAACTATACTTCGTTCTCTAGTTTCATTTATTCTATTGTCTAATTCATAAAGAAAAACATCATCAACTCCAAGATTCCTTGTAATTTCTTGTTTAAATTCTAAAGACTCCTTGAACACATTTACAACTTGAATTTCAACCTGTTCCGATGAGACAAACGATACTTTTACTGTATGTTCAGATTCAATATTGAAACTGGCAACTGTGCAATTGTCGTGATCAAATAAGATGGTTGATTCATCAATATCAGCTGCAAGAATATCGAAACCTATATTGGTTTCAGAAAAAACAATAGCAGAGGAATTTTCTTGAGGACCTATTAATCCTTCACCTTCAGTTCCTATTAGCTTTAAGGTGATTTGTTGGTAAGGCACTAAAACAAGTTCTTTCTTTTTACCAATATATAACCTGGAATTCTCTTCTGCAGAACTTAGATCAATGATATAAATTTCTGAGAGAACATCATTGCCCAACCAATCTTCAGTATATGCTTGGTAGGATAGAAATTCTTCATTTTCTGTAAAGACCAAAGATAATAGATATGTGTCATTACTTATGTGAGTAGCATTTGTAGTGGTCCAAAAACTAACATTGCTGAATTTATAATATATTTCAACAAAGGGAACTCCTGTTACATCTTTAACCTCAAATAAAACATTAACAATTTTCTCATCACTGAAGAAATCCTCACTAAAATATTCCCATGTGTCAATCTCCGGTGGTAAGTCATCTATCAATACTACAAAAGTCATTTTTCTATATTCTCTTATGTCTTCGTGATTTAGATGGCTAAGAGACACATCAATTTTAAGGTCAAGCTCTACCGCATATTTGACAACTAATTCTCCAATTATCTCTGGGAGATCAATAGTTTGAGGACCGTCTCCACCAAGAACAATAAAAGTACCTGCTGTTGTTTCTGCTGCAATTTCTAGCTGCTTTAATGTTAATGCATCAGCTCCACTTGCAGCTACTGTGCATAAGATAAATCCTTGAGTCTTCAAGCTCGTAAATAATTCATAAAGAAGCTCTCCATCATAATCCTCTGTTCCACCATAACCAATAACATTTCCCCCGTCACAAGGCTCATCAGTTATTAAAACTATAAGCTTGACTGCATCATCTCTCCAATTTAGTCTGTTTTGAGCAACCCAAAGTGCGTCTCCCCAAGGTTCATGACTTCCACTAGCTTCTGTTTCACTGAGAACATCTACTATTGTGGTTATATCCTCTGTAAGAGGGGTGACTAAGGAGTCATCATTATAAGGATTAGACGAAGAACCTCCAAAGAGTATTAACCCAGTTTGCAAATCAGTAACATCCTCACTAATCTGATTAATCACTCCAACTAAATCATCTGTCAGTACAGAAATTTCATCTCCCATTGAACCTGATTGATCTAGTATTATGGCTAAATCAAGTGGTTTTGACACACTTGTACTGGAAGATATGAGATCGATAATATATCCTTCAGATAACCAAGAATCATTCACAGCCAAATTACTTGTTGAAGAAGTAATTGGATTCATGATAAATCCATACTCATTAGTAGTAATAGTAAGTTCAAGAGACTTTAATTCAGTATTTGATAAATTTGTAACATTGAATTGAGCTATAAATGCTCCGTCAGGTAAAATACTTGGAATTTTGTCTTCTCTATATGTAGGTAGATTTGTTACCATCTCAACAGATACAGTATGTAAAATGTTTGTGTCTTCTTCAGTTGTCTGAACACTAACATTGACAGACTCCTGTATTCCATTAACTTGAATGCTTGATAAAAATAAAGTAAGAAGCATCAATACCAAAATCACTATGTTTTTTCTATTCAGTTTCATGACATATCAATATATCATTATATTGCAGACTATTTAAACTTTTTGCTTTCAATCTTGGTTTCCTTTATATATCAATATGTCACAATATGTAGAAATATTTATAATTCATTAATGTATATGGATAATTAATGGAAGAAAAATATTTGAAGAAAATGGTTGATTTACTAGAACAGATGAACAACCGACTTAAGAGTATAGAAGCAAAATTATCTCTTGAAACTGCTCCAATGTCATCTTTAGATTTGCTCACAAAAATACCCAAATCTCATCTACAAACATATTTTACCGTTCAGGAACTTGAAGAAGCTACTTGTTCAGAAGTTGCTGAAGTGACAGGAAGATCACACAATCTGGAATCGAGATATCTAAGGAGATTGAAGGATATAGGAGTTTTACAAAGCAAAAGAATTCCTGTATCAAATTCTGAGGAAGAATGGAAAGGAACAGAAGTTAAATACTTCTTAGGAGAAAGTGATTAGAATGAAAACAGTATGTGTCCACAGTTATAAGGGGGGAACCGGTAAAACCACATTTTTATTAAACATAGCAGGCATATTAGCAAAACAGGAAAAAAAGATTTTAGCAATAGATTATGATCTTAGAGCTCCTTCATTTCAGTCGTATTTTAAAACAACAAAACAATCCTTCTTATCTCATTATCTGCTTGAAGAAAAAGATGTAAACGATATAATATTTCCTTGTAAAATAGATGAAAGAGCAAATCTAGATTTGATTTTCTCCTCTATGGAGTTCTTGAAACAACACTCAAAACAACGAGATAAATTGTCTCGGGATGATGCAAAATATTTAGCAAAAATGTACAATTTGCAGAAAAATGTTGAGAAGAAGTACGATTTTATGCTAATTGATACAATTCCGGGTTTCTTTTATCGTTCGATAGATTCAATGATGATTTCTGATATAATATTTCTTATTTCTACCCCTAGTACTTCAAATGTTTTAGGTATTGATGAATTATGTAACAATATCTATACTATGCTACAAAAAGAAACTAAAATGATACTAATAATAAATAAAATAGAAGAAGAAGGCGTTGAAGCTGACAAAGAGATATTCGAAGAAAACCTTGCTAAATTGAGAAAAATAGGTAAAGATAAATTTAGTGCAGTTGTAGAAGTACCTTACTTTAACATTTTAAGTGAAAGAATTCATGCATTTGAAGAACAACCTCAAGAAGAGTTCTTAAAATCACTTCAAGATATAATTAAATTAATAGAATAAAGGTTGATTATGAAAAAACAAGAACAAGATGACTCTTTAACTGAGATCAAAAAAGCGCGTGAATACTTGGAAGAATCTCAGAAGAATCTGGCTAGATTAAAGAGTGGAAAAGGAGTAAGAAGAAAGTTACGTTTTCTATTGAAGGAAAATACATTGCTAGTGATACTCCTATCAATTTTGCTTATCTTATCTATAGTTATACCTGTTGTTTTCCTAAGACCAGACCAAATAATTGTAGATCCTATGCAAGAACATGTTGATACTACGATAAATCTGATATTCACTAATTTTACAGACAACTCTGGATTTCCAATTATTAACGAAACGCTACAAACTACATCATCTGAGCTAATGATCCTCTCCTCTCTTGCTTATGCATTAATAGCTCAAGCAGGATTTGAGCATAATCAAGAAGATTTTCAAACTAAAATTTCTCAAATTATCAACACATTAGAGAATGACACATTTGTTACTTATGAAAATCGAAGTGAACCATTACCAATTTTCTATCAATTTCTAGGGCTCTACACATTGCTTCAAAGCAAGTATGTTCTAGAAGCAACCTCAGACATCATAAGTTCTGCTATGATACAGAATGTTCTTTTAAAAACTCTTGAATCTTATTTGTCCAATGAAGCATCGCTAATTATTCCACCAAACAGTAATTCGAGTTACCTAATAGATCAAGTAATGGCAATTTGGGTCCTATCCACTTATACTCTATTAACGGGGAATGATTGGTTATCTGGATATTATTTTGAAAGTCTAATCCAAGGTTTATTGGATGTAGTATCAGAATTCTTCTTCAATAGTACAACCAATATTCTTTATCAGGAATATAATCACTCTGTAAACGAAAGTAGAACTCTTGCAGAAGTTGAAAATCTAATATTCTTTACAGTTGCATTATCGAAAGCAGAAAGATTATACACCTATTTTGAGAAAAGTAGCTACAACATTCATCAACAAATAATAAATGAGTTTGTGGATGACAAATGGTTTGTTCATGCCAGCAACGCTTCTGACGAGGAAGTTTATGTCAAAAATCAAGCTTACTTTATCTTGGTTTCTTATTTGATGAATCTTGGAAATGTAGGTATTGAAGTGCAAAATAAAATTACAGAAAGCTTTTCGATGAACAATGGTTTTATTGAGAAAATTGGTGAGGAAGACATTACTTGTGAATCTTGTTTATATGGTTTGGTAGCTCTTGCGAGTAAGAACTGGAGCGTAATAGAGAATCAACGAGAGAATGTAAATATTCCAACGGCAGCATCTGTTTCCCCTATATCAATTTATATCACAGTAATAATGATGTTGCTAGTAATTAAGGTGTGGAGAAAGAAAATTGTGATTAGAAGAAATTGGTGACCGAGACGAGATTCGAACTCGCGGCCACGTGCACCCCAAGCACGCATCCTACCACTCTAGCCCGCTAGGAAGCCTCCTAGTGAGTAACTAGACTACCCGGTCTTTTTGTTTCTTGGTCTAATTCTACAAGGCTGATTTTAAGCTTTTCTATCTAATTCTAGATAAGATTTTTATGAGAGAAATTTGTTTTGAGAAAGAAAAAGAGGATTTTTTATTCAAAGAAAATAACAGTTACAATAATTATGATTTGATTTCCTGTAACTCTGTAGTTAGGTAATCTTTCTTAGATTGCTACTAGAGCTCGAAGCTCCATCTATGGGGGTATATCACATACCCTCCTACCCCGCTCACTGTACGTGTAGATACTGCTTGCGGATCGCCTAATAGCATGATGTTAAACGCTCCATTAACTTCAGCGTTGATGAGTTGACCTGTTGCTGTACGGAACATCCCTCGATGAGTGCGCTTACCTTTATACTTCTTCCTTCATTTGGGATTTTTGCAGTGGATACAGTTATTGTTACTGTTAGTATTGTCATATCAGAATTCAATCCAGCAGTAATGATATTTACTCCAGTGATTCTAGTGGGAGTATGTATAGTATTTGCTTCAAAGAGAAGTAAATAGTCTCTCCTCTCATTTTTTTTCTAAAGGAAAAGAAGTAATCTGTGATTATTTTTTCAGGTTTTTCTCACTATTGTTGTAAAAGTTTATAAACACTTAAACATTCGAAATATTAGTTTAAAATGACTGCCTCTGAATCAGACTCTGAAGTAATAATTCAACAAAGAAAAAGATTTGAAGCCTTAGGAAGCTCAATAAATAAAGCAGATACAATGGCAAGCTGGCTGAAGGTCTTAGTAGCTATTACATTGATTTTTGGTTTACCTACTGTGGCGCTGTTAGCTGACCCAGCCAAAGATTCAACTATCATAATGCTTGAAATTATCATTTTTGCTTTCAGAATTCTTATTATTGCAATGATTTTATACCTGACTTCTAAGATTACTCGAGCAATCTATACTGCTAGTAATGATTTTGACAAAAAAATCGCAGAAGTAGGTTTCAAAGTTCCAAATACTAACTCACTAGAAGAAAAGAAATTGATGAATAACAAAATCATTTATACAATAATAAGTACTATAGTCATTTTAGCTTCATTTCTTGGAGTATTCTTGGTTGGTTCACGGTTTGTTGCCCCATATATAATTGGGCAATTAATTGTTTACATTATTATTGTTGTTTGTTTAGTAATCACATTCAAGTTTTGGTATGGGAAAAATTCTGAAGAATCATCAAGAATGGGTGGAAGAAAACTTATTCAAATATTCATACCTATCTTCTTCTTTCTAGCGATTGAAATCATAATAGATTTCTTCAGTATTCTTAGTGAAGCCCGATTTAGAATTAACGCTTTACAGCTGTCTTGGGGTATTATATACCCATTTCTATTCCTGTTCCTCTTGATAGCTATCTTAGTAACAACTAAAAAAACACCAAGAGAAAAACTCTCTTTGCAAGAAGCAAAAGTTGCAGATTTCAAAAGAAGAGAAACTCATATTCAAGACAAAAATAAAATTAAACAAGCATTCTTTAGCATGAAAGTATCTTGGAACAAATTTACCAAAAAAACAGATCCAAGTGTTGCTCCCAAAAAAGAGAACCTTGACAAGAAACCTAGCAAAATACTTGTTCAAAGTATCTGGATTACTTTGTTTGTAACAGTTATACCTTTTGCTCTTATTGCTCCTTGGAGTTTGTTCCCACATGATGGTTTGTTATTTATTGGAGCATTAATGATATCATATCAATATTCAATGATAAAATTTGAAAGGTATGAAATTGATGTGATTTCTGAACCTAAGAAGGATGAATCAATCAAGCCTACAGAAATAAGACAATCTGCAATGCTTAACAATGCAGTTATAATGCTTTTACTTCCAACCCTTATTTTCATAACAATCCAATATCTCATAAGCGGAGTAATAATTGGTGATACTCTAACAGAAAGTACAGAAATGGTGGTTATGGGTTTCACTTGGGTTTCAGCACTCATAGTTCTACCAATATCATTCCAACTTTTCTTTAAAATCAAAGGCAGTACAGATATTAATCGTTCTGATGAAAATATTTCAATGTTTAGAAGAGGTCTTCTTCAAGTTTTAATTTTAGAACTAATTCTGGTACTCTGCTCGATTGGAGGTCATTTCATGGCTTCAAGCTTTGTGAGCTATGACTACATACAATGGCTTGCTATGGGACTTCAACTCACTTTTGTTGTTGCTTTAATTATTTTACCACTAGCATTTTTGTATGTTGTTCCTAAGTTATCCGACCAAGGATACAAAATAGCGAAAGTTTCTACAATCGCAACAATTTTCATTATTAATATAGCTATTTTAGCTCTATTTATTGTGGATATAATAGTAGGATATTTCCTATAATCCGTTTTTTCTTATTTTTCTCCTAAATTAATGAAATTACTTGATTTTTTCTCTAACTCACTTTTTTCTGAGCTAGCATAATAGTAGAATAATCCGTTTTTATTTGTTACACCTGCTACATTTCCTTTATCATCCATTGTAAGAATATGAATAACTCCTTCCTCTTTGATTTTTTTCAAATCAAGAATGCCAAACTCAGCAGCTCTTTCAGGTGTCATATTGTTTTCAACTCGATCCACAACCATTCTTGCTGT
>BPTK01000026.1 GCA_023705905.1 Candidatus Heimdallarchaeota archaeon
CATCATCGTTGTTGTACCCATATGCTCGGTATAGAAAGTATTTGTCTAGGAATAGCCCTTTGTTTGATTCTTTCATTGTCTGCTCATCTCCAATGCATTTTTCACGAAAGTTGAGTTTTCATAGGTCGTCGCTGTATGATATTTCTTCAAAAGTTTACCATCTGATAATACACGTTCGTCGCAGATAACTACATTATTTACAGAAAAATTTTTTATATCAGATGTTGATTTAGTATTGGAATTGTTTGACTTCGATTCTTTTAAGCGAGGGTTGGGGTCGGCATTTCCTTCTTTCACGTTTTATCACCCACCAGACTCAGTAAGAATTCACGCCAAGTCTTATCTCCCTTTGCTTGTTTCAATTTTTTATACTCTTCACCCGTTAGGTGAATTTGCAGTGTTTTCACTTTCATATTCTTTCATCACCATACATATATATATATGCCCTGCCATATATGGTTTTCGCCAAAAAATAGCTAAATATATATATGGTTTTCAGCAAATTCATCGTTTCGGGTCATTATTCAATATTACCAGATATACTGTCTTTCCCAAATGTTCCTTGGGGCAACTGACTTTTGCACCTGTGCCGAAATGAGTTACTTCTCGTATATAGAATCCGCTGATGTTTTTGATTTTTAATTCTGTAACTGAGGTCATAAGAACTATTTTACCCATTCACTGCACCTTCTTCACAGGTAGTTCAAGGATATCTGCTATATCTTCATCACCGAAATTTTCATCTTTTAATTTGTGCACCGCTTCTTCCATTTCCATTCTCATTTCACCTCCTTCAATCATGTTAGCCATTCTTCTAATTGCATTATCCAATCGTCAGTAAAACTGGGTTGAGTTATTCTCTCGTAGCAAAGTGTGCCAAAACAGAGTTTGTTTTTGGTAACTCTATATGGCGTGCTTGATAGAGTTTCACCATCCATCATAAATGCGATTCTCTCATCGTTGATTTTCACTTCAACATCAACACTGCCTGTGCTATCGGTTATCATGCATCTTTCAGTTATCCAATCTCTGTAAAATTTCAATGTACTCCCATCAGTCGATGACCATGTTCCGTGCAGTTTAGATGGAGCAGTAGTGCATCCAGATGAGAAAAGAATTATTAAAAAAAGAATCAGTATAACTATGATGCAAGATCGCTTCATTCTATCATCTCCCAGAATCTTTCATCAGAACACCTTATCGATAATCTCAATTTTGTAATCCCAAGAAATAGAACCGTATGATTCATGCACATCTAGGTGGTGTCCCATCAATTCTTTAACTAACGCAGGGTCTACGCACCTGTTTTCCCTCATCCAGTCATATAATCGATTCTTAAAATAATGACGGGATTTATGACTAGACCAAGGCACACTTGACCTTTCATAAAGATAATTGATGTGCAGTGGACTAAAAGGTTTGTTGATATCACCCCGTTCACGGACTAAAATGTATTTCTGGTCTTGGCGGATATAGTTTTTCAAGAATGCATAAAGATTGACGTTAATTGGTATTTCACGACTTCTCATCTCAAACTTTGACCCACGTCTTACTTTCTTAGCAACCTGGATCCAAAGTCCACGTTTATGGTCACGATCGATATTTGATATTTCTGCATTACAAACCTCAATTCTACTTAATCCCAATTCACAACCAAGTCTAGTTGCAACTAAAGTTTTCATACAATCTAGCTCAGTTAAATTCTTTAGTGTTTCTTGATACTGATTTTTGCTTGGGATTATTATTCTTTTCGGATTTCTATTATAGATGATTCCGTCCTTGCGTTCTATTCTTACCATATAAATCATCTTAAAAATATAGTAGCTGCAAAAACAGATGATTTTTTACTTGGTGGTTTAACTTACCAAAAGGTTCAACTACCATATAATTCGTATAGTATATATGGTAAGAGTTATTATGCTTATCGTTGTCACGGCAACAGTTGACACGATTTCAAGATTCACTGACAAATTATATAACAAAAAATCTAACTAAAGTTAAAAATATTATATTACAGGATTTAAATAAAGATAAGTCAATAGAATCCATTGCTGGGTATCATAGAACTTGGGAAAATGTGCAAATGACAAATGATATGTGATTTTTGATAAAATCCCAAGATTTCCCTATAAATCCACAAAAACACGAATTCCCATAGCGTTTGCCAATTTAAATCTTTATGCCTTGTCGCTAGTGTGTCTCAGAGCCAAGAACTACACGTGCCCTGTAGCTTACTATTCAACAAGATGTGTTTTTTTGCCTATATTACCTATCGCCATTTATCCATTTTCATTGCCATCCATCCCATTTATATTTCGTTTTGACCTTGTAAATGCGAGTTTTATGACATAGCGGACATCTTTTGCAAGCACTGGATTCACTCACATGACTGAATTCTCTTTTACAAGTTTTGCAGTAGAACCACTGAACTGTCATTTTTCCTCACTCAATTCTTTGGTGGCGCATGATATACTTCACAAATACATCTTCCAATTGCTCTGTTGCACTTTTTACATTTTACAATCTTTATTCTTTCACTCATCTACATCTCCCTTTCTTTGAGTTTAGATACTCTAACTCTAAATATTCTCTAAGGTATTCCATGCAGGTCATCTAATTACCTCCAACTTTTATAAAAAACATGTGCATGCTGCTCAAATGTAATTTATCTCCCACAAATTTATAATCAAAAGTATTCTTCCCAATCACCAACTCTGAATTGTTGATGTGCCAACTCCCCAAACCTAGAAAATTTGATGTGTAAGTTTGGTTTTTATGAAAAGTAATTTCATATCCCTTTGATGTAGAATGCCACTCTCCGAATAAATTTGTGTCATTAGGTGGTTCTTCTTCCTGTAGACATCCACTCACACAAACACAGATGAGTAGAATGACTATTCCGATTATGATGAATAATTTCATTATCACATCTCCAGATAAATCAATGTCACTACTATGACTATAGCAATCAATAACATACTTAGTAGCGCAAGATTCAGCTTTGTTGAGTTTTTCATCACTCCTCCATAGAAGGGGTTTATACGCTTTTACCCCCTGTATGTCATTTCACTCCTTGGCTATCTCTTTCTCGATAATTTCGTGTTCTAGTTCTTCACGAGTTTTGCTGACGAAATGATATAATTTGATTAGAAATGATACAATATCATCGTAGGATTCTCCTCTTCTGCCAATTTTATCGAGGTTGCTATGGGTGGATTTGTCGATTTGGATTGTAGTTATCGGCATAAAGTCTAATAGATTTAATTACATAACACACTTTTCTATAGTGTCTATAGAATAACAGTGGTAAAGTGCATCCCATTACTTTTATTTGCTTATTTATAAGTTGCACCTGTTAGGGTGGACTCAGCAGGAAATAGCTGACCAAGTTGTTAATGCCGGATATGAACAGGAATACTCTCAAATGGCAGTCAGCAAGGTTTTAAAACTATTTTTAAATTTAAAAAAGGTTTTAATTTCCCAATTTGAGCAGGGCAAACCAATTCCAGACATGGTGAAAGAGAACATGAAATCAAAGGATTGTTTGCCGAAAAAAGCATTTAGGACATTTAGGACATTTAGGTTCTTGTGTAACATGAAATTAACAGAAGGTACATTTAGGACATTTAGGTAATTTAGGTACTACGGGGTAGTGTGTGCACGTGGTTATGTCAGTTAAAAAAACCCAATTAACCCAGTTATGCTCGTAATGACATTACTCGTTCTACTCGTTCTACTCGTAACGATCGTAAGTACGTACAAGGAGAGAGAAGAATTGCAGTTAAGTCGATGGCTTAATTGGGATACGGATTATTGCTGAAATAATTATAGATGTTTCCACTGTTAGGTCGCCAAAGTTGAAAATCCACAGTATATAAAAGCCACTCCTGTTAAGGGGTATACCAGCGGCTATTTAAAAACCAGTACTACTCGTAACTCGTACTAATAGTTATACTATATATATACCGCCACTATACCCCTAGCTCCTGTTATTTTGGGTATTCTCGCTTTCGGCTATACCAAGACGAAAAGTTAAGATTACAGAAACTATGCCTTATCTGTTGTCTTGGTTGCAACCCTGTTACTTATCTGTTAACCTTGGTTGCCTTACCTGTTATCTTATCTGTTGCAACCCTGTTACTATAGTGCCTATAGAAAAAAAGTGTATAGCCTTTTCAATGTTCCAGTGTTAATACTCGTAAGTACTCGTAAGTACGTACTGGGAGCAGAATGTTGAGTGTACTGAGAGTGTTGAGTGTACTGAGATTGGTATTATAGTACGATTTTTATATAATTGTCGAATCGCGTACGGATTTCCTTTATAGATATATATAAAGGTTTTACGTACGTGATTCCAAGGTGTTCCTGTTACCTTCTGTTAGTGGCTTTTCTAAAAAAGTTTTTTTCCTAAAATTGGTTTTTATTCTTTTTTCAGGAAGTCTGCAAGGTAGAATCCTTTGTATTTCTTATACCATTCTCTACCTTTGTCGGTGCTATAGATAACTAATTTTTTCTTTGTTTTTGTTCCCTCTGTTGCGATGGTTATTCGTTCTGCCTCTTCGAGTTTTTCCAACAAAGCCTTCCCACCACCAACTCGATCGTATAAAGTTCGCTGTTTTGTTTCAGAATGGAATAGGGTTCTACTCATTCCTTCGTCTCTGATTATCTTCTCCATAATTTTGAACAGTGGATATCCAGAGATTTTGTCTAGTTCTACAGGGATTACTGTTACTTCCTCTCGCATTCGTGGTGGTAATTCATAAAAATTATAGTTTATCCTATTGTATAACAAAGGTCTATTTCTGTGCGTTTCGTGGTAGTTTTCATCATAAACATTCAATCGTAATATTTCATTGAGTATCGGGTCTTTATATCCAACAAACTTTTTACCATGTCTTATTGTTTCGGTGGACTTTGGATATTCATTGAAGGTTAAGATATAATCAAAGATAATGCTGAATGGCGGATTGAAAGGTGTTCCAATGGTAAATAACAGTTCGGTATCTATGTTTTTACCTCGTTCATTAAAGTGGTGGGCTGTTACTGCCTTTGGAAACAGTTTTTGTATTTTTTCTTCAAACCGCAGTGATGAGATGATAGCGTGTGTTTTATCTGGCTTCTCATCTAGTATCGTTGCTATACTTCCTACAATTTTAGGTAAATTTTTCTCCATAGTCGCTAATGGAAAGTGTCCTTTGACATCATAAACTATCGAGTTTTTGTTTTCAACCTCATATCTTTTTATCATATATACATTCGTTGTCAATCCTCTGTCATCGTTATGTTCCAAAGCCTTTTCTCCTAATCGATACGTTCTCCACTGTGTGTATAACTTATTGAATGTATCTTCGTTAAAAGTCGCATCTAGGAGTATCACGGGTTTTCCCTCTGATTCGTTAAGTATTTGAAAGAGAAAGGGGTGTCCTATGGTAAACCAAACGTCTTTTGCAAGATCTAAGATTCTGACTTCGCCACCATAAGCTTTTCCCATTCTACTAACGATACATTCATTGGTTTTTATGTTTCGTATATAAAGACATTCTGCGGTGAATCCCCATTCATATCTACCTTCTGCTTTGGGTGTCTCTGGCTTGGGATTAAGATTTTGATAGTCTGCGAGTTCTAATTTTTCACTCACCAAAAAACAGCTACTCTTTGTCTTTATATCAGGCTTGGCTAATAGTACCTTGAAAAACTGTATACATTGCCAGAGAGGTATATAGTTATCAATTAGTTCGTCGATTTTTACGATATCCCCTTTTTTGATAACTTCCCGAATTTGTTCGTTGGTATACTTGATTATCCCTTCTGCCGTTCGTGATTCGTATGAAATAAGTCGGATGAGTTCGCCAAACTCCTTGGTTTCAAAACAACTAAGAGGCGATATAATTCCAGAATGAACCACGTATCTTCTATTTTGCACGATATCTTTCTTATGCTTGAACGTTTTATCGTTGAAATTAAATAAGGTTTCTGGTGCTTCTGTGAAAATTAACGATGTATTTTTCAGGATAGTTTGATGAAACTCTAAAAAAGTGTCAACATATTTTCGTAAACCATATGTCTCTGTTGGATTTTTACTCTCTTTGGAAATCCTTTCTATGACATGGATAAATCGCTTAAACTTCTCGAGATTGAAATTCCAGTATACGCTCTCTTTTTTACTTACAGCTTCATCTACAACAAAAATATCTTTGTCTTCATTATATTTGGTATATAAAAATTCGAGTGGTTGTAGTGTGATTCTGTACTTTTTAGCGTTATGGGTATAGTCATGATATTCGCAATCATCTTTATGGATACAACTACTGCATAGTAACTGAGAACTTTTTACACCGAAACCATTGTAGATTTTATGTATTAATATTTCATCTTTTGTCCACTTCTCACGGGGTTTATTTTTTGGGTATAGTTCACAACTTTTATTGAATCCTTTACCATGTATGAATTCACCTTCAAGGATACCAAATTCGTATAAATCCTTCTTGAATTCCTCTAAGTGGTCGTGATTAGCGGAGAAAAAAGCGATGCGTATGTTAGGATGGTCTTTGATTGCTTTAGCTAATGTATACGTCTTTCCAGTTCCAGGTTGTCCATCGTGAATGATAATTCCATTTTTAAGGCGTGACTGATGTAGCCCTCTGATTTTGCGGAAGTTACTTGTTTCTTGTCGAGTCATAATATTGTTATAGAATTTTTCTGATGACTCCCAAGAATCATAGATATTCAAGTTGTCTACTAGCATTACTGCACCACCTGTATACTAATGATGTCAGTAATGCGAATTACCCCGAGTCTATCTGTTTTAAAATAGAGCCAAGTATCATCAAATTTCTTGATATGACCGTACAGATTGAAACCTCGGTCACTACCAGGCTTGAAAATTACCATTCTAACTTTTTTGCCTAAGAATGGTTCAAAATCTATCTTACTCATACTCTCACCTATAAACCTTTAAATTAGCCCTTGCCATCCTCCAAATCATGTATATAGTTATCCATATCTATTAAAACATCAAGAAGTTCTTGTTTCATTTTATAATACTCTTTTACAGTTACCGCAGGTGTTGTAAACCCCCAAACGCTTCCATCAAACGCAGCATCTTGCCTTGCTTTTTTGAGATACTTTTGAAGTATTGGTATAATGATATCTTGAAATATTTCTTGTTTTAATTTATACTCACCCAAACTAAAATGCGACCAAGCATATTCATCTCCAATGTATTCGTTACATGATATTGCATTTGTAAAGCCACTCTCATTATCTTCAAATAATATGATTTTTTCAAAGTTGTTTTTGCATAAGTACCTATCCTTTGAGCAATTATAGTCATCTGTTATATAACAACTATTTTCTGAATCATTGAAAATAGAAACATAGCAATTACTCCTATCAAAGGCACCATAATGTTTAGGGAGAAAATTAAGTGTTCCACCCTCTAAGATTTGGACTTCATCAGGAATATCTTTTAATCCGCTAATTGTTACATTTTCATAATGAGCTATTGGTTGAAGACGGGAGTTCATAAAAACCATATGACCATTATACACATTATACAAAGCATAGCCTTTTGCTGGTGAGCCTATTAGTGAAAACAAGACGGCACTTAAGGTATCATAATTTGCATACACTTTATTTACTAATACTGGGCGACCAGTATCTTCATCTACGTGTTGAATATTCATAAGTTTTCTGATATGCTCTAGTGTCCATTCTCCTTTAATATACTTTGGGACAATAGCGTCAACTAATTCTATTATGTTTTCATTCTGTGGCATCTTTATTCAACTCCATTTTATTTGCCTTTGAGTCATATATCTGTTCATAAAGTAATTTATCATTCATCTTAACAGAACTAGTATATCTGGTAAGAGTTACATCCATCAGAAGTCACTCTCCTTGGAACGTCTGTCCAGGCGAATGTCTTTGATGTTATTGAATGCTATAAAAGATGTCTCCTGTTTAGACTTGACCCAGACACCAAATTGTTCCATTTTCACTAAGATCGCATAAATGTGAAAGCCATCCAACCTTGTAAGGTCAATAGCTTTACCTAAAAATTTATCTGCTTCTGTCTCCATATAATATCACCTGTCTCCATTTCATTATGCCAATATTACAATCCCATCTTCGACAATAGAGGTATACGTTCCTAGGCTTTTAAATTTTTATTTTAAGCGAATGATATATAAACCTAACCACATATTCGTTCGCTGTGTTTTTGTCTTTACTTGTTAGGTTTACATAATAAAGTTTTATCTATCGTGTCACTCATGCTCGATCCTCCAAATCAATAAAATTATCTATTTTGCTATCGATTGCCTCTGTTATTTGTCTAAATATGAGTTTTATCGAATCTTTCATCCCATAACAAAAAATAAGACTATCAACAATCTCACAATTTTCGCTGTCTCCAGCGAACGCACGAATGCTCACTACTACTGAAACATTTTTGTCGTGTGCCTCGATATAATCCTTGATTGCCTCTGAAATAGCTTTGCTTTCTTTATTCATTTTTATATCACCTCATCTTTAAAAAATTTCTCCCAATTACGCTTTGTACCTTTCATTGCTGAGAGTTTCGCATGTGTCTCTGGCGTCAAATCTGCTTGTAGTTTCACAGTCCTATCATCTTTCTTATTCATATTAATCATATTAATAATTATAGAATGGCATATAAAGTTTTCTACCATCATGTTACCGCTGTCTTGCTGTTAGGTTTAGCTATAAAGTTGTCGTGTCTCGTCTTGTCCTGCTGGTTGAATGTGCTGTGTCATCGTGACATTTTAGATATAGTATATCTAATTAATTTCGAAATTAGAGCGCGTACGTAGTAGTTATAAAGTACTTTGTTCGTTGGGTTAATGGATTAGCATGCTCCTCGATACGGTGTAGGAAATCACTGTTTTCTCAATATTTGGTGGCTCCCTGCCTTCTTATTTCTTTCTAATGTTTTAGTTATCACGCAAACACAAAGTCAAAGAAAAGAAAGAAGTTAATTATGTAGGGGGGTGGGGATATGGTAAATCATTCCCTCTCGGCTTTACATTCTGGACAACAATACTCGACTATTTGCTTGTGCATTTTTTTACACTCTACGGTTGAGCATCCACAGTGTTGGCAGAACACAAATCCGTTATGCCATGATTTTCGTTTTGTAGATTTCATTCTTAGTCCTCCTTTCATACAACTTTGAGACCGAGTGCCTTGAGTTCTTTTACCAACTCTAAAACTTTATCATATTTCTCAGGATGCTCTTTTGCAAACTTTGCGGTGTGTTCTTTATTCATCTTCTCACTCATTTCTGTCTGTTCTAGTTCTCTTTCTCGAGAATGAATCATATCATTCATTTTGTATTCTAGTTCTTTAATCTGCTTCCCATATTTGGTTTCAAGTTTTTCTTTCTCTGCCTTAATTACTTCATAGCTCGGTGCTTTTGAACCATTACCAAAAACCTTTTTTCTAAGGTCATCCTGATTTGTCAAATCATACTCAACACGCCTTAGAGGCATTGAACCGAGTTGCCAACCAAAGTGAAGCGATATTTCCTTGTCGGTGTAGATGAGTCCACCGTCTTGACTTTTCATCGTGAACATAATCGTTGCCCTAGTTTTTCTGAAACAATGTGGGGTGATTGTATTTTTGATTCCAGCACGTTTGATTGCATTTTTTAACTTGGAGTTGATAGCATCAGATGACATCGGATTACCCATCTTTCTTTTTGATTGAGATAACCACAGAGCATGTTTCTTATCGTCTTGAAAAGGATGATTATCCATCCATCTTAATAAATGTTCAGGGTGTTCCGCAAGTGGTATGTTTCGTGGTCTCGTCTTTGAATGGTACACAATTATTTCATAACCATCCTCGAGTTCTTTCAAACTATCTATTTTCATAGAGCATGTTTCACTTGGTCTAGCACCGCTGAGATATAACGTTTCCCACAGTGCTTTCTCTTGCGTATCTACCGTCCATTGTTGTAACGCATCATATTCTTCACGAGTGATGAACCGTTTTTCCTTCTGGTTTGGGTCATGATTTTTTTGTTTTTGCAATGCGGTCTGATATTCAAACCACTCCATAATATCAGGTCTTCTTTTTCTTTTAAGTTTGAATAACCAGTTGTAAAATTTGATAATATGCGCACCGTATAAATCACGACTATTATTACTTTTAACTATGTCGTCATTTCCAAAAAACGATTGCAGATCGTTCTCAGTCGCATCTTTGAATTTCTTCGCATTAAGAAGTTTTGCCAATTTCCTTAATGTATTAGATTCATTTTCTATTGTTTCTGTCGATTTTTTTTGAACCTTTAGTCTATGGTCTCCGTATAGAAGAACAGTTGCTTTATTTGGGTCACTTATTCCGACCCATTTTTTCCCTGTGACTTTATTCGCCATATTCTAATCACCACTACCCGTATAGACTCAAGCACATATAAACCTATCTATAATAAAGTTTATATTTCTTAATGCATACTATAGATGGGTTTAAAAATAGAGCGTTAGCTTTATTAATACAAAACAAATAATTTCATTGGTCGTATTCTAATCACCAAGGAATAAGACCTTGCTTTTAGAGGGGAGTTGTCTCCCCTCTTTTAGCTAAATTTTACTTTGTTCTACACTGCTGGCAATAAGTTATTATGGGATGCCCGATATATATATGTTTTAGAAAGTGGAGATATCTACTTTTCAGGGGGGACGGGAATTCCCTCTCATCTAGCTAGGTGGTGAAATATCTAATGCCAGAAGTCGAGGATGTAGATTATTTACTATGCCCTATTCCTGACTGTCCAACTTCTGAAAGACACTTTCAGAGTTTAAAGCCACATTTCTATCAAGCTCATTTTATGTCAGAGGATGATATTAAAGAATTCATCAAGACTCATCCAGATGTAAAGCTAATATCCGATAAATCACGTAAAAATTACTCTGAAGCAACCACAGGCGATAAAAATCCACAGTGGAAAGGTGATGATGCTAGTTATTCATCCTTACACGAATGGATAAGTAATCATAAACCAAAACCATTGCTTTGCGAAATCTGCGGTGAAAAGAAGAAACTAGAGTTAGCAAATATCAGTGGCGAATACAAACGGGACACCAATGATTTCAGATGGGTTTGCCACCAGTGTAATTGTAATATGCAAATTCCAGCGCACCCTAGATTCGAAGGAGAATGATTGAATGAAGAAGAAACTCATAGTTGGTGTTGTAATAGCAAGTCTACTTGCATTGAATTTTTGCCTTATTTGTAATGCTGATGTTGTGGAAGTAAATATCAACGCCCTAGATTTAGCGATTAGCAAAGAACAGTGGGATGAAGAAGGTAAAGTGCAGACGCAATCAGAAGGCATCAACATCACTATCCTGAACCATTTTACAAAAATCGAAATCATATTCAAGGAAGTTTTTGGAAGAGATGTAAAAGTTAATATCAAAATTCCCAAAGAATACATTTCAACCAGTGAACTTGGTGTCGTAAGAACTGAGAGTGATGTCAGTCTTATTTGGAGAACTCAACGAGACTACACCACAATATCTTTTAAAATGCATGCTTTTCAAATAGTAACTTTGACCATCTCGAAAGGTGACATATTGTATGGTCGCATGAAGAAGGCAGTTCACAACTGGTTCGGTTACATCGAATACAATGGTGATGCGACAGGAGATGAAGAAAGCATAATCGTGTTTGTGAACAAAGAGGAACCAGAATTTGATATTGACAATAAACATGCTATTGTGCAATACAAAACAGATTTCTTCGGATGGTATTATCCAGTTTCAGACACATCATCAGATGACATATACTATTACGTCGACGACCTCGGCGACCAATATAGAATAGTCACTCATTTCAAAGGCAACAGTTCAGCAGATATTAAAATTCACTGCTTCTCTGGTGCAAGTGAAGGTTTTTTTAACATCGATACTGTAAAAGGGGCAATCGCTAGGAGCTGGTTGAGCCTTCAGATAGGGATGAAAAAATTTATTATGGATATTTTTGGAAGTAATACCCCATCTTATGAATAGATGAGGAGTATAATGGCAAAAATGAAATTGAAATTCGATCCTTGGACATCTTACATATTCATCTACCTCATTCTGGCTGTAGTTTGCACTATAATTCTTGCAGTTATTGGGCTTCATCCGTATGGGGGATTAACGCTTTCATTTGTGATTGCTGTCCCTGTTTGTTTAGTTTTGAAGTATGTGGAGGTGATTTAGTGGTAACCAAACGATTTCAGCCATTATCCACAGAACTTGGTGGATATTTCATAACATTCCTCATAATTTGGGTTATTATATTTGTCATAATATTCCTTGCACTCGGTGGAAATTCGTGGGCTGTATGGTCAGGTATCGGAGTGGGATTTCTGATTACGATCCCTTGCTTTTTTGTAGCGTTGTATCTGACAGGAGTGAGAGAAAGTGACTCCTAAAAAACAGAAATTGACATTTTCGGATACATTCATCAGTAAATCAATTCTGACTGTTGTAGTCATAGTATTAGGTATCTTTACACTCATCGGCTTTGCAACGAATTATGTGATAGGCATAGTTTTTTCGCTAATTTTGATAATTGCTGTCAGACTGCTAATCGGAGCAACAGATATTGAACAATGGTTGGATGAGAATCTGAATAAAAAGAAATGGTGAGAAATGAGGTTGACTCGACAACGGAGGGGAGATGTAGCATGAATAGGTCGCCCAATTCCTGTATCTCCCCACCTCCTATCTTTGAGGTGAATAATTGAACAAAGAAATCGAAGGCATAGATTTCGTGGTTTGCCCCTTGTGCCAATGTCACTTTCAGAGTTTAAAGCCACATTTCTATCAAGCTCATAACATGACAAAAGAGGAAGTCAATGATTTCATAATACAAAATCCTAGTGTAAAATTGATAACGGATAAATTACACAAAAAATTCTCAGAAGCAAAAACTGGAGAAAATCATCCAAGCTATGGTAAACACCGCACAGAAGAGACGAAAGCAAAGATGCGAGAAGCAAAAATAGGCAAAACTTACGAAGAAATCATGGGAGTTGAAAAAGTCAAAGAACGCAAAGAGAAGATAAGTAAATCAATGACAGGCGATAAGAACCCTATGAAGAGACCTGATGTCATAGAAAAGAATCGGAAATCAGGATTAAAATGGATAGCTGAACACAAAGAATTAGCACACGAAACGGCTGTAAATGGTGGCAAAGCATCCTGCAAAGCACAAAACAAGGCACCTAACAATCCAGAATCCTATTTACTAGGTTATATCCAACTCTGGAATATGCCATATCAATTCACAGGTAGTGGTGGATTTTGGATAGGCGATAAGAACCCAGACTTCACTAGTACCAATGGTAAGAAAGTAGTCATTGAGCATCTTGGTAGTTATTGGCATGGTGAAGAAATCCAGCACCAGTTAAAAGAATATGAAGAACAAGAATACATCACTCACTACGCTCAATACGGCTACACCTGTAAAATTATCTGGGAGAACGAATTATACTCAATGTCAGAAGATGAATTGTACGAATGGTTAAAGAATACAATGCGGAGGTCGTGAAAATTCGATGCGCATTTTGTGAGGAGAAAACAGAGTTACAATCTATTAAAGATTTGCTAGGCGAGGTTCACACATATGATTATGATAAAGATGGAAAGCTGTTCAAAATTTGTCCTTCGTGTCTTACGGTAGACTCACTTAGCCTCAGAGGAACACGAGAAGTACTAAAAGAACAAAAAAATTTAAAATCTGGCTATGTAAGTAACAGAAGAAAACGAGAAATTGCAAATTATTGTGCCGTTCGTTACAATCGTGGTTTCACTGAGATGAGAAAGATTGCGGATGATTTTAGAGATATTGATAATTTATCAAGATTCATTGATGCATTTGCGCATAAAACCAAGTTATCTTCTCTCCAAGTTTTAATATGTGCAAACAATGGGAATAATGGAAATGGGAATAATGGGCATAAAAGGAAAAATCAAAGATTCTCTCCTATGGGATTTTCATAATACAATCATCGGTATAATCCTGATTGTTTTAGCGATCTATCTGGGTCAATCATTCCGTGACGAAGAGATTTCTTTCAGTATTGCTATAGCTTTTATCGGAGGGATTCTTGTGTTATTCGATTTGACCAAATAACAGAAATTGAGTGAATTAACTCCTTTGGCGGAATCTCCACTTCCACTTAGTAGATTGGGTCTTCTTTGCCTTTTTGGTGGGATTCCTTGCCTCTTTAAAATCATCCACTAATTTTATGAAACGATGTTCATTTTCATTTTTGTTCCTTTTTTGGAATTGTTCATAAGTCACGCTATCAGGATTTTCGGTGCAATCCTTGAAGTGAGAATCAAAATCTAGTACGCGTTTTCTGCATAACGGACATATCTCGTTGTTGTCTTCTTTACGCTTTACTCTGTTGCGATAGTTTTCGAGTGCTATCTTCTCTTTGTCTTCCACTTTCAATCCCTGTCTATGAGATGGATATTTCCACTCCGGCATTTAGGACAACGGATAACTTCGCAACAAGTCCACCCAAATTCGCAACTTCCACATACCTGAGGCAAAGGTAAATTGCTTCGTCTCCCATCCCGTTTTTCATCTTCTATTTGTATCTCTCCAAAATGATTATAACTGCTAAAAAGTTTTTATGCCTTTCCCTAGTCAAATGGACACTAAAACACACCACAAGACATCCGTATTACCATTATCTTATATCCCGTGTAGGAATTCCTTTACAACTCGTTTCTTTTGTTCTAGGATGCGTAAAATCCAATTAATCTCGTTTGATTTTTTCTAATGCATCGAGCATAATGAATATGTCATCGTTGGTTACTCCAACAGTGTGACAACTCTTGATTTTGTTGATTACTTCTTCATATGTCTTTTCATTATATTTCTTCATTTTTATTCACCTCCAATTTCTTTAATGCAATCATAATTTTTTCGACCTTTTATCTTTGCACGATATTCCGCTTCAAATCTTGCACCATCACTTAAAATTCTATTATCAAAAATAAATATCTTGGGTGGTTTACTTCCCATAAAAATACGCAACACCTTAGTGACTCCTTTCTCAAAGTTCTCAACTTCATTCTTCGCACTAAAAACTAATTTTTGAAAGATATCGCTATTTCTTGAAAAATCACTGCCTGTGGCTTTAAGTTCGATCTTATGTTTTTCTTTTGTTATGAGATTTTTCATCCATAGGTCAAAACCATCTTCGGCAGGTTGCTTTTCAACAAATCTATATCTGTCACTTTTGAAATTATTAAATAGGTATTCTTTTGCCCGATTTTCAGTTATTCTTGACATTTTTATTCATCTTCCTTTCTTTTAATATTCACTCGGCAATAAAACAACATTATCAATGCAGTATATTTTCTGGTAATCAAAAGGAAAATCTGTATATTCTAACTCCTGTTTTACTATTGTTTCTGTGTTGCTATCTTCTTTCATTGTTACCGTTGCTGTTTTATCCTCATTGACTTTTAATTCCCATAGTTGAAAGGGATATTTACTATTTAATTTATGTTGAAAACTGGCGATTACATCCAGTAACCAAAAACTATTAGTATTCTCTGCGAGATATTTAATTCCGTCCGTAAATACAAGTAGTTTCAACCAGTGTCTATAATATTGCTGCGTTCCTGTAAACTGGCTTAGATTCTGTTTATTTATCATCTATCATCACCTCTTATTTTCTCCATTCATTCCATATCATATCTGTTGCACCTTTTGCGTTTGTGACTTTATCATCCCCATATTTAAAGAAATTAGAGCCTTACTGTTTCCAGTAAAGCATTTTTAAATTGCGATCTCATTTGTCTTTTTTTGCGTTTTTCTTTGCGTTTTCCCTATTGCGTAAATAGACAATAATTGTTATTCCGGTTATAAAACCGACATTTGCACCGTACATATATTGTGCTGTATTGGTTGCTGTTAGTACTCCAATACTCCATATCAAGAGTATACCTGCAAATACACCGATTATTGCTTCTATAGTAGTTTTTTTCATGTCATTACCTCGTATTATTGTGACCATGCAGTTACATAGTCAGGAATAAAGAATATTAAACTATATTGCATATAGATTACTACTCCGTTTCCTCTGTCTTTGTCACATATCCGAGTTACCCCGTAACCGAGTATAAGAGTGGCTGCAAGTACAGCAAATGGTGCAAGTGTACCATGACTTATAAGACAAATAATTGCCGCTATGCCACCTACACCTATTGGCCCGAGATATTTTAGCATCGTTGTCCAATAGTGGTCTAGATAAAGCCAGAGTTTAAATCCCCACCATTGCAGACTGAATCTATAATCATTTTTGCCACCACCTAAAGAACAAATCTCGCCAAGTGTAGTGCTAAGCTCGTTCACGATATTATCGAATTTTACTTGTAACTCATCAGGTAATACAAAGTTTGCATCTATAGCACCGTATTCTGCTATATATTCCTCTATGTATGCATCAATCTCTGCAAGGTCGTCTTTGTATTTCAAGAGAACTTTATCTATAGTATCAAAATCTGTTTCTGTTACTGTTGGTGTTGCTGTTACTGTTGGTATCGCAGTTGCTGGTACAAGTGTTGCTACTGATAGCAATAGAAAAGCAATCACTGTTATTCCTATGGTTTTATTTCTCATTCGTTTCACCCCCTTCGGCTGTTTATGATAATATGGCATTGATGCCGCCGACGCACTGATACCATTTTCATTTTCTTCAATTTCTTCTTCACTCATTTTTATCTCATATTCTATATCCTTGTTACACTGTTTATATTTATTGATATGTTTTTATCTTTACTTGAAGTTCAGCACACGCTCATGTAATTCATCAATTCTCCTTTCTTCATGAGTATGCCATTTCTCGGTAAAAGATTTATTCAATTCTTTCCTCTATATCACCACCTCGATGACAGAAATCATAAAAAAACGAATCTCTGCCAGGTTTTTCAGATTCTAAACTTAAAATCTATTAGCGGTATTTAAACCTTTTTAAAATTGCTTGAAGTAACATAAAATGAATTTAAACCACTTTGATTTAATGCAATTTAATATAATTTAAAAAACTTTTTATACTCAAAAACAGTTAAATGTAGTTTATGAAAAACGATACACTCATTCCAGTTACTAAAGATTTAAGAGAGAGATTGAAAGAATTTGCTAAAAAATCAGAAACATATACGATGGTTTTAGAAAGGCTTTTAGATATTGCCGAGGGGAAAGAGAATTAAGCCTAGTGCTTTTATCCACGCTAATACACCCTGAATACCATCGCTACGCCAAAAACTAGGGTACGCGTGTATAATTAGTTACGTTATTAAAAAAATCTTTTAGGATTGTTTATTTTACAAAAAAAGAGAGATGAATAATTGAACTTTAGGATATTTCGATTCTTTCTTCAAATCTTTCCAAAAATTCATCTATTCCTTCTGAGTCTTTTGCAAGATTTTTTACCAATCGGCACGCAAGACGAAAGCCTGAATCCGCTGATTTTATATCAAACGCCATATTCGAATCCTCGCAACTAATATCTCGTACATAGGTTTTATAATTTACCTTTTGTCATATGCTTCTCGGCATTCCTTTGGACGTAAAGTAACATATTCGTCAATTAGGTCAAAGACTTCGCTAACCGTCATTGGATTTTCCTTGTTGGCTATATACCGTTCTTCAAAGATATCATAGAATTCTTTCGCTGTTTTCTCTCCTTCTTTGGCATGGTCTGCCAAACAGAAGAAAACGGAGTTAGCGACACGCGTCAAGTTAAGGTCTGATTTGAAATAACTTTCATCTATGTTACAAATAGGTTTATCGTCAACAACACCAAATTCGGAAATTCCCGTGATAACTCTTTCACCGATTGGAGACTCCTTGACTTTGCCCATCTTCAACCTTTCGTACGCTTCAGCTTCGGTATTCGCCTCAATGATTTCTGTTTCGAATGTACGAGTGAAATTTATTTTATATCTCATTTCACTTCCTCCTTTATAGTTGGTGACAGAAAATCTATTTTATCAGATAACCACTCAATCAAATGTTCTGCTTCTGGTAGGGTTGTTGTAACTATTAGTTCGTAATCCTTGAGACCGTTGTTGTCCATGGCGTTTCTTTTACGAATGCAATATTCTTCTCTTGTTTCCGTGCTACCACGATTATGCAGAACATGAGGTTCATATATGAATCCTAGGAGCTTAAAGTCAAACTCATTACCACCAGAATATACCTGACAGTTGACTCCTTTAATTGGAATGATTCCTAATTTCTCAAATAATAGTTGTGTTATCTTTTGTTGTATAGGTGAGTTGTGCCAGCCGATACCCATATAACAGAAGGGTGAGTTGTCATTGAGATAGTTGAGACCAGCTTGCCAGTTGTCAGGATATAACTCTTGTGCACGTTTTCTCATCTCAGATAATTGATTAGGATGTAATTCTGCTGTACGTCTGGCACCTAGTTTTCCTGCTTTTACTTGATGTTCGTGAGATTTCTTAGCATTCTCTGCTATGTATTTTAGTTGTCCAGATTCTACTTTATCTCTATACGCTTGGTCTTCCCATTTAAGAATCATTGTATCTGAGATTCTTTTATAAGAGACATCAGACATCATCTTCACTTCTGGATGCTGTTTACAGTAGTCATCAATCTCCTTATCTGACATGTTGTGCCCCGTCCAATAACCTTTGAAGTGCTTATGTAGCAGTTGATAATGTCCACCACAGAAGGGACATACAACATAGTCAATTCCTTCTGTTCCAGTGTGGGTTTCGATCATATTTTCGCCTTTATTTATTCATGAATTAGAAGTATGTCCCCATCTAATTTATATCCCTGTTTGCCTATCCAAGATTTTACTGCCTCAGTTATTGGGTACTTAGAGACATCTATTCCTTTTGAACCGTTTCCTAATCCCTCGATCCTAGATTTCAGCTTTTCTATGACTTCGCCATCTCCAATCGCCAATTTTTTTACTGGCTTTTTGCTCTTTGGCTTTGCTGATTTCTTTGGTTTCTTTCCAGTCGGTTTTTTCACTGTCTTCTCAGGTTTCTTCTCAGGCACGGTTTCAAGAAATCCAAGTTTAACTAGAGTTTCAGGATTCTTGTTTTTCGCATAATCTTTGAGAAGTTCTACTTTTTTTGTCATCTCTGCTTTAGTAGTAATCTTGCCACCACTGTACCAATTTTTGGCACCATTGTTACCCTTTTTCAGGATTTGATATGAAATGCCGTATTTCCGTCTCTGGATATAAGTTATTGCTTTATCAAAAATTCTTATGCCTATGTTTCCAGACACATCTTCCTTGGTAGTCACTCCCAAAGGTTTCAGTTCAGCAATAAAATCCTCAGCAGTAACTTCTGGCGGACTGACTTTCTCCTTTTCAGATTTCTTTGGTGCTTTCTTCTCAGCATTCTCATCCAATAGTTCTTTTGCTGTTTTCTTCACTGAAACTTCTCCAACGTCTACTTTTTCTACTTTTTTATTTTTCATCTTTCTTTCCTCCTTCATACTTTTCATATCTTGTTCATCACAAGTTTTGGAAAAACATCGGTCGCAAAGAGGGCGACCCAAATAAATGATGTCTACTTCACCACGACAATTCTTGGTCGCACATTTCTCTTTCATTTTAGTCCTCCTTGGAATATTCTACTTCTGCATCTAAATCAAGAGCATGTAGAAAGTCTAATATCTTCTCACATAAGCGATCTTCTTTAAATGGATGTATTAGAGTATTTTCGGGTTGATGTCTTATATTTATTATCTTTATTACCATTCTTAATCCCTCCATAGATGTACACTTTTCATGTATGCTCTGGCTTTGTTCCAAGCATCATCGTTGTTGTACCCATATGCTCGGTATAGAAAGTATTTGTCTAGGAATAGCCCTTTGTTTGATTCTTTCATTGTCTGCTCATCTCCAATGCATTTTTCACGAAAGTTGAGTTTTCATAGGTCGTCGCTGTATGATATTTCTTCAAAAGTTTACCATCTGATAATACACGTTCGTCGCAGATAACTACATTATTTACAGAAAAATTTTTTATATCAGATGTTGATTTAGTATTGGAATTGTTTGACTTCGATTCTTTTAAGCGAGGGTTGGGGTCGGCATTTCCTTCTTTCACGTTTTATCACCCACCAGACTCAGTAAGAATTCACGCCAAGTCTTATCTCCCTTTGCTTGTTTCAATTTTTTATACTCTTCACCCGTTAGGTGAATTTGCAGTGTTTTCACTTTCATATTCTTTCATCACCATACATATATATATATGCCCTGCCATATATGGTTTTCGCCAAAAAATAGCTAAATATATATATGGTTTTCAGCAAATTCATCGTTTCGGGTCATTATTCAATATTACCAGATATACTGTCTTTCCCAAATGTTCCTTGGGGCAACTGACTTTTGCACCTGTGCCGAAATGAGTTACTTCTCGTATATAGAATCCGCTGATGTTTTTGATTTTTAATTCTGTAACTGAGGTCATAAGAACTATTTTACCCATTCACTGCACCTTCTTCACAGGTAGTTCAAGGATATCTGCTATATCTTCATCACCGAAATTTTCATCTTTTAATTTGTGCACCGCTTCTTCCATTTCCATTCTCATTTCACCTCCTTCAATCATGTTAGCCATTCTTCTAATTGCATTATCCAATCGTCAGTAAAACTGGGTTGAGTTATTCTCTCGTAGCAAAGTGTGCCAAAACAGAGTTTGTTTTTGGTAACTCTATATGGCGTGCTTGATAGAGTTTCACCATCCATCATAAATGCGATTCTCTCATCGTTGATTTTCACTTCAACATCAACACTGCCTGTGCTATCGGTTATCATGCATCTTTCAGTTATCCAATCTCTGTAAAATTTCAATGTACTCCCATCAGTCGATGACCATGTTCCGTGCAGTTTAGATGGAGCAGTAGTGCATCCAGATGAGAAAAGAATTATTAAAAAAAGAATCAGTATAACTATGATGCAAGATCGCTTCATTCTATCATCTCCCAGAATCTTTCATCAGAACACCTTATCGATAATCTCAATTTTGTAATCCCAAGAAATAGAACCGTATGATTCATGCACATCTAGGTGGTGTCCCATCAATTCTTTAACTAACGCAGGGTCTACGCACCTGTTTTCCCTCATCCAGTCATATAATCGATTCTTAAAATAATGACGGGATTTATGACTAGACCAAGGCACACTTGACCTTTCATAAAGATAATTGATGTGCAGTGGACTAAAAGGTTTGTTGATATCACCCCGTTCACGGACTAAAATGTATTTCTGGTCTTGGCGGATATAGTTTTTCAAGAATGCATAAAGATTGACGTTAATTGGTATTTCACGACTTCTCATCTCAAACTTTGACCCACGTCTTACTTTCTTAGCAACCTGGATCCAAAGTCCACGTTTATGGTCACGATCGATATTTGATATTTCTGCATTACAAACCTCAATTCTACTTAATCCCAATTCACAACCAAGTCTAGTTGCAACTAAAGTTTTCATACAATCTAGCTCAGTTAAATTCTTTAGTGTTTCTTGATACTGATTTTTGCTTGGGATTATTATTCTTTTCGGATTTCTATTATAGATGATTCCGTCCTTGCGTTCTATTCTTACCATATAAATCATCTTAAAAATATAGTAGCTGCAAAAACAGATGATTTTTTACTTGGTGGTTTAACTTACCAAAAGGTTCAACTACCATATAATTCGTATAGTATATATGGTAAGAGTTATTATGCTTATCGTTGTCACGGCAACAGTTGACACGATTTCAAGATTCACTGACAAATTATATAACAAAAAATCTAACTAAAGTTAAAAATATTATATTACAGGATTTAAATAAAGATAAGTCAATAGAATCCATTGCTGGGTATCATAGAACTTGGGAAAATGTGCAAATGACAAATGATATGTGATTTTTGATAAAATCCCAAGATTTCCCTATAAATCCACAAAAACACGAATTCCCATAGCGTTTGCCAATTTAAATCTTTATGCCTTGTCGCTAGTGTGTCTCAGAGCCAAGAACTACACGTGCCCTGTAGCTTACTATTCAACAAGATGTGTTTTTTTGCCTATATTACCTATCGCCATTTATCCATTTTCATTGCCATCCATCCCATTTATATTTCGTTTTGACCTTGTAAATGCGAGTTTTATGACATAGCGGACATCTTTTGCAAGCACTGGATTCACTCACATGACTGAATTCTCTTTTACAAGTTTTGCAGTAGAACCACTGAACTGTCATTTTTCCTCACTCAATTCTTTGGTGGCGCATGATATACTTCACAAATACATCTTCCAATTGCTCTGTTGCACTTTTTACATTTTACAATCTTTATTCTTTCACTCATCTACATCTCCCTTTCTTTGAGTTTAGATACTCTAACTCTAAATATTCTCTAAGGTATTCCATGCAGGTCATCTAATTACCTCCAACTTTTATAAAAAACATGTGCATGCTGCTCAAATGTAATTTATCTCCCACAAATTTATAATCAAAAGTATTCTTCCCAATCACCAACTCTGAATTGTTGATGTGCCAACTCCCCAAACCTAGAAAATTTGATGTGTAAGTTTGGTTTTTATGAAAAGTAATTTCATATCCCTTTGATGTAGAATGCCACTCTCCGAATAAATTTGTGTCATTAGGTGGTTCTTCTTCCTGTAGACATCCACTCACACAAACACAGATGAGTAGAATGACTATTCCGATTATGATGAATAATTTCATTATCACATCTCCAGATAAATCAATGTCACTACTATGACTATAGCAATCAATAACATACTTAGTAGCGCAAGATTCAGCTTTGTTGAGTTTTTCATCACTCCTCCATAGAAGGGGTTTATACGCTTTTACCCCCTGTATGTCATTTCACTCCTTGGCTATCTCTTTCTCGATAATTTCGTGTTCTAGTTCTTCACGAGTTTTGCTGACGAAATGATATAATTTGATTAGAAATGATACAATATCATCGTAGGATTCTCCTCTTCTGCCAATTTTATCGAGGTTGCTATGGGTGGATTTGTCGATTTGGATTGTAGTTATCGGCATAAAGTCTAATAGATTTAATTACATAACACACTTTTCTATAGTGTCTATAGAATAACAGTGGTAAAGTGCATCCCATTACTTTTATTTGCTTATTTATAAGTTGCACCTGTTAGGGTGGACTCAGCAGGAAATAGCTGACCAAGTTGTTAATGCCGGATATGAACAGGAATACTCTCAAATGGCAGTCAGCAAGGTTTTAAAACTATTTTTAAATTTAAAAAAGGTTTTAATTTCCCAATTTGAGCAGGGCAAACCAATTCCAGACATGGTGAAAGAGAACATGAAATCAAAGGATTGTTTGCCGAAAAAAGCATTTAGGACATTTAGGACATTTAGGTTCTTGTGTAACATGAAATTAACAGAAGGTACATTTAGGACATTTAGGTAATTTAGGTACTACGGGGTAGTGTGTGCACGTGGTTATGTCAGTTAAAAAAACCCAATTAACCCAGTTATGCTCGTAATGACATTACTCGTTCTACTCGTTCTACTCGTAACGATCGTAAGTACGTACAAGGAGAGAGAAGAATTGCAGTTAAGTCGATGGCTTAATTGGGATACGGATTATTGCTGAAATAATTATAGATGTTTCCACTGTTAGGTCGCCAAAGTTGAAAATCCACAGTATATAAAAGCCACTCCTGTTAAGGGGTATACCAGCGGCTATTTAAAAACCAGTACTACTCGTAACTCGTACTAATAGTTATACTATATATATACCGCCACTATACCCCTAGCTCCTGTTATTTTGGGTATTCTCGCTTTCGGCTATACCAAGACGAAAAGTTAAGATTACAGAAACTATGCCTTATCTGTTGTCTTGGTTGCAACCCTGTTACTTATCTGTTAACCTTGGTTGCCTTACCTGTTATCTTATCTGTTGCAACCCTGTTACTATAGTGCCTATAGAAAAAAAGTGTATAGCCTTTTCAATGTTCCAGTGTTAATACTCGTAAGTACTCGTAAGTACGTACTGGGAGCAGAATGTTGAGTGTACTGAGAGTGTTGAGTGTACTGAGATTGGTATTATAGTACGATTTTTATATAATTGTCGAATCGCGTACGGATTTCCTTTATAGATATATATAAAGGTTTTACGTACGTGATTCCAAGGTGTTCCTGTTACCTTCTGTTAGTGGCTTTTCTAAAAAAGTTTTTTTCCTAAAATTGGTTTTTATTCTTTTTTCAGGAAGTCTGCAAGGTAGAATCCTTTGTATTTCTTATACCATTCTCTACCTTTGTCGGTGCTATAGATAACTAATTTTTTCTTTGTTTTTGTTCCCTCTGTTGCGATGGTTATTCGTTCTGCCTCTTCGAGTTTTTCCAACAAAGCCTTCCCACCACCAACTCGATCGTATAAAGTTCGCTGTTTTGTTTCAGAATGGAATAGGGTTCTACTCATTCCTTCGTCTCTGATTATCTTCTCCATAATTTTGAACAGTGGATATCCAGAGATTTTGTCTAGTTCTACAGGGATTACTGTTACTTCCTCTCGCATTCGTGGTGGTAATTCATAAAAATTATAGTTTATCCTATTGTATAACAAAGGTCTATTTCTGTGCGTTTCGTGGTAGTTTTCATCATAAACATTCAATCGTAATATTTCATTGAGTATCGGGTCTTTATATCCAACAAACTTTTTACCATGTCTTATTGTTTCGGTGGACTTTGGATATTCATTGAAGGTTAAGATATAATCAAAGATAATGCTGAATGGCGGATTGAAAGGTGTTCCAATGGTAAATAACAGTTCGGTATCTATGTTTTTACCTCGTTCATTAAAGTGGTGGGCTGTTACTGCCTTTGGAAACAGTTTTTGTATTTTTTCTTCAAACCGCAGTGATGAGATGATAGCGTGTGTTTTATCTGGCTTCTCATCTAGTATCGTTGCTATACTTCCTACAATTTTAGGTAAATTTTTCTCCATAGTCGCTAATGGAAAGTGTCCTTTGACATCATAAACTATCGAGTTTTTGTTTTCAACCTCATATCTTTTTATCATATATACATTCGTTGTCAATCCTCTGTCATCGTTATGTTCCAAAGCCTTTTCTCCTAATCGATACGTTCTCCACTGTGTGTATAACTTATTGAATGTATCTTCGTTAAAAGTCGCATCTAGGAGTATCACGGGTTTTCCCTCTGATTCGTTAAGTATTTGAAAGAGAAAGGGGTGTCCTATGGTAAACCAAACGTCTTTTGCAAGATCTAAGATTCTGACTTCGCCACCATAAGCTTTTCCCATTCTACTAACGATACATTCATTGGTTTTTATGTTTCGTATATAAAGACATTCTGCGGTGAATCCCCATTCATATCTACCTTCTGCTTTGGGTGTCTCTGGCTTGGGATTAAGATTTTGATAGTCTGCGAGTTCTAATTTTTCACTCACCAAAAAACAGCTACTCTTTGTCTTTATATCAGGCTTGGCTAATAGTACCTTGAAAAACTGTATACATTGCCAGAGAGGTATATAGTTATCAATTAGTTCGTCGATTTTTACGATATCCCCTTTTTTGATAACTTCCCGAATTTGTTCGTTGGTATACTTGATTATCCCTTCTGCCGTTCGTGATTCGTATGAAATAAGTCGGATGAGTTCGCCAAACTCCTTGGTTTCAAAACAACTAAGAGGCGATATAATTCCAGAATGAACCACGTATCTTCTATTTTGCACGATATCTTTCTTATGCTTGAACGTTTTATCGTTGAAATTAAATAAGGTTTCTGGTGCTTCTGTGAAAATTAACGATGTATTTTTCAGGATAGTTTGATGAAACTCTAAAAAAGTGTCAACATATTTTCGTAAACCATATGTCTCTGTTGGATTTTTACTCTCTTTGGAAATCCTTTCTATGACATGGATAAATCGCTTAAACTTCTCGAGATTGAAATTCCAGTATACGCTCTCTTTTTTACTTACAGCTTCATCTACAACAAAAATATCTTTGTCTTCATTATATTTGGTATATAAAAATTCGAGTGGTTGTAGTGTGATTCTGTACTTTTTAGCGTTATGGGTATAGTCATGATATTCGCAATCATCTTTATGGATACAACTACTGCATAGTAACTGAGAACTTTTTACACCGAAACCATTGTAGATTTTATGTATTAATATTTCATCTTTTGTCCACTTCTCACGGGGTTTATTTTTTGGGTATAGTTCACAACTTTTATTGAATCCTTTACCATGTATGAATTCACCTTCAAGGATACCAAATTCGTATAAATCCTTCTTGAATTCCTCTAAGTGGTCGTGATTAGCGGAGAAAAAAGCGATGCGTATGTTAGGATGGTCTTTGATTGCTTTAGCTAATGTATACGTCTTTCCAGTTCCAGGTTGTCCATCGTGAATGATAATTCCATTTTTAAGGCGTGACTGATGTAGCCCTCTGATTTTGCGGAAGTTACTTGTTTCTTGTCGAGTCATAATATTGTTATAGAATTTTTCTGATGACTCCCAAGAATCATAGATATTCAAGTTGTCTACTAGCATTACTGCACCACCTGTATACTAATGATGTCAGTAATGCGAATTACCCCGAGTCTATCTGTTTTAAAATAGAGCCAAGTATCATCAAATTTCTTGATATGACCGTACAGATTGAAACCTCGGTCACTACCAGGCTTGAAAATTACCATTCTAACTTTTTTGCCTAAGAATGGTTCAAAATCTATCTTACTCATACTCTCACCTATAAACCTTTAAATTAGCCCTTGCCATCCTCCAAATCATGTATATAGTTATCCATATCTATTAAAACATCAAGAAGTTCTTGTTTCATTTTATAATACTCTTTTACAGTTACCGCAGGTGTTGTAAACCCCCAAACGCTTCCATCAAACGCAGCATCTTGCCTTGCTTTTTTGAGATACTTTTGAAGTATTGGTATAATGATATCTTGAAATATTTCTTGTTTTAATTTATACTCACCCAAACTAAAATGCGACCAAGCATATTCATCTCCAATGTATTCGTTACATGATATTGCATTTGTAAAGCCACTCTCATTATCTTCAAATAATATGATTTTTTCAAAGTTGTTTTTGCATAAGTACCTATCCTTTGAGCAATTATAGTCATCTGTTATATAACAACTATTTTCTGAATCATTGAAAATAGAAACATAGCAATTACTCCTATCAAAGGCACCATAATGTTTAGGGAGAAAATTAAGTGTTCCACCCTCTAAGATTTGGACTTCATCAGGAATATCTTTTAATCCGCTAATTGTTACATTTTCATAATGAGCTATTGGTTGAAGACGGGAGTTCATAAAAACCATATGACCATTATACACATTATACAAAGCATAGCCTTTTGCTGGTGAGCCTATTAGTGAAAACAAGACGGCACTTAAGGTATCATAATTTGCATACACTTTATTTACTAATACTGGGCGACCAGTATCTTCATCTACGTGTTGAATATTCATAAGTTTTCTGATATGCTCTAGTGTCCATTCTCCTTTAATATACTTTGGGACAATAGCGTCAACTAATTCTATTATGTTTTCATTCTGTGGCATCTTTATTCAACTCCATTTTATTTGCCTTTGAGTCATATATCTGTTCATAAAGTAATTTATCATTCATCTTAACAGAACTAGTATATCTGGTAAGAGTTACATCCATCAGAAGTCACTCTCCTTGGAACGTCTGTCCAGGCGAATGTCTTTGATGTTATTGAATGCTATAAAAGATGTCTCCTGTTTAGACTTGACCCAGACACCAAATTGTTCCATTTTCACTAAGATCGCATAAATGTGAAAGCCATCCAACCTTGTAAGGTCAATAGCTTTACCTAAAAATTTATCTGCTTCTGTCTCCATATAATATCACCTGTCTCCATTTCATTATGCCAATATTACAATCCCATCTTCGACAATAGAGGTATACGTTCCTAGGCTTTTAAATTTTTATTTTAAGCGAATGATATATAAACCTAACCACATATTCGTTCGCTGTGTTTTTGTCTTTACTTGTTAGGTTTACATAATAAAGTTTTATCTATCGTGTCACTCATGCTCGATCCTCCAAATCAATAAAATTATCTATTTTGCTATCGATTGCCTCTGTTATTTGTCTAAATATGAGTTTTATCGAATCTTTCATCCCATAACAAAAAATAAGACTATCAACAATCTCACAATTTTCGCTGTCTCCAGCGAACGCACGAATGCTCACTACTACTGAAACATTTTTGTCGTGTGCCTCGATATAATCCTTGATTGCCTCTGAAATAGCTTTGCTTTCTTTATTCATTTTTATATCACCTCATCTTTAAAAAATTTCTCCCAATTACGCTTTGTACCTTTCATTGCTGAGAGTTTCGCATGTGTCTCTGGCGTCAAATCTGCTTGTAGTTTCACAGTCCTATCATCTTTCTTATTCATATTAATCATATTAATAATTATAGAATGGCATATAAAGTTTTCTACCATCATGTTACCGCTGTCTTGCTGTTAGGTTTAGCTATAAAGTTGTCGTGTCTCGTCTTGTCCTGCTGGTTGAATGTGCTGTGTCATCGTGACATTTTAGATATAGTATATCTAATTAATTTCGAAATTAGAGCGCGTACGTAGTAGTTATAAAGTACTTTGTTCGTTGGGTTAATGGATTAGCATGCTCCTCGATACGGTGTAGGAAATCACTGTTTTCTCAATATTTGGTGGCTCCCTGCCTTCTTATTTCTTTCTAATGTTTTAGTTATCACGCAAACACAAAGTCAAAGAAAAGAAAGAAGTTAATTATGTAGGGGGGTGGGGATATGGTAAATCATTCCCTCTCGGCTTTACATTCTGGACAACAATACTCGACTATTTGCTTGTGCATTT
>BPTK01000027.1 GCA_023705905.1 Candidatus Heimdallarchaeota archaeon
GTCATCACTCATTTGTAGGTTTTTCCCTATTAAAACCCCCACTTTTCTCCTCTTCCCCTCACTTCTTTTTTCTAATTACAGAGTTACAGAGAATCGTTTCATAAATATCACTATTTTACTTCCTTTATTTTTAAATGGGAGTGACAAAAGTTTTTTATGTACAATGTTAATTATTTTTATTAGGGATTAAGTTGAAAATAGAAAATTTAAAGCCAGAAGCAAATTTTGATGAATTGAAAGTAAGGGTAGTTTCCAAAGATGGACCTAGAACTGTTCAAAGTAGGGATAAGACTTTGTTTGTTTGGGATATTTTAGTAGTTGATGAAACAGGTTCAACCGTGTTAACTCTTTGGGGAAAAGATGTTGGTGAAACATACAAAATAGGTCAAGTTGTTTCCATTCAAAATGGATGGTGCAAAATGTTTAGAGATAAGAAACAAATCTCTATGGGTCGTGAAGGTAAGATTTTTCCAGCAGATGATGATCCTAACCTACCTACAAAGGTTCCAGAGTAATCTAATACAACACTCCTTTTTTCATCTTTTTAGATGTTCAATTCATTATATTGTTGCTATATTGTTATTTAGAAAGGTTATTAGGTGACCTTTGCTTAAAAATTACCAGTCAAATAATTGGTGACATAAGATGGTTGAATATTATATATTTATTGTAATAGGTGTTGCAGTGTTATTCATAGGTATCTGGTTATTATCAGGAATAAGAGTAATGCTCGAATACGAAAGATTAGTAATTTTCCGCTTAGGGAAATACACGCGAACAACTGGTCCGGGATTAGTCTATATAATTCCAATAATAGAGACTTCTAAAAAAGTTGATATGAGAATTATAACACAAGATATTCCACGACAAGAACTAATGACAAGAGACAATATCCCCGTCCTAGCAAATACAGTGGTCTATTTTAAGGTTGAGAGGCCTGAAGATGCTGTTATTAAAATTGAGAACTATATTTATGCTGTTAGACAGTATACTCAAGCCGCTTTACGTGATGCAATGGGTACACTTGAACTTGATCAAGTCCTAACTGAAAGAGATCAAATTGCTATAGATATCCAGAAGAGCGTTGATAGAGAAACAAATGAATGGGGTATTGACATAAAAGCAATTAAAATTCAAGAGATTGAACTTCCTGCTGAAATGAAACGAGCATTTGCAAAACAAGCTGAAGCTGAAAGAGGAAAACGAGCTGCCATTATTCAATCTGAAGGAGAATTAAAAGCATCTAGCAACCTCGCAGAAGCTGCAAAGAAACTCTCTACAGAACGTGGAGCTTTACAATTACGAACTTTGCAAACAATTAGAGATATTGCTCAAGATCCTAGTGAGAAAATAGTTATTTTTATGCCAAATGAAATTACAGACATAGTGGAAAAAATAACTAAGAAGAAATAGTTAGGTGAAGGCATTTGAGTTTAACAACCCACAAAAGGTATGTTCAAATTGCTTTCAACGGCACTGCTCGACAAGTTAGGAGAATCCTCCCTCAGATCCCTCAAGATTCAAGGATAATAATTGAGGCAGGAACACCCTACATAAAACTTACAGGAATGGCTGGTGTTCGTCTAATTAGACGTTACTGGAGAGGTTTGGTTCTTGCTGATATTAAGGTAACAGACGGTGCAGCTCCAGAAGTTATGTTCTCAGCAGCTGCAGGAGCTAATGCTGCAACTGTTATGGGATCTGCACCCGTGGAAACATTAGACCTCTTCATTCAATTCTGTGCCAGACATGGAATGTATTCAATGATTGATATGTTAGGTGTTGATAATCCTCTACGAAAAATGCTTCCGATGAAGCATAAACCAGATATTATTGTGATTCACAAGGGACGAGATGAGGAGACAAACAAAAGTAACATTATTCGATACAAGGATATTGCAAAAATACGTTCAAAATATGAAGCTCTAATGGCGGTAGCTGGTGGTCTAGAACCAGAAGACGTAAGGAAAGCATATTTTAATGGAGCAGATATCGCAGTTCTCAATGTTATAGGTGCTAATGATCCAAATGCGGGACTTCATGAGAACGAGAATTTTAGACAACTTATACCAGCTATTTTAGCTGAAATTGGATATTAGGATTCTCTTTCTCCCAATTTTTTTCTTAACAATCAAACATGATTTTTTTCCCCATTTTAAAACGATGGATTTTATCTTCTCCAAGTTTTTTTCGTAGAGTACTCCATGCTAACCTGCTAATCGTATGATTGAGGTAGAATTCAGTTTCGTTAAATCCCTCTTTTAAGAAATCAACTATTTTTACAAGCTTATCCTTACTAATTTCCATTAAGTGTAAAGATCCGATAACAGCCACGATGTCATCATTGAATAGCTCTTTTGTCTTGGTTAGTACATTACCAATTCCTGAGTGACAATCTCCTGTGAGTACTACTAGACCTTCCTTGGTTTTTAGGATATATGCTTGATCATCTAAAACAGAATCCTTAACCCACTTACCATTAATGTACTGTACAAAGTAATTTGATACACACTGAGGTTCTTTTCTTTCATCAAGAGGAATCTCCCCAGTCGTGCTGATTAGGGAAGTGATTTTTGCAGGACCTTTGTTGTAAATGAATCTAACCTTTCTTTCTTGAGCTTCATTTAGTTTGGAATATCCTACATTCCACAAAAGCACTGATGAAATATTGAGTGCACAATATTTTAAAAGATGGTTTTGTACAGAAGCTCAAGTGAATAAAATGAAAGCCTTTATTTCCGTAGACCTTGAAGGAATGCCTTATGTTGTTATTCCTGGACATTTAAATTTGAAGGGTTCTCTTTATGGTGAAGCAAGAAAAATAGCTACAGACATAACACTTGTAGTTGCTGAAGAATTGTATAAAAATGGTTTTGAACTAATTATTATCGCAGACAGTCATGGACCTATGGTAAACTTGTTAGTAGAAGATTTGCCTGAATACGTTGAAATTATTCGTGGTAATCTCAGACCTATCTGTATGGTTGCAGGTGTAGAGGATTGTGATGTAGCACTTTTTCTGGGTTATCATGCCAAATATGGTACATCTAAGTCAACTTTCGACCATACATACAGTGGAGGTTCTGTGCATAAAATTTTAGTTAATGGTATAGAAGCAAGTGAATTTATTCTCAACAGTTATGTTGCAGGAGAGTACGGTGTTCCATCTATACTTGTTGCAGGTGACAAACAACTGATGGAAGATGATGTAAAAACACTAACTCCTTGGGTTGAACAAGTTGTCCTTAAAGAATCTTTGAGTAGACTTTCAGCTAAGAGTCCAAGCATGATCAAAATTAAACAAGAATTGAAAATTGCAGTAAACAAGGCTGTCATCAAGTTCAATGATAATAGTGTTCAACCGCTAGTAACAGCAACTCCTGTCAAAATTAATCTTACTCTAAAAAGCAGTGAGCAAACCGATGCTGTGTCTTTACTACCATTTGTAAAACGACTTGGTGGCTTAGAGATTGAATATACATCAACAAATATGGTCGAAGCATATAACTCCTTTCAAGCAATAGTATATATTGCCTCAGCAGTTTCCTCAAGTATGAGAATGATGAGTTAGTTTCTCCAAAGTTTTTATTAACTAGTTAGTAGAGCTTACTTCGAATACAATATACACAATAAGGGAAAAGAGGATTAAATTGGGGAAATCAAAGCTTCCAACAATTATTGCTGTAGCACTACTTATTTCATCATTAATTGCTCTTGATATTATTCGTCAAGCTCAATTTAGAGGAGATAAAGATGAAATTGTTTTGAAAGTTCTTTACACAAGTGAAAAAAAGGGTTGGATAAATTCTATTGCTCCCGATTTTCCTGAATGGTTTGCTGAAAGGAATCCAGATAAAACTGTCAGATTGCAGTTTGAAGTTCAAGGTACGCGAACATCTATGTTATCGATTCTGTCTGGCGAAAGTAAACCTACCATATGGAGTCCTGCAGCAGCTGTATGGATACCACTATTCGATTGGGCGTGGGAAAAGAAGTTTGGTGGATCAGTCTTAAATCTGAACCAAATCAAATCTCTTATTGCTTCCCCCATAGTACTCGGTACATGGAAGAGTTTTCGTGAAGATAACAACTTCACTTCACTTGTTGATTTATATGATTTAGCTGACGATAATTTAAAATTAGCCCATACTTCAGCTCAAGAATCAAATTCAGGTTATATGGCTGTTTTACTAGAAATTACTGCAGCAAGTGGGAAAACTCCTGATAATATTGAATTAGCTGATTTACAGAATACAACTATACAAGATTGGCTTGAAAAAGTAGAATCCAAAGCAGTTCTTTATGGAACTTCAACAGGTTTTCTTGCAAAACAAGCGGTGCAGCTAGGACCGTCAGCTATCAATGTCATAATTTTGTATGAAAATTTGATTATTGAAACAGCTAAAGATGGTGAGGCTTTTGCCAAGTGGGGAGACGATTTAGTTGCAGTTTATCCTGAAGAAGGCACACTGTGGAGTGACCATCCTATTGCTATTTTGAATGGTTCATGGGTAACTCCTGATGAAGCTTTTGCTGCTTCTGAATTTGAAACTTTCTTACTGAGCAAAGAGATTCAGAAGGTGTCTATTCCATTTGGTTTTCGTCCTGGCAATGAGAGCATTAAGGATGATCCTGACGTAATTGCAGAAATGGAAAAAATATTCAATCCTGAAAATGGCGTTCAGTTAAACATTTCTATACCTCGTTTTAACGTCCCAACCGATGGAGAAGTTTTGGATCGAATACCTGATCTGTGGTTAAAGACAAGAGCAACAACTATAGAGAAGAATGAGGATGCTGAATATTGGCAAGTAGGTTTAGAGCCTGTTATACTAGTTCCTATTATGCTTACATCCCTGATACTTCTTTCATTTATTTACAAACGAAGGAGGAGAAAATAAATGGTAGCAGGAGAGGATAAACCTGATTTGGAAGTCAAGTTCAGAAGAAGTTTACTAGCTACCGAAAAATGGTTGTCGAAAGATACCGTCTTATCAGCTGGAAAAGCAGTGACTGTTGGGATATTTATTCTAATTGTCCTAGGACCTATTCTTTACCTACTTTTTCAGATAATTATCAGTTGGGGAGATATTAATGAAACTGTTTTTAATGACCCAATTTTAGGAAATGAAGCTTTTCTTTCTATGTTAAGATCAATTGGTTTGTCATTTGAAATTGCAGCTATTGTAACTGTGTTTGATATACTCGTAGGTGTTCCTATGGCTTGGATTCTGGCTAGATATGAGTTCAAGGGTAAGAATATTCTCGACACAATGGTGGACTTACCAATGGCTGTACCTACAAGTGCTTTAGGTTTCTCTATTTATCTTTTCTGGGGAACAAATAACGGTATTTCAAGATTGTACAATTCACAGGTAGGTTTTGCATCTCAAGGTATACTTCTCATAATACTTGCTCACGTTGCATTTACTTTTCCTTATGTTACACGGTCAATTAAAGGGATTATCGCAGACCTTGACTTAGATCTAGAAAAAGCTGGAAGAACACTTGGTGCTTCTCCTTTTACAATAGCAAAAATGATCTCTTTACCCATGGTTAAAGAAGGTCTATTAGCAGGAACAGTCTTAGCCTTTACAAGATCTTTAGGAGAAACTGGTGCAACATTGATTGTTAGTGGAGTCTATCAGACTGCTCCAGTAGTAATAGTTAGTTGGATGAAAGGACTGAAAATTCCCACAACAGCATTTCTTGCTTTTATTCTAATTATAATTAGTTTACTGCTTCTTGCTGCAGTTCGAATCTTCGCAAGAAAAGTAGGACTTCCATGGAAAAAAGTATTCCCAAGATTTGAAAGAAAATTAAGCTCAAAGAAAGTTACAAGAACAAGAGATACATTCTCTATTGCTCTCTTCTTTCTCTTCGTTTTTATCCCCGCTTTATTCGTTATAGTTTTCTTATTCCAATGGTGGGGTGGGTCTCCTTTCTCAGGAGAATTTGAAGCAGGGATGATTTACCAAGTATTCCTAGCACCTGATAAAAAAATCAATGAGATAATGACGGCACTGGTAACGTCATTAGAAATCGCATTAATAGTTACGATTGTAAACTTGTTAATAGCCACTCCGATGGCCTTAATGATTTCTAAAATGAAAAATAAAAAAGTCAAAGGACTTCTAGATGGGTTGATAGACATACCATTAGTTATACCAAGTTCAGCATTAGGATTCAGTATATTCTTCCTTTGGGGGTCTAATGGTTTACATATACTGTCGCCTGGTTTTGCTATGATAGTTATTGCACATATCTCTTTCACGTACTCCTATTGTGTGAGACCATTGATAGGATCCTTTGATTCCATTTCTACTATGTACGATGAAGCGGCTGCAGCTTTTGGGGCTTCAAAGATTACAGCTTTCAGAACGGTCACTCTGCCTTTCTTGAAGAGTGGACTTATTGCAGCTGCAATTATGACTTTCACTCGCTCAATGAGTGAAACAGGAGCAACGATAATTTGTATGGGAATAGAAAGAACCATCCCTGTCCTACTGGTTGACTTCTTCGAAGCATCAACGTTTCCAGCTGCAGCATTTGCGTCAACTATACTGATAATCATATCATTTGTCATGCTCATATTGTTGAGATTAGTAACGAGGAGGAAGAAAGATGCCTGAGATACGACTTCAAAGTGTAACAAAGATATTCGGTAGAAAGGTTGAAGCTGTCAAGGATCTTAGTTTCATCATAGAGGATGGAGAATATGTAAGTCTAATTGGTCCTAGTGGATGTGGTAAAACTACAACTTTACGCCTTTTAGCTGGTACAATACTTCCTACTCAAGGGAACATTTATTTCGATAATAAATCAGTCGAAAATTTAAGTATAAGAGATAGACATATTGGTTTTGTTTTCCAGCATTTTGCGATATTTCCCCATTTGACTGTAAGGGAAAATGCTGCTTATGGTCCAATTGTGAGAGGACGAAAAAAGAGTGAAATTGCCTCGTTAGTAGATCATGCTCTCGAAGCTGTTCAAATAGCTGATAAAGCTGACCTTTATCCTCCCTCACTATCTGCTCCAGATTGGCAAAAAACTGCATTAGCTCGCGTTATTGCCTCAGAAGCAAAAATTCTTCTTCTAGATGAACCATTAGGGGCATTAGATCAAAAAATAAGAGAAAAGTTTCAAGTATTCCTTCGTGATTTAGTCAAGAAAGAAGGACTAACAGCTATTCATGTTACCCATGATCAAGCTGAAGCACTGACAATTAGCGATAAAGTAGCCGTAATGAATAAAGGAAGATTAATCCAATTAGGTTCTGCATCAGACTTGATCTTTACACCCAATAATATCTTTACATCCTTCTTCGTTGGTGAATCAGATTTTCTTGAATCTGTTGTTATTAATGATAAGGAATCTTTTGCAGAAGTAAGAGTTGGCCAATCAACTATCAAAGTAAAAAATATGGGTATTACAAGAGGTAAAAGAGCGGTTGTGGCTGTTCGCAGGGAGTTTTTCAAAGTACACAAATATGAAGATACAGATGAACCTGATAATTTTCTTCCAGGAGTGGTAGTTAGAGATCAATTTTTAGGATTACTAAGAAGAGTTAGAGTTAAACTTGAGAATCAACAGATTGTAGAAGTGAAAATTCATGCTAAGCACCCTGTTCATTACAAGGAAAATGAAAAGGTGAAGCTAGTGATAGATCCTTCTTCAACAAGGTGTTTTGAATATCCTAAAGCTGGTGTTGCTTCAGCATTGGAGATGTAACTTATGGTAAAGCTAGAACTAAAAAATATCACCAAATATTATGGGAAAAGAAGAGGAGTAGAAAACATCAATCTCACTATAGAAGATGGTGAGTATCTAGCTGTACTTGGTTCAACTGGGGCCGGAAAAACCACTACTATGTATCTTGTTGCAGGGCTTCTTTCTCCTTCTGAAGGAAGAATTTTGTTTAATGGTGAAGATGTAACTAATGTACCCTCTGAAGATAGGAACGTTGGTTTCGTGTTTGAAGAGTATAATTTGTTTCCACGAATGAGTGCTGAATCCAACGTTCTTTTTGGTCCCATAGTAAAGGGTCTTGATTTATCTGATTCTAGGCAAGTTGCCCGTGAAATGTTTTCCTTACTAAATATAACTGGTAAAGAAGGGAATTTTCCTGATGAGATTAGTGGTGGTCAAAAACAAAGAGTCGCCCTAGCTCGAGCTATTGTCTCTAATGCTAATTTATTGGTGATGGATGATCCATTACGTGCCCTAGATGCGAAAATCAGGGAAATACTTCAAATTGAGTTAAGGAATTTAGTAAAAGATTTGAGTTTAACTTGTATCCATGCGACACATGATACACAAGAAGCCATGCGAGTAGCTGATAAAATTGCAGTGTTTAAAGATGGAGCTATTGTCCAATTAGGAACTCCCGAAGAAGTTTACAATAATCCCGTTTCGATCTATGTAGCTAAATTCTTAGGTGAAACAACAGAATTAAAGGGAACGATTAAACAGGAGAAAAACAAGAGTTTTCTTATTGTTGATAATATCAAGATTGAGATAGAAACTGATTTGAAATCTGGAACAAAAGCTGTTGCTCTAATTCCTGCAGAGTTAGCAGATATATATTCTATATCCGAGAAAGGAAAAATAACTTATGATAATATTATTGAAGCTGAAATTATCAGTTCAAAGTGTGTGGGAGAGTTTTTTGATGTTGATTTAATCGCATTTAAGCAAGTAATTAAAGCAAAAGAATTGATTGGGAGAAACGTTCCTTTAACTGAAGGAAGCAAAGTTTTGTTTGCTACAGATAAAGGTGATTTCCGAGTTTTTCCATTTGAAGAGGATGAAAATGATGAGAAAGAGATTTAATCAAACAATGTATATTAATTATTTAAAGCAAAGAGAATTGTCAAATAACAAAAAAGAGAGGTGTCAAGTTGAGTAATAAAGAACTAAAGCACTGGTTAAGTAAGAGGAGAGAATCTAGGGTTTTGAAACGAATAAGAGAACATTTGATTCTTGTCAATAGTTGCATAACTAAAGCCAGAGATTTCTATACTTTCTGGGAAAATAAAGATGAAGAAGGAGCACAAAACATGTACGATTTGATACATCAAGAAGAAAAAACAGCTGATATTGTAGAAGCAGATATTCTTGATATGCTCTCAGAAGGTAAAATGCCTGTATACGTTAGAACAGACCTGATAAACTTCATTAGACTTGCTGATAAGTCTGCAGGAAGAATAAAACAAGGGACAAATAACCTTCTACTCTTAATAAAACAAGAATTTCCTGAGAGTATCGTTAAGATTCTCAAATCCAATTTCGATCTGCTAGTAGAAGAGGTTCAAGGTTTCACTAAAGTATTCGATTCGATGTTCTCTATTGAACATGAAGAACTAGTAAAAGAAATTGAAAAAGTAAGTGAAATAGAAACAGCAATTGATAATAATTACAAACAATTGAAATATGAGTTAGCATATTCTACAAAGGATGTACCCGCAGGTGCTCTAATTGTTTTAGATCATGCTATAAGGGATATTGAGCTATCATCTGATTTGATTGAAGATTGCGCAGAAATGGTAAGAAGTTTGGTGCTGTTACAATAATGAATAACTCTAACTATGTTTACCTACCCCTATGATTCAATTTCAATGTATAGTATTTAAAAACTAGTTGTACCTTATGTAGATTGATAGTAATGACAGAGAAAAAAGTCTTGATTGTTTATGGTTCACGTTTTGGTGCTACAGAAGGTGTAGCTATTAAAATTGCAGAAATATTTAGAGACAATAATGTCCTCGCTGAAGTAGTTGATTTAAAAGAGAAATCTGACTTTGATAATTTTGACAATTATGATGGTCTAATCATTGGTTCTAGCATAAAAATTGGTCAATGGACACGACACGTCAAAAACTTTGTTCGTAATATGAGACTAGAAATACAGAAGTTTACTAAACCATTTGGCTTCTACGTTTGCTCGGCTTACGCGGCTCTTGAGGAACAATATGCAAAAGTCAAAGAAGAATATATACCAGATAAATTAACAGAATTCGGAATTTCTATAGATTATTATGACGCTTTTGGTGGTGTTATTGATTTTTCAGAAAGCTCAAGAATGGGTTGGTTAGAAAAGAAAATAATGAAAATAGCTGGAAATCAAGCTACTGGTGCGCAAGTAGAAGAGGAATATACCGACCTTAGAGACTGGGATCAAATAGAGAAATTTGCTCTAGGATTTCTTGATCTACTTAAGGCTTAGCTCAAATATAGTCGTAATCGCAAAGAAAGAAAAGAAGTAACTAGTTTACTCTTACTCCTCTTTTTATCGGTCCACTACATTCTGGACACTCTCTTTCATGACTCTTAACCTCATATCCACAATAGTTGCAATAATATACTTTTCCTGATTTTGAAGGTCTATATGATGCTGAATAGGGAGCTAAAGCTGCAGCTGTTGCAGTGGAGGTTGATTTTGAAATGTTGTGGAATGTTTTGGTTATTTGCTTTCTTCTGCTCATAATAAAGGAGATCATAAGTATGGGAAAGACAATAATTAATACACCTACAAAAATTCCGAGGAAGATATATCCAGTTACCAACTTATCAAAATCCAATGGGTATTCAAAAATTGTGCTGAAAATAAACGTAAATGCTGTAATAATTAATCCAATTTCAAGTAATCCAAGTAAGATTAAGGCGATTTTAAACCCATTACCCTTCTTAGGCTTTGTTTCACTCTGATTTGTCATCTTGTAAGATAATCTATCTCTAACTAATAAACATTTTGAGATTTCCAATCAGAGAGAAGTAATCTTTTATTTAGGTTAATTAAATTCTACTATAAATCGCAGCGCTGATTGTTATGTCAAATGAAGAATCAACTGGACAAGTCTCTACAGATGTAAGAGTGAGAAAACGTAAAGGAAAACATTCAGAGTTACTTTTAGAACCTAAAACTATTTGGAGTATAGTCTTCAGGTTAACCACTTTACTAGTGATCTCTGGTGTGCTATTAGGAATTTCTTTGCCTTTTCTGGGGAATACTTGGTCTCTATACATAGCAATTTTAGGAGGAGGTATAGGCGTTGTAGGTTTAGTGCAAGTGATATTTTTGGTAAACTACTCCTCTCGAGATAAGAATATCTATTTATTATCAAAAGATGGGGTGTATATAACTGATGAAAGAAAGAATGTAAGAAAATTTTCGTGGAAACAAATCTCTGATATCTCCGTATTTACACCTGAACGAAGATTTGCTAAACCATACTGTGTTATCACAACAACTGAAGCAAAGATTTCAATACCCTTATCTGACTACATGGAGAAAAACATTAGCTTAAAAACGGCTAATACTCTATCTCAAGCAATAACCATGTTCTACAAATGGAAGTTATTGAGCCTGAGAAAGATACTGCAAGGATGAATTCTTTATTATTCTTTGACTTATTAACTATCCTTTTTCTTCTCAAAATCTATTGAGACCGAGTTGATACAGTATCGCAAACCTGTGGGTTGAGGTCCATCATCGAATAAGTGTCCCAAATGTCCTCCACAGTTCTTACACAAGACTTCTGTTCTAATCATACCATGACTCTTATCGACCTTTTCTTCAACATTCGAATCTTTTAATATTGAACTAAAACTAGGCCAACCACAACCTGCATCGAATTTTGTATCAGAATCGAATAGAACTATCCCACATCCTGCACACTTGTAAACTCCTTTCTTCTCGTGATCCCAATATTTTCCAGTGAAAGGTTTTTCTGTTTCTTTGAGACGGAGAATACTATACTGTTCCGTAGTTAGTTCTTTCTTCCATTCTTCTTCTGATTTTTTCTTCATATCGCTCATTACAAAATAACATACTTCCTCAGACTAATAAAACTATTTTTCTTTCAAAAATCAATCAATCACTTTATGGGTCTAATTCACAATTAACATACCTTTATATCCATCCTTGGATTAAACTTCTTGGAGGAAGATTTAGTTGGGTGCTGAAGTTGTTATAATTGCTATTGTAATTTTTGTTGTGATTTTGATAATTGTTGTTACATATACTTCCCAACGACACAAAGCATTTGCAGAACAAGCAGAGAAGTTTCTGAGGAAGGAGTTTCCGGATATGGAAATACTTGTTCGTTCTGTTGGTGGAGGATTGAGTATGACCGACATTCAAGCTAGTAGTCGTTATGATAAACTACGTTATCTTAATGTACATACCAAAACTGAACGTAGAGGTAAATATAGTCATACTTATTTGATAGTTAAAGCAGAACTTCAAATGAATTCTTTCCCCTATTCCTTCTTCAGTACAATTAGAAAAGAAGGTTATTTTAATAAATTTTTTAGAGGAGAAAATTTTGAAATAGGTGATTCTTACGTTGATGATTTTCTATTAATAAATGTTCAACCTGTATCAAGCGCTGATTTATTTTTTAGTCTAAATAGCCAATTCTTGCCTTCTTTAGCTAAGAATAGTGATCTGAACGAGTGTAAAATAAATAGCGAACCGAACAACTACATCTATCTCTCTATTAAAAGCAACACCTATAATCTTCACTCTCTTAAGAGAAGCATATCTGCTTTAAAAACTCTAATACCCCTTCCTGAACTTGAGGAAGAATATCCTGAACCAATTGAAATTTCTACACCTGAGAAACGTATTTATGCAGAAACAAAAGTTGCGGAAGCGCCTTCTTCTATTAGTATTGATGAGGTTTTTAAGAAACTTAGAACAAGAGTAAAAACACTTGATCTAACTAAACATATAGCTGAGATGACACTTAATTCAGGTTTGTTTACTTCTATCATATGGAAATGGGATAAAGAGAAACTATTTGTAACAGCTTCAGGGAATGTAAGAAACGCTGTTAAATTGAAAGTGGAGATGAAATCAGCTTCCGAAGGATCAAACAAAGAATTTAGCTGGTTTAAGCCTTATGACAAAATTGAACTCATGGTTGAACCTCTGCTACTTCAAGACGAGGTACTTAATGCGTATGATATAGCAATGAATTTTAACGGAATCAAAAGGGAAAAAATCTTGACAAAACTCAAATTTATTGCTGAAAATAATGATGCTCTGTTAGAACTTGAAACAGAAGCTCATCCTGACAATGTTAGACAGATATTTGAATTACTTAGTTTATTCTCATGGGAATGGTTGACTAATTTTGTACTAGTTTAAGTTTCTAAATAGTGATGGCATACTTGATATTAGCTCGAGCTAGCTAGAACCCCACTAATAATCATCCACACTCCTAGTCCAATCGAAACAGTAACCGCAATCAGCGATATGACAAACGGATGATTTTCACATGCTTTTTTAACAAACGCTGCTAATAGAATCCCTACACCATTCAATACTAGAAAAGCTGTCATTGCACCAATAAACACACCTATCCAGTTATGGGTACAGAAGAGAACTAAAACCATTATCTGACTCTTATCTCCTAACTCCATCAAAACGAATAATAAACTAACCGCACCAACGAAAAGAAAAGGATTTTTGATATTTGTGAGTTTCTCGATTTTTCTTTCAGTTTTTTCTTCAGTCTCTGTTATCTCACAAACTTCTTTTTGTTTTGTTTTATCGTAAATCGCTTTTCCTAGAGTAAACAAACCTAAAATGACGAAAATTGATCCTCCTATAATTTGTAGTATATCTGTGTTAATGAACTGATGAAAAAGTACTGAGACACCATATCCGATGGTGGTGACTATCCCCATCCCAAAGAATACAGAAAGCACCAATAAGAATTTTCTTTTGTGAAAGTATGTTCCCAATAAGAACGTGAATAACTGTGTTTTATCCCCTAATTCTGCTGTGAATACTGAGACAAATGAAACGGCTATGGCAATAAAAAATTCTTCAATAACTTTAATCAACCAAAAGGGCATTGCTTCTTGACGTTTTATTTCTTACGTTATATACACCAAATCGTTACCCAGTTGATTTACTCTCATTTTTCTCTTAGCAATGAACCTAATCCCTGATTTGAATTGATATCTCGTGATGTCGACTAATAGCTTCTGCAATCTTTTTTCTTGTTGCATTTAGGTATCTCCAAACTGAGGTTTGTGAAACGTCTAATTTCTCCGCAATCTCATTTTGATTAAGGTTCTCAATATCTGATAATTGCAATATTTGCAACTCAAAACTAGAGAGTACAACTATTCCCTTATCGGTATTTATCTCTCTATTTACGTTAATTGGATAAAAGACTGGTGGTCGTCCCCTTCGTGGATGTCTTCTCCCCCTTCCACGTCCATGGGGTCTCCCTCGACCAGGAAAATCATCATCAGGAACAAATCTTCTGCCAGACATAGTTATTACCTTGAAAAAATTAGTAAGTGGAAATATAAATCTATTTAATTTCCTACTTATTTAGCTGGTTTATCTAATGCTTTCAAGCGCTCAATTTCTTTTTGAAGTGCTTCCATTTGCTTTTGAATAGTAGAAATTTCATGCGCTATTGCTTCTGGTGTTTCTGGCATTCCATATGGATCCCAACTAGCTCCTGCTGGTGGAGCTACAAAACTTGTTCCTTCATATTCGGGCATACCCCACCATCCTCTAGGTCGATCGGGATAGTAGTCACAGTTTGGACTTGAAAATCTTCTTCCTGGGCCATAACCTGCGCCCCATCCTCTTCCATATCCTCGTCCTCCGTAACCTCGACCATATCCTGCTCCGTAAAATCTTCTTGCTCTATACATACTTTTCACTTTATTGAATTATTACTCATTATTCTCTAAGTATTGAAATGTATTTAAACGTTGTGTTTTGAATTATTACTCATAATGATTATGTATATATACTTCCAAGAGAAATTATGCGATATGACTGAGAATGAAGACAAAACAAGGGGCCATACTAGAGGAAAACACAAAGGTAGAGAAGATTTGGCAGGGGAGCACAAGTTTACTGATATTGGACAGCTGATTCTCTTATTTATCTTTCTAGTTGTCTGGAGCTTAGATTCATTCATACTGAAATTTTCAACTTTTCTGTCTGAATCTATTCCAATTTATGTTACAATTCCCCTTGGAGTTATAGTTTTAATCATTTCTGGGTTTCTTGCCTTTGCTGGATTAAGAAAAGTTTTCAAAGAAGTAAGAGAGAAACCAGGTGTAGTAACTTCGGGAGTATTTGCTTATTGTAGACACCCAGTTTATTTTGGATCAATTCTCTTGTATGTGGGTTTATCGATTTTGGCTTGGTCATTACTAGCATTTGGGCTATGTGTAGTCATTATAATATTCTATGAATATGCTGCAACTTATGAAGAAAAATTACTAGTAAAACAATTTGGGCAAGAGTATAGTGATTATCAAAAGAAAGTTTCAAAATGGATACCTGGATTGAAATCAATCAAGAAATGAAGTAAGTAAAGAAATTGATTCCAGCATCAATTTAAGAAAACGAATGATTTAGAAAAGTTAGTAGATTAGAACATGACCATTGAAATGGGATATTCCCTTCTTCTCAACTTTTCTAGCTTCGTGTAAGTAGATCCATTCATTTCGATTGTTTTCTGCTTTTTTGTTTTGGTTTATTTTTTCAGCCATTTTTTGCACCTAAGTATACTATAGCTGGTCACTTGATTTTAACATGGCGAGAAAAAGTGACCACTATGTGACCAACTGAATAAACATCGCAAAATAGGAAGCGATTAGATTTTCTTTTTGCGTCCTTTGAAGTGAAAAAGCTCTTTTAAGCATAATTTGAGAAGTAAACCAGAAATCTTCATAATTAGTAAAAATTCGTTGAAATTTTACCTTTTATTTCGTTTCGCAACACCTTTAAATATGTTTTGAGACATTTTTTGCTTGAGGTGAGATTTTGAATAAAAAGTTAATAACTTTGATTAGTTTAATAGTCCTAACCACCAGTAGTTTTTCGATGCTTGTTGTTAATGCAGCTCCTGGAGATATAGGATTCATGAAAATCGAGCTCAAAGATGTGAACATCATTGATGATCATGACGGTCTTATACTTGGTACAGGTGAGATATACTTCAAATTCAATATGAATGGTTCGGAATTACGCACTGCTAATTACGAAGGTATTGATAACGGAGATAACGTCACTCTCAACCATGTGTTCTTTGAAAGCTTAGTGAAAGAAGGAAGTGCTATCTTTCTTTTTATTGAAGTCTGGGAAGAAGACGACGCAGATGCAGATGATTATGTGGGAGAATATAATTTTACTCTGCTTCCAATAGTTTTTGGTGATTTTATCTCATCATATGGATACTCCGAAGTCTTTGTTGTTACAAATACTGATGCTACCTTCTATCTTGAAGTAACAGTTGATGATGTGCCTACTATCCCTTCTGAAGTTGATGAAACACCATACATTACTATCACTTTAGCTAGTGCAGTTATTCACAATAAACATGAAATAACAGGTAAAGGCGATGGAGAAATCTATTTCAGTTATGAAGTAAACGAAGTTAAAACTTCTACAACAGAGTATAAAGATATTGAAGATGGGGAAACGATTGTTGCTGATCTTGATCTCTATAAAGGTCCACTTCTAGATGATGAATTCCAGTTTAAGATTGTCTGTTGGGAAGCAGACATAGATTGGGATGACGTTCTTGGAGGAGTAATTTTTGACTTCCCAGTATTCAATCCAGAATGGTATAGGGCAAACTACGGCAACAGTCATACTGAAGTGGTCGCTATTTCTGATGTAACCTTCTATATTGATATACTTGTTAACTATCCTGCTGTTCCTTCAGAATACGAGATAATACCATTAGATGATGAGGTTGTGATCTATTTTGATACCTCTAGAGATGCTCAAGTAACTATACATTACGGAACCTCTCAAGGTTCTTTAGTCGACACCTTGAATATGATTGGATACAGAACAAGCCATGATGCTTCTATCATAGGTCTGTCACAATTAACAAAATACTACTTCAAGGTTGAAACTTTAAGTCTAGATGGAGAAGTTTGGGTAGATGATAATGGTGGTTCACTTTATTCTTTTGAGACTATAGATGATTTGCCAATCTATTCCAAAGTAACTAAAAATTTAGGTTTAAAAGAATATTATTTCCAAGAATTATCTGGTGGAGTAAGTTTTGTTAACTTCAGCATAGGGATGTTCGCAGGATTATATGTTCCTCTGCTTTTCGAACAAGTAACACCTAAATATCTGTTACCTGGAAACAGTGTTTCTTCAGAAGTTACTATAACCCCTGAAGAAGGTTATGTAGGTGCAGAGATTACAGGAGAAGTTTCCGTCTATGGATATAAACTACAGCTGTTCGATCCAGTTAGTTACTTCTATAATTTCATAACGCCTTATGGAGACCTAACTCTCTATTCATTCGGTTATTCCTATACCTTAGGAACTCTGAATAGATCCGATAGCTTATACAGCGTTGATCTTACAGCAAGTGTTGATGTATTATTTGAAGTTGGAATCTTCTTAGAAACCAATGTCACAATGGATTTTGATGGACCTGTTGATGATGGAACTGCAACCAGCTATATTATTGATGAAGGTCAAGAAACAAAAATTCATGGCGATACAGTGTCGACATCAGCAACTGATGGAGAAGAGGTTATTTGTAATGCAAATGCTACTTTACAGTTCAACAATCTTTATTTCAGGATAGCTCAAGTCAATCTTTCAGTAGTTGGAGAAGTTGATACAATTGTTGCATCAGATACTATCGACTTTAGCTACGAAGTTGTAGGTGAAGGTGCTCTGTTTGAACCTATTACATTACCTGTTCTCAACGATTGGCTGTTCCCAGTTACAATCAAACACGATTATCTGAAAACGACATCAGAAGTTGATACTGTTAACCCAAGTATTTCTGGAATTACTGATACCAAAATTACTGATACAACCTACTCCCTTGAAGTTGATGTAACAGATAATAATGCTGTTTGGGAAGTAACAGCTTCAGTGCAAATAGATGGTGGGTCAGTACAAAATGAAGTGCTAACTCACACAAGTGGAGACACATATGAAGTTACTTTGACCATACCACAAGGAAGTACAGCAGAAATAACTGTTACAGCTCGAGATATTGCTGGAAGAATAGTGGGCTCCTTAGTTTATGTTATAGTTAATCCTGCAGCTGTATCAGAAATATCAGAAGGACTGATAATTCCTCTGTTTCTATTAACTAGTATAATACTAATTCCTATAATACTCAAATCAAAAAAGCAAAAAATCTAAATTGATTTTTTCTTCTTTTTTTCTTTTTTTCATGCAAACAACAAGCAAATGATTCTTCAAATGGTTTGGTTTATTAACGCCCATGTAAGGATTCACTTAGAAAGAAATGCATAGACATAGACATGGACATAGAAATAGAAATAGAAATAGATTTTTTGGAATAATACCTTTAATCTTGTTGATTTTAGGTGCTGTAGCATTCCTAAGATACTATCCGGGATATTTTCCTAACATAAGTTGGACTTTTTCACCCTTAGTAATCATTATTCTAATTGCTGTAGTACTAGGAGTAAGTTCTAGAAAAAGAGTGAGACATAAGAATAATGAAGAAGCAGCTGTAAGAAGACAATCATCTTATCATCAATATGAAGCTCCAGTTGTTAAAGAAGAAAAGAAAGATTTCACTTCAACTCCAGACTATCAATATAGAAATCACTATGAAATGCAGTTTTGTAATTTTTGTGGTATAAAATTAGAGACAGAAAAACAGAGCTTCTGTGTAAACTGTGGGCAGAAAATTAACTAATTATTTTTCTTATGGTTTGGCTTTTTAAAGTTGAACTAGTATTCCACTACATGACTTATTTATCGAGCTAAAATAGCCCGATATTTGTTCAAGTAACAAGTTTAAAAAGAATTTACACCTTATAAAATATGATTAAAAATGATTAAGATTACTCGTTTATTTGGGACACCTTGGTGCTCTGATTGTAAAGTATCCAAATCCTTTCTAGCTGAACAACGTATAGACTATCCTTATATTGATATTACAGCTGATGAGGAAGCTGCTTTGTTTGTAGAAAGTGTCAATGATGGTAAAAGAAAAGTTCCGACAATAGAATTTTCAGATGGCACTTATCTTGTCGAACCTACCAATGCAGAGTTAGCAGAAAAACTAGGTTTAGTTACACGACCTGCAAAATCTTTGTATGATGTTCTAATTATTGGAAGTGGTCCCGCAGGATTAACTTGTGCTATCTATACCTCTAGAGAAGGGTTTGATACTATTGTTATCGAGAAAGGTGCTCTTGGAGGAAGAATGAATTTTACAGAAAGAATAGAAAATTATCCTGGCTTTCCTGAAGGTATAGATGGTGTTGATCTCGCATCTAACTTCACAAAACAATCTGAAAGATTTGGCGTAGAATTACTAAAGGCTACAGAGGTAACAAAGATAGAGAAAGAAGGAAAAATTTTTAGCGTAACAACCTCACATGGTGATTCTATCAATGCAAAAACTGTTGTTATATCTACAGGCAGTATATACCGCACTCTAGGAACAGAAGGTGAGACGACCTTATTAGGTTACAAGATCCACTTCTGCCCTGTATGTGATGGACCGTTTTACAAAGATAAGAAAGTTCTAGTTATGGGAGGAGGAAATTCTGCTCTAGAAGAGTCTCTCTTCCTTGCTCGTTTTGCTTCTGAAGTTTATGTGGTAGAAATAATGGACAATCTTACCGCTACAAAAGCTATTCAAGATCAAGTAGCCCAAGAACCAAAAATCAAAACTTTCACCAGCTATGAAATTCGAGAATACATTGTTGGAGAGAAAAAGAAATTAGAGGGTGTTAGATTCTTTGATAGAGCAAATAATAAACAAGTAACTCTCAACCCTGATGGGGTTTTTCTGCTTGTAGGACTTAAACCTAACACAGAAATAGCAGAAGGTGTTGTGGAACAGGATCAAAGAGGATTTATTAAAACCGATGAGAAAATGATGTCTAATATCACTGGGCTTTTTGCTATAGGTGATTGCAGAAGCCAATCAACTCAACAAGTGGCAGCTGCAGTTGGTGAAGGAGCTATAGTAGTTGCAAAGATAAGAGAACACTTGAAAAATCATTAATTATTCTTTCACTTCTTTTCTTTCATCAACTTCTTCTTGATTCACTCTCTTTTTCTCCAATTCTTCCAATCTCTTTCTAGGGAGCATTTTCTTTTTACCTAGTTGAACTATTATTGGGGTGATTGTACCAAAAGTCAGTAAAGCTCCTATAGGTATGGGAGCCCAGTCCAAGAACCAAATTTGATTGTTTGATCCATAGGCTAAATCAATTATTAAGAGATAAATAGATAATAGCAAGAAGAATGTTGGACCAACAAACCAAGCTAGTTCAGGTCTTCTAACAACGATGATATTCAGAACGTATATCAATAATAATCCTAAAGCTGGCCAATGTGCCCATTCCAAAGTGTGTGTATTACCCGTTGAATAATCAATTATTACTAGAAAACTTGCAATAACAATTAAATTGAGAGGGGTCACCCACCATTTGAATTTTTTAAAACTTTTCTCTTCTTTTTTCTCTGTTATCATTTCTTTTCACATTCAGTTTCTTAACTTTCTTCATGCTGTTTTAATGATTCTAGAAATGCTACAACTTTTTGGAATATCTCCTCTTTATCTTTATCAAATAGAACTGAATGTCCAGATTTTGTAGCAGTAAATGTCTCAACTCTCTTGCTTTTTACAACTTGTTCGAGTAAGCTAATATTTGAGAGAGGGACATTATAATCATATTTTGCTCCAACGATGAGTAATGGAGCTTCAATTTTGTTCAAATCTTCTCTTGTGACTTCCATCAAATCGAACATCTCAACGACACCAGGCAAGCTAGAAGCTCGATATGATTCTACTCCTGCCTCATCGTGTAATTTCATGTGAGCTTTCTTCTTTGGCCATTTGCTAATGAATTTGGAAACAGCGGGAAGTACAGGGATAGGTAAACCATGGTAAAGTTTCCCTAAGTCCAATGGGGCACAAAGACTGACAATAGCGTCAACATTCCTATTCGCTGCAAGAAGCAAAGATAACGTTCCTCCCATTGAATGTCCTAGTATAGAAATATTAGAACATATTTTTGATAATCTATCATATCCTTGAAGGACTGATTCATACCAATCAATAAAATCAGTTGTAGTTAGATCCCGTACATTTGTTCCGTGACCTTTAAGCAAGACAGCTTCAACAGTGTAACCTTCGTTGTTTAATACTTCCCCCAGTTCTCTCATTTCAGCTGGATTAGAGCAATAACCATGAACCAATAGAACCCCATAATCCGAATTCCCTTCAAGATGGAAAGGTTGAGCACCATCTCTTAGACTCTTATCTATTAGAGAAGGACGCAAGTTATGAAAGTATGCACTCAATGTTTCTATGTTAAACATCATTTTCAATACAGTTGAGGTTCCTCTTTGAGGAAATAATAGTCGATAGACCCATCTAAAGAAATTACCATAAGGACTTAGAACTTTTTTGTAAGCTTTTTCTTGTTCAACAGTATCAGTTATTGGAAGGAAAAGATGCCTTACCCAACGAAAAAAATCTATGTAACTTTGCGCTAGATTGCTTAGAAATAACTTCCATGCACTCCATGTAGTATCATGCTGCGCTCTTCTTTCGTTTGACAATAAACTCCACTTTCCGTTACTGTGGATGGGTTACTCTTCCATATAAATATTCACATTAGAAATAAACAGAGCCCTCAAAAATTTCTTCCTTTACTTTTACTTTGTTTACTCCATTCGAAAAAGTCTGGACTTTGAGCATCATTACAGTTTCAACTTCGATAATGTGTAAATTCTTTGAAATCCATTCAGGTAACTCAGGGGGGGAATAATCCAACATTTCTTGCCATTCTTCATCAGTTAAGCGGTTGGAAGAGGGCTGTTTAAAATCGTAATAAGAGAATGTTATTCCTCGAGTAAGGTGAAGATGTCCAGTCTGGTTTTGAACTATAACATAGATTAAGAATGGGTTACCAACAGCTACTTCAAGTACTTGTCCTGAATTTGGATCGGTAAAAACATCTGCAATCAATGCAGTCCTTTTGTCAGCGTTAACATCATACCAATTCTCATTCCCATAGTTAAAAGATGTTATTAATTGTAATCTTTTACCTAGATGATGGATAAAGGATAAGTCTTCAGAACTTAATTCTTGGTTTTCCAGCTCCTTGATACTAATTATAGTTAGTCTATCAAAGATCTCAATTAATTCATCAAATTTTAGTGTGAAGTTACTATAATATTGCTGATAATAATCATCTCCAAGATCCCCTGCAGAATACAACATTCCCCTAGTTTCTAATCCTTCCTTCAACATTTTCAAAGTGGTCCCTATTCTTGAATAAACCTTAGGATATGGTTCAACATAATGAAATATCTCATCTCCTAACCCATAAGCACTATATGCTTGTTTTGCATAAAGGATTGTGTCGTGCTTTAATTCTACCCAGCTTGCTAAAGCAGTCATTAAAGATTTATCTAACCAAGAGTTTGATTGCATAAATTCAGGATATCCGTAACCTTTTTCGGCTAGAAGAGGTTGAATTGAGAATAACCATTGCCAGTAAATATTCTGTGTCCAATCAGTGATAGAGATGTTCTCAAACTCACTTCGAAGTTCGAAAATTTTCTCTTCATACCCATCATAGACCAATTCTGATCGAAGATGATGTTCAGCTCTTTCACTACCAAAAACTGAGAAAATATCTAAAGGTTGAGGGAAATAACGATCGGGAATATTATCTGTAACTAATTCTTGGAAGATATATGCATCAGGAGTATATCCCTGTCCAAATAATCTAAAGCCTTTGGAAGCATCTTCCTCTCCTTCAAAAACTGCAATATATCCTGAATTAATTTTAGGAGCACGTAACTCTTTTAATGCTTCAATTTTTTCTTCAATGAATGCATCTTCTGATAAATCTAAGAAAGATATTTCTCCATCATCTTCCCAAACTTCAAAATATTCTATAGGTGTTAGATCATCACTATTTCCTACTAAGAAATTGGTTGTTCCGCAGATATTTTCCCAATAATCCCATACAGTTTTGTCTCCAATTTCAGCAGAAAAAGAAAAAACTAGAGCAAGAGCCATTCTTGTTTGTTGAATACCAACAAGATTGTCAGCTGACTGGTCATCTAAAACAAAACCCATTCTACCTGAATACATCATAGCTTGGAAGTACTGTTCAAGGGTTATATTTTGAGTATAGTGTCCTCTAGGTTTGTATTGAGAAAAATCTTCTCGATAATCAAATATTGAAGAATAAGATTCAATTCCAAGTTCAATATTATTTAGTTCTTGGTTTACTAATGAATTCACGTAAATTGGAATACTAGTTTTGTCATCGAGAAGGTACATTGATACTGTCAAATAAGCAATATTATTCTTCAGGGCTTCTTTAACTTCGGAATTAGTTGTAAGCGCATATAAGTCAATTTGACTTTCTCTAAGTGCATCTAACATCAAACTATAGCCATTTAAGAAATATTCCAGTTCTATTATTCTTAAAGAATTATCGAACATAGAATGAAGAACGTGGAGACAAAAATCTGTTGATATATACATAGGTGTTTGCAAATTGGAATCATAGTACATAGGTTCGAAAATATCTTCTAAACCGCTGTCCACCAAAGCAAAACCATTATCTTTAAGTTGTCTAATAATTTCCGAATTTAAATCATCATCCAACCCTTGTAAATTAACATTAGCTAGACCAGCTTGAATAGGTGTAGGAATGATAGATGGGGTATAGTTTAATTCGGGCAATTCATAGGTACCGAAAGAATTCTTGATATTTTCTGGAAGCTGCACCTCTGCCACAAGATCAGTGTTATTAAAAACTCTGTTGAGATAAGGATAGAGATAGTAGCTACCCACAACCAATGTGCTAATAACAAGAGTTAAAGTTATTCCTGTTATGATTGGTTTTTTCGGATTTGTTAAAATCATTATTATCAATAAAACAATTATTTGAACCCTTTTATATCTAGACCTCGAACAGCCCAAGTACGATTATAATCAAGTTTCAAAGGTGTTGTTCTAGTACTCGAACAGGAGATAAATCCCTAAGCTTTATTCAATCTCCTTTTTTTCTTTTACCCAGCTATAATAGGAAAGCTGTTTCTTTATAGCTAAATAATTAAGAAAATATAGTATGGAATTTATACCCAGTAAAGTTGCACCAAGAATCGCTGCTACAAGAGGATCTATGAATATCAGTACAAGTGAAATCACAAATGCAGAAACTATGAAAGCCATTAAGAAAATCCTTCTAGGAACAAGTTCTCCTCTTATAATCTGAGCAGTATATCTAACAGGAACATTGATTTCTTTTATCTCTAACCCTTGTTCCAAGAGTTTGTATCTATTCGTAGGGAGTTTTTCAAGTATATTTGCTTCCACCAGTTTCTCTAAATGCCACAAAACTGTGCTAGGGCTGTTAAAATTTAAATTTCTTTTAGCTTCACGAACGCCAAAATCTTCAGGAAAAATAGTTTTAGCATAGAGAAAGAGCTTCAATGTTAGAGGATGATCAAGAGCTTCAATATCATGAGTGTCCTGAAGATTCATACCCTACTTATACCTTAAACAGTTAAATCTTTTTTGAATAGAATTTGTCTTAATATCTTAATTGTGGGCTTTTAATTCTCAAAACTATTTTAAGTGTGTAAAAACTCATTCAATCAGAATAGTTAAGAGTTGAAAATATTTGATTAATACAGTTTTGGGACCTATTTCAGAGGATGAGTTGGGAATTACCTTAATGCATGAGCATATCGTTGTTGATATTACCGGAGCAGAAAAGAGTTTAGAAAAACCCTATTCAGTTGAAGAAGTTGTAGATTACGTTTTACCTTTTTTGATGGATGCAAAAAACAAAGGATGTCAAACTATTGTCGAAGCTACTCCCCTTGGATTAGGAAGAGATTTGGAAGTTTTAGTAGAGTGTTCTAAAAGATCTGGACTGAACATCATAACTTGCACAGGTGCTTGGGATGGGGCAGATGTTAAAGGATTAAGTGTCCCCAAGGATATTCAAGATATGACCATTGCAGAAATAACGAATGTCTGGACAAAGGAATTTGAAGAAGGAATTGATGATACAGGGATCAAACCCGGTTACATTAAATTAGCTTTAGGAGATGAAGGAAAAATCTTTCCTTTACAGGAAAAAATGCTTAGAGCAGCAGCTCGAACAAGTAACAAGACTGGAATGTTCATTGCGTGTCATATTTGGGCATCTGTTTCTTTACCGCTTGTTGTGGAAATTCTTGAAGAGGAAAATGTGCCTTATGAAAGATTCATCTGGGTTCATGCTGATGGTCAGATGGATATGGAAAAGATTCTTGAATATGGGAAAAAAGGTATTTGGCTGGAATTTGATACTATTGGAGCAGCTGAAGATTTTAAGAAATTTCCTCCAGCAATAAAGAAGTTACAAGAAGAAAACCTTATTCCTCAATTGCTTTTCGGACAAGATTCAGGGTCATTTTGGATCAAAGAAGGGGATGAGGATTGGCCTATGAGACCATATGCTAGATTCTTTAATGAATTCGTTCCGTTTTGTGAAAAAGAAGGTTTGAAAAAAGAATTCTTCATGAAAGTACTAGAAGAAAATTCCAAGAGAGTGCTGATGTAGCACTATCCGATGAAGAAAGAAAGATTGAGGACATTGTCCTACAAATTATAGTTGCTAAGTTCTGGCTTTTTCTTGAATTTCTTTTTTGTTACAATGTTTAATTCAATTTGTTAAGAATCGAATTCTATTGACCCAAAATAAGCTAAATCAAGCATCTCACAACCACAATTTTCTACAGCTACATAATAGATTGCAATGAATTCTTCTTTTACAATTTCAGTATAGTGAATTGGTATGAAATAATCTGGTTTTATCATATCGATTGCATTTACTACATCAATACCTGTCATTGTTTGACACCCTGGTCCAAGAGGTAACAATGCAATATCAACCTTATTCTGTAACTGAGAATATTCAGGGATGTTAGATGAATCTCCAGCATGAAATATTACGAAACCATCAATATCAATGATATAGCTGACATAATTAGATTCGATTGGATGACTGGATTCATAACCTTCTGGAGCAAATGTATACATGTAGAAACAAGTAACGTTAATTGAACCTACAAGGAAACTATCCTCAGGAGCTACAGTTATCACGTCTTCTAAACTACTAATTGCTGTAACTACACCAGGCATAGCTATGATTGTTTCATCTGTTGCTATAATATTAATCGTACTTTCTTGATAATGATCTCCATGATCATGTGTTATAAGAACAGCATCTGCGGGGAACTCACTATAACTAGAATCTAAATCTATTGGGTCTATATAGATTCTTAACCCGTCAGCTTCTATCATTACACCTGCATTAGTTAACAAGTTGACAGTGATATTATCGTTGTTATTGAGCAAAATGAGTGTTGTTGGCGTTGCAATAGCAGCAGAAGCTACTAGAATACTTACTATAATAAGAATAATTTTAGTTCTCTTTGTGAATTTCATAATAGCTTTATGAAAGTTAAGACACTTATTAATTCTGTGAGTTTCACCCCATTTAGTTCTCTATCTTCTATCTCTATTTGTAACAAACTATTTTAAAACAATAAAAATAACTATTCTTGGTGAATAAAATGCCAGTAATACAAGTACATTTGTGGGAAGGACGATCAGAGGAACAAATTAAGGAAATAATAGCAGGGATAACTGATGTTTTTGTGAAAATGGGTTCCAAACCTGAATCAGTTAAAGTTCTTATTCAAGATTATCCAAAAACACATTGGGGAATGAATGGAAAACCAGCATCAGATGTGTGATGGTTAAAATTCTTTCATCTTTTATTCTTACATTTAATGATAAGTCACTACTAGACTGTTTTTCGCTTTTATTGGAAAAGGAGTATTTATATTAGTTAGTTGATGTATTTGTACAGATATGAGATTCCAAAGTCGTCGTTCAATAAATGGTGTAATAACTGGATTAATTTTAGTTTTAATTACCTTGTTAGTTCTCGGAATTGTTACTGGATATATTATTTTCTACATCCTATTTGGTGTGGTTTTACTTGGAGTAATTCTAAGTGTTATAGGTCTATTCACTTTTCTCAAGAAAACTGGGCAAGAAACATCAAGCACTCGTAGAAGCACCTATGATATCCATAAAGGCAAAGATTACGCAGATGAAAACCTAGCATCCAAAGGGGAGAAAGATGTCGATTCCACTCCTTCTAAAAAAGATCAGAAAACAGGTTTTTGTGATTTCTGTGGGATGAAACTGGAAACTGGTGTGAAAACTTGTAGTAATTGTGGGAAGACTTCAAAGTAGAGGAAATAACTGTCAGAATCCTCCAGTGCTGTGAATATTAGTCTGGATGGGAATTAATAAATAAAAGGAGAAAGGAAAAGAGAAATTTAGAAACTAGACTTCCTCACATAATAAAATTGATTCGTTTTCATGAATTTCTTAATAGAACTTGATCAACAGTCTCTTTTACAGTATTTTCCGGTTGATTAGTCCCATCCACAATAAAATCTGCACTTTGCAAGAAATAATCTCTGTTTTCAATATATTCTGCTCTGTGAGATTTAAGGTAATTTTCTAATAGCCAGCTGATTATAATATCGATTTTACTTCTACTTTCTATGATACTTATGTATCAGCTACAACTGTAAGAACAGAAGCTGCGGTTAGATAATCAATATTAGTGATGGGTATTATTAATAATTATATTATTCGTGCTATTATTCTGATTCTATATCTATCCTTTCAAGAAATTCTCAAGAATATTAACTTTATCAAATCCAACAACTATGCTTATATTGACGTATCATCAGTTTAAGGACAAGATTTATACACTTAAAATGACAAAAAAAGAGTATGACAGCTGACTTTGTCAAGGAATATTATGAATTTGCTTCCAATCTGTCTTTTTTTGAATTCTTACAAGAGGAATTTGGTGGAAAACTGATAGAGAATGAAGATTATGAAGCTGAAATAAAAAATCTATCAGAAAAAGAAGTTTGGAATATAGAAGAATTATCTACTTTATTGTCCAGTCATCCAAGAGTTTTTGATGTGTTAGAAGCTATTCTTCAGTTTAGAAGGTTTACAAATACCCAATTAGTTCACTTTCTCTTTGATGTAAATAAACTAAATAGTCCGGATATAGAAATTACTTATCCTTA
>BPTK01000028.1 GCA_023705905.1 Candidatus Heimdallarchaeota archaeon
TTGGAGTCAGGAGGTTCCTCAGCTAAAGCCGAAGTTGCCTTTTCGCCTCGTTCAATTACCATTACTTACAAAAGCAAATAAAATTAACTGTTTACGATAAATGAAAAAAAGGATGAATTTAGATGACATTCATATTTTTACCAACTTTCTCAATTGTAGTTAGAATCTTTTTCATGTCCTCTTCTGTATGGGTTGCCATCACGCAACAGCGTAATCTCCCACTATCTCTGGGAACTGCAGGATAAACAATTGGAGGAACTAATACTCCTTCTTTTTTCATTTTCTTTGCAAATCTGAAGGTTTTAATGTCATCTCCTATAATTACTGGAACTATTGGTGTATCTTTGCTTTTGAGAGTGTTAAAACCCATTTCATTGACTCGAGTGATGAATGTAGAAATATTTTTCTGTAAAGCTTGGACTCGATCTTTATCATTTTCTATTATATCTAGAGCTTTTATTGCAACTGCAGTCATAACCGGGGGTAGTGCAGCGCTAAAAATGAATGCATTAGAGGTGTATCTAAGGTAAGTTATCATCTTTTTGTTTCCAGCAACATACCCTCCTATTGATGGAATAGCTTTACTTAAAGTACCCATCATGATATCAATAGATCCAGGTTTCATGTCATAATAGTCATCTATTCCTTTACCATTTGGTCCTATTGTACCCAACCCATGAGCTTCATCAACCATAGTGAAAACATCATGTTTCTTAGCTATTTCAACTATGTCTGGCATAGGTGCAATATCTCCATCCATACTAAAAACGCCATCAACTATCACTAAGACACGTTTATAGTCACTTCTGTGTTCTTCAAGAACCCTATCTAAATCTGTTAAATCATTATGATTGAAACGTTTCCAATCTGCTTTGGAAAGAATGCACCCATCATAAATACTTTGGTGGTCATATTTGTCTATAATGACAAGATCATCTTTTCCGAGTAAAGTTGAAATGAGTGTCATATTAGTAACATAACCACTACTATAAACAATTGAATCTTCTGTATGTTTGAATTCAGCAATTCTATTTTCTAACTTTTTGTGTAAATCAGTAGTACCTGTTAATAATCTAACTCCACCTGCTCCGCTTCCATATTTATCGAGTGTTTCATGAGCCACTTTGATTATTTCAGGGTGGTTTATAAGGCCAAGATAACTGTAAGAACCAAGCATAACATATTCTTCTCCTCCAACTGTTACTGTTCTTCCAGTTGGGCCTTGAATTGGAAGCATGTATGTATTTAAATTGAATCTCTCTAAATTTTTCTCTCTCGCAAGTAAGTCTTTGATTCTTTTATTATCTATAATTTCTGTAATCTCAGCCACCTCAAATGAAATATGATCTCATGCCAATCTACATCCCAACCTACTCAAGTAATTAATAAAACTTCACATGCAATTCAAATCCTCTTAAAAAGATATTCTTATTCTTGGGATTTTACAAAATTGAACATTTACATTTATTGCATAATGAATTTACGAAGAACACTTTGCTGTTCATTCGAACGAAAACTATAAAGAGTAGTTAGATAAGATTGAAAATGTCCTTAAACTCGAGCCAGTAGTTCAGTGGATAGAATGGCTGCCTGCGGAGCAGTTGGTCGGGCGTTCGAATCGCCTCTGGCTCGCCATCTTATTTTTATCCTCTCTCTCCCTTATATCCTTCTCCAAACCATTTGTTAATAATATTATCAATCTGTTCTTCTTTCTTGCTCTCAATGTCTCCATGGAACTGTTTTGGTAACATTACACTGTTTAGATCTTTTACTGCTTCATGTAAAGACCTTCTCTGGTGAAAAGTATCCTTCGAGGTAATCACAACAATACCTGTATCCTTGTCACCGAATTCTGCCAGGATAATTATATCCTCACCATAATCTATCTTCATGACTTTTCCTGCTTCTTTTGTGAAAACCTCTGTGACAATATCTTGAGCTGCTCTTACCATTCCTCCAAATAATAGAATGTCATCGACAATTTTCTCCGATCTTACGTATCTTTTAATTGGAATGCCTGATCTATGTAAAATTACTAATTGATTTGGTAAAACAAGATCTGACTCTTTACCTTGGGTGGTGCTATATCTAATTAAATCTGCTAGCTCTTTTATCGTTTTTTGCATTTCTAAAACAAGAATTCTTTGTTTAGTCTTTTCTTTCTCTTGACTTATCTTATCGTTGTAATTTTCAATTTCCTCTATTAGATGCGTGAAAATTGTTTCTTTTTGTGTTTCTTCGATAAATAATCTTAGTTCTTCAATGAATTTACTAGCTTCAATTGAACTATACTCTTCTGGTAGTGATATGAAATTATAAAGAATAATTTGCAATGATAAAATCAGAATTTTTGCCCCAAGATGATCCAGACTTTTCTCTACAGCTAGTTTGAGAGCTGTTCTAAGATAACCTTTTGCTTTTGAAAGATTTAGATTTTGAATTTCTTTCTTTCCATAGAGAAACATCAATGTAGGATTTTGAGCAACTTCATCTTCTGTCCTTCTTTTCAATATCTCAGCCATAATCGCATTGAATCCATTCCAATCTTTCTGTTCAATGAGTAGTTCTGCTAAAGCATAGTCTACCTGTTCATCCGTTGCATCAATTTCTTTCAGTATTGATTTTGACTTTGTAAACTCTTGAATAGCTGTTTTGAATTGTCTTTTTTGAGCGTAAATTTGACCTAACGATGAATAGACTATAGCTAATGATCTCTTATCATCCCACTGTTTATAAAATGAAATTATACTTAATAATCTCCCCAAAGCACTGTCTAGTTTCCCTTCCATCCTTTCAACATCAGAGTAGTTCGAAATGACAGCAACCTCCCCTCTAAGATTATTAAGATCTCTAAAATTGTCACGTGAAATTTCAAAGTGTTCCTTAGCCATAGACCATTTTCCAAGATATTTATAATATATTCCTAATAACATCCGAATATTTGCTATGTGAATCCTATCGGAGTAATTTTCTGCTTCCTTTAACAAATTGTTAGCTTGTTCTATCATCACTTCGACATTGTTTTCGGTTCTTTGAATCCAAAGCACACTAAATAACCCTCTGAATTTTGTATCTATGTATAGATTCTTACGTATATCCTCTTTAACTTCATTCAATTCATCAAAGACTTGTTTAAAAAGAACAGAAGCATCTTTTTTGTTTCCTTTTCTACCTGAAATTCTTGCTAAACCAATTTTTCCTTCAATTTTTAGTAATGGATCCTCTGAGAAAACTACTTTAGTGAAATTCCTTTCAGCTTCTGTAAAGTTACCTTTTCTAAATTCAATTAAACCTAACCAAAATAGAATATATTCAGACTGATAATCGTTCCATAATTCGTATATTTTATCATATTCAACTAAATAAAAAAGAACTTTACCAATAATGAAAAGAAGAATATTAGATGGATTATCAGAGTTTTCCAAAATCCTTCTTAATACATTGTGTTGTGTGGTTAAAGAATTGTCTTGGTGAGCCATTTTTTCTTTGTCATATTGTTCATTTTCCTGAGAAGATAGGAAATTAACAAAGTGGTGAATCTCAGGAAAAACGATGTTCTCTTCCATATCAAAGCTCCGAGTGTTTATTTTTGAAGAAAGGACTATTCTTTTTGAGAGGAATTTCCTGAAAAGCTTCTGCATAGTCAGTTGATGCTTGAGTTCCTCGCATGAGTGTTCTGTATTTGTGGAATTTAATATAGAACCCTTCTCCTCCTTTGCTTAGTTGTGTTGAATAACATTTGATAGCGCTTTCCTTAGCTGAATAATATGCGGAAATGTCAACAAGAATATGTGGATTAGGAATAAGTATGGTTGTTTCTGTTATATACAATTTAGAAACTAGATGTGAATTTTCATATTGTGTTTCATGAGCTGCCCATTCTATTGCTTCCTTAACAACATGATATGTCGTTCTATGATCAATGTGATAGTCTTCAGGTAGATGTGTTACAATAATCTCTGGACGAAATTCAAGAATAAAATTAATTACATCTTTTTTTATTTTTGATTCAAAATCAGCTACATTGTTATAGTCAAGTATTTTTGGTTCTTGAACTCCTAATGTTTTTGTTGCTGCTAAGTATTCAGTTTTCCTAACTTCCGAAGATGATAGACAAAGTGTGCTTACAGTATGACCCGTAGAGGCGTATCTGGCGATAGTACCACCTGAACTAAGTGCTTCATCATCTGGATGTGCGAATATAAATGCTAGCTTCACATCTTTAGGATGTTATATGAAATATAAAAATAATTCCAAAGTGTGCGCACTAATTTAATTTTTCAAATATTCGGTGGCATAGATGCCGGCTTTGTATCCATCACCCATCAATATTGGAATATAATCCATTTCCCCACTGATCGAGCCAGCAGTGAAAATACCTTCAATACTTGTAGCATTTTTTGAGTCTTTTATTATATATCCATTTTCTGTTAGATTAAGCGAGATATCTTTGAGGAAAATTAAATCTGGTTTGTCTTTTAATTCAACAAAGATTGCATTTACTGTCAATTCTGTGTTCTCTCCATCCTCTTGAAATCTTACACCTTCTACGAGTTGTGACCCGAAGATTTCAGCTGTTTTCAAATCAATATTATATTTGAATGATATATTCTGTGATTTTGAAAGCTTCTTTAGAAACCTATTATCAGAATCCAATGTGGAATTTGGGCAGATTATTGTAACCTTTCGACAATATTTTCTAAGAAACAATGCTCCTCTTGCTACAAAATTTCCCTCTCCAATAATTGCTACTTTTTTTCCTCTAAAAAGCGCCCCATCACATACGGCGCAATGGGAGACACCTTTGTGGACAAAATTGTCTTCTCCTTTGATTGTGTGTTTGAGTTCAGGAAGACCAGTAGAAATTATGACAGCTTTTGCTTCAATGTTTCTTGATTCAGTAATCACTTGAAACTGGGTGCCATTTTTTGTTATTACTGTTACATCTTCATTTATGAATTCTAGTTTATTTGGTTCATTTTCCTTTGCAAATTCTGCATTCAAATTCTCGATTTGAGTAATTATTTGTTGAATGTAATCTACTCCAACTACCTTGTTAATCCCTAGTATGTTTTCAATTTCTCCCTTTTTTGCGGTGTTTGAATCATAAGGTATACCAAAAATTTTAATTGTTTGATCAGAGTTCCTGCTATAAGCTGCTAAGGCTGCAGACATACCTGTTAGTCCAGAACCAACAATTGCTAAATCACATTTTTCTAAACTCATGTGAATAATTTTGTATTCGATAAAATAAGTTTATCTGTAAAGAATCTGAAATTAAGTCAAAATAAAAGAAAAAAAGGGCTTTGTTTCCTACAAACTGTAGAAAACCGACCTCCTCAGTTGTCTACTATGAAGTAAAAAACTGATCTCATGTCATTTAGGTTGCTTCGTTTCACAATTAACCCTAATTCAATTAGCCTTCTTAATGCATATCTTGCTGTTCTAGCAGGAATCGCAGAAGCTTTAATTAGTTGTTTTTGAGTTAATGGACCTTTTTTCTCCAAAATGGATAAAAGTTTTTTTCCCGATACTGGTATTTCTTCTTCCGTCATGCAAATCCCCTTGCAGGTTATATATTAACGGACGTACTACCTTTATAAAAGCAATCTCAGAAATTCATCCGCCATTGCTATATATTTCCTAGATAATCTATCCGCGATATCAAAATCCCGATTTTGCTTTTATGGTAAGGTATTTTTCTCATATTATATGGATATATATCATTTTGATTAGTGAGACTAGTAGAAAATTTAATAATGATAAGTATATATTATGTTTTCAAGAGTGATTTAGTAGTGCGTCATACCAGCGAAAGTTCCCCTGAAATCTACCATTTAGCAAATCAATTGCAAAGAATCAATTATCTTGGAAACGTGCAAACACTTCAAGTTGAGTTTGAATTTGTTTCAGAAGACAACAAATCAGAGCTAGAGGCTATTTTTAAAGATGCAACTGGTATTGGGAAGTTCAAATCTGATATGATAATCTTAGAGCAGATCATTGGTAGAGATATGCTAGAAATAATCAATACTCTGCACAACATTGCAGTAGTTTTTGGTGATTTATCAGTTATTGAAGGAATTACAGCATTAGTTGAGATAAGTTACAGAAGTGAAAATTACTTTGTTGTAGTTTCTTATAATCCAAACACAAGTGGTCTAGAGTTAATCTCAACCTCAGAGAGTAAACTTTACTTTGAGCTTCTAAACTTCATTAGAACTAAATGGGCCTTATCTAAAACTTTCATCAAATAAATTTTCTATTTTATTGAAAAGGTTCTTCTTTCAAGATAAGTTTCAATAATTTCACTTTGTCCTTAATTTCTTCAGAATAAGTTGTTAATTGATTGCTTAGAATTTTATCTACAAGGTCATAAAGAACGTAAGATGCCATATGAAAGTCTATAGTTAAACCTGCAGGAAATATGTCATTTAACAATTTATCAGATCCTATCTCCTTTAGAACCTTGTTGTAACCTTCAATAAAAGATTTGATTTTGCTTTTTGAGTTTTCAATGCTACCTGTTTTTTGAAATTCTTTTATGCTTGGCTTTGCAAAGAATGTCCCAATGTCTTCATTTCTGTCTCTACCTTCCATGATAAATTCAGGATCAATAACATATACCCTCACATTTGTGTTTGTTATATCTAGACTATTTTGTGCTAATTCTATATCTTCTGATGAAAATAATAGATTTCCTTGATGGTAATCTCCATGAATCCTTGTAGCTCCATTCGATTTTTCCATCGCTTTGAAATAAGGGAGCATCAAATCCAAGATTTCTTCTTCTAATTGAGAATCCTCTAATACTGAAAGAAGGTATAAAACTAGTTTTTTGTAAGAATCTACCTCCAATTTTCCTGTTTCAATTCCATGGATAGCTGCTAATGCTTGCCCAGCGAGAAAATCTTTATCCTCTAAGTCAAGTTTTGCTTCCCGAAAACTTAAACCATCTATGCCTTCATAGATAATACATCTGTTCTGTGAGCTTTTGTAAAGTATCTTTGGTACATGCACACCACTATAAATCTCTGAAACATTCGCAATTTTTGAATGATTCCTAATTTCTTTCTCAAATCTTATCTCGTCTGAAGAAAATTTCACAACAACGTTTACAAGATGTTTTCCTATATCAGAGTTTAGAGCATATGTGACGAAATGAACCCTTGACTTTGAAGTACCTTTCTCTTCTGAAGATACATTATCTATAGAAATATGATTTGCTTTATCTCCTGTTTTTTCAAGAATATGAGCTTTGAAGATTTCTTGCAATCCCTCACCTATTGTAGCTAGTATCGTTTTTAGTTTCTGTTTTCTTCTAACAGCGTCTGCAGAAAGGTTTTCTTCTCGATTGCTCAGTTTGATCCTACTCTTAAATTGCTATGTGAAATGATGTGTAGTTAGATTTCTAAATTAAAAGGTTCAATGGATTAATCATCCCGATTATTTTATCTCCATCAACCACTATGAGGTGGTTAATCTTCTGTTCTTTCATTTTTAATAAAGCTGATGAGATTGTTTCATAACCAGATATTCTAATAAGAGGCCCTTGCATTATGTCTTTTGCCTTAATGCTGCTGAGCTCCTTTCCCTTGGCAATCATCTTAATTATATCCTTACTAGTAAGAATACCAACAGCATCATTCTTTTCAGCTACAACTAATGATCCCACGTCAAAATCAGACATAATCTGTATTGCTTCATCTAAAGCTTTTTTGGAATCTATATACAATATTCCTTTTGTCATTACACTTGAAACAGGGTCATCCATTTCATAGGTTCTTAAGGTCATTACTATAACCTAAACTTATTTCAAAGTTAAATATTTCGAAAGTTCTCACTAAAAATGAAAGTTCTCACTAACGGAAGAAATAATTAGTTAAACTTTTTAGATATCTCAATGGATGAACCTATCAAAATAATTCATTTCAGTGATACACATATAACACCTAGGTCACAATTCATGGTCCAGGACTTCAATAATACAGTTAATTCGATAAATTCTACTCCTCATGATTTAGCGATTTTTACAGGAGACTTAACTCAAGATGGTTTGATAGAAGAATTCGAGTTAGCGAGTAAGATGAGGAAGAAAATTATTTCTCCAAAAATGTACTGGATTATTGGAAACCATGATAGCAGAAGTGGAGGATTCGAAGTTTGGGAAAAGATGATAGGTCCAAGAGAATTTCATGATTATACTAATGATATATTGTTTATCGGATTAGATTCTTGTATCCCTGATAGAGATGGGGGGCGATTTGGTAGAGAAGCCCTTGATTACACTAAGAAAATTTTGTCCAAATACAGCGACGCAAAACTAAAACTTGTTGGATTTCACCATCATTTGCTACCAATTCCTAAAACTGGTAGAGAAAGATCAAATGCAATAGATGCTGGAAACATGCTTTCAATACTCCTTGATAATGGAATTGATGCAGTTTTTACAGGACATAAACATCATCCTAATGTTTACAAAGTTGAGGATACTATCATCATATCTGCAGGAAGTTCTTCAAGTTATAAGACCCGTAGTGGAGGCAAGCGCTCATTTAATTATGTAGAAATTACTCCAGAAAAAGAGATTAAAGTAAAAATCCAAGATACAACAGGAGAAGAAATCAAAACAGAGTTAAAAACCATAACTAGACGTTTCCGAATGGTTGATTCAACAGGAGGTAAATGGCTTAGAATGGCTCAACTCTCTGGTACTGATTTTGGTGCATCCAGCAAAGACCAGTCTGAATTGTTTAAGAAAGGAATGGAACTTGTTGAATCAACAAATCCTGATGTGATTATACACTGTGGAAATCTGACTGAAAAGGGGAGATCAGCTGACTATGAAGTTGCTGTTCAAGCATTTGCTCCATATTCAGATAAATTAATTTTCTGCCCTGGGCCAAACGATTTACGAGGGTATGGAGAAACTCTGTTACACAAATATTTTGACACAGAAGACACTATTGAGAAAGATGAATCAAGTTTCTATGTATTGAATACATCTGCACCAGAAACAGAGATAGGCGTTGTAGGTAGAACTACACAAAATAGACTTGTAAGATATGTATATCATACAAAAATGCAAGAAAAAGATAAATTCCATACAGTTGTAATGCATCACCACTTGATACCTATACCAAATACAATAGAAACTTCAGCCTTGGAAGACGCAGGAGATGTTTTGAGAATGTTGACAGATACAGAAGTGAATTTAGTTCTTTCAGGACATCTTGGAAGGGCATACTGTACACGTGTAGAAAAAACAGCTTTTGCTAATTGTAACACAATTTCATCTCAGAAAACTGCTTCAATTGAAAATAGTTTTAACCTAATAGACATTTCAACAGAAGGAGCAATAGTAGTTTCAGAGATTCTTGTCCCATCGGGCTTTAGAAGAATTTTAGGTATATTTCCTGGCAATTAAAATTTCGAAATTACTGCTCATTTTTGTACAGCCTTTGACGAAGAATATTTAAGACACTATTACATGAGATAATTAATGAAGCTCCCTTCTATTGTAAGAAAGTTAAGAAAATTATCTTATTATCAAATTACTTTTGCACTTTTCATAATAGCAATGATAACCCCCACAAGTCAAGCATACTTTGCAGGAAATGCTGTAAGCAATATAAATGGTAATCGTGGGGCAAATCAGAATACAGTAACTACTATAACGATTACTGATTCTTCAGTCAAAACTGATGTTAGACCAGAAGAATTAGGATCTCCTTATGTGCCAATTACTCAATCGGGTGAAACAAGCGATCAGTTAACAGCAAAAGATTCACTATCCGTTTATGATTCTGGGGCAATTAATCTAACCAATTTTGCTGATACTGGAGTAATTAATAATAGCTATACTATAAACGATATTGGCGATTATACTAATGAAACATTAAACTATGGAATAACTGAGATAGAATCTCTAACCGATGATTATACTATTGAAGATGAAACAGATGGATTTGAAACATTAGCTACAAATGGCTTTTACTCACTTGCTCAAGCTTTTGATGTTAATTGGGATTATGCTTTATTTTCTGGTAGCAATTTGTTTTTGACATACGATAATGGAGGTGCGGTTCCTTTAGAAGAATATGAATTAGACCTTTTCTTAGTAAATTCATCTGGTGTTAATCCAGATATGACAGCTATTCTGTCCAATTGTACAGGTAATTCTTTCAAACAAGGGGCTACCTATAGCGATACAGGAGATTTTCAATTTTTTGACTTTGAAAATGTACAACTTACAAAGGGGACATATTATATAGTTGCAAATCTGTCAGTAATTGACTTAACTGATGCCTCTAGGCATTTCCAGTGGGGTAGAAATTCATTAGGAAATGATGATGGAAGAACTGTTACTCGACATACACTTTTTCCAGGTTCATGGAGCGCTGCAACAGGATATGACTTCTCATTAATAAACAAGCTATTACCATGTGACAGTAATAATAATTCAATATTTTTCTCTGACCCTCAGGAGATAGGGCTTCAGGAAAATGGTCAAGATATTCTTACATTGACATCTTCGATCATTGGTTCTGGGACTCATGTATTATCTTCTAATACTTCTGTTCAAATAACCTATAATAACAGTTATACTTTTTCCAAAACATATTCTGGAAATGAAGTTTATACTCAGCTGAGCGCATCCAATTCTTCATATTGGTCCTATGATGTTCTTTGGGACATAAATTGGACAACAACCGGTATAGATATCTCTCCCTATTCAAACTTAAATAGAACACAATTTATTCAAACTCCTACGGATTGGAATAGTATTTTTACTTTCTATTATAATGATACAAATACACTCACAGGTAATTGGGAATCCAATGGATATCTCTTGTTGTTGAATACAAATACTTCTGCTGGAAATTGGAAATTATCAACGTCAAGTCCGAATTATGTTAACTCACTAACTTTATCAGATGATATATCTGAAACTGAAAGGTACTTTTTAGGGTACTGGGTTGGCGATGTGGCAGATTCAACGGGATATGGTGGTTCTAATATCACGGCTGAAACAATAATTCAATCAGATGGTGATACTGTTCCAGTTAATGAAATCACAGGTAGTTTAAATTATACTCTTTATGATGCTAATGGTCAAATTATACCAAATAAAGGAACATTGCTTGGTCCTCAAATTTATACTGATATATCTTCATATACTTTAAGTGGTATAACAAATTCCAGCGCAGGATATTATCAATCAACCATCACATTCGATCCCTCAGTAAGTGGTTCTGATTTAGCTGGTTTCTGGACTGCAGCAGTTTTCTGGCAAAACGGTACTGAGGCTGGATATTTTACATTAAGAATAGTTGTACAATCTCAAACAATATTTGAGTATGAATGGGAAACTGAACCAGGAAGTAATGTTTGGACAACAAACGATATTTCAAGAAAAGGTCTAGATACAATTAACGTTAGTACATACTATTACAATATATCTGAATCATATTTATCTGGAGAAAGAAATGTTATGCCAGATGCTGTTGTATCATTTAATTTCCACAATGGAACATGGTCTGATTCAGGATTCCTCACCCAAACTGATGAATTCTTTGGAATTGTATATAGCATCGGCGCGGGAGTAGATGTGGGTGTTTACACCTTTGATATGATAGCAACAGGCGCATTTGTAGAAAATGTCACAGCAAGTTTTGACGTTACAGTTTTTTATAAACTAGATCTTATTCCTGAATATACTAATTATCAAACAAATTATACTAACAATGTAATCTATTATGTGAATCTGTATGATGTAACAGCTTCTTCAAATTTGAGTCTTGTTCCTGATGATATGACTGTCACCATTACCAATGGAACAGATTTTCCACTCTCTTCTCCTGCAGATTATTCTTTTGATTACCAAGGGTCAACAGAACAGTTTATTCTTAATATTAGTACATCGACGAACAATCTTTACACAGGACTTTATTCTGTAGAAATTGCTATACAGTTGAATGATTATCAAGCAAATTATACTGACGTATATGTCTCTGATGTATATTCGTTTGAAATTACAGCTCCAAAGACAGATGTTGAAGCTGTTGGTACCCCCACAGATATTTATCTTTACCATGATGTAACTTATTCATTCAGATTCATGGATACAAATCATACAACAGCGTTGTTTGGAGCTAATATTGTGGCTTCTGCAAATGTATCAAATATCGACTTTAGCTACAACGTTATTGGGGACACTTACTATGTAACTGTAACTAACAATAATCCTGCAGTTGGTTCAATAGGCATTTTTGTTGATATAAGTTTATCAAACTACGAAACTAAATCTAGTTTTCTACTTGGAGAATTAAGTGTTTTAACTATTCAAACTAGTTTGACAGAAGATACAACGCCCACAGAAGTGTATGTAGGTTATACTACTTTTATCATAGTTCAATTCAATGATTTAACTAATGTAGAACTTATCGATGACGGAATTGGATCATTCGTAATAATCGCCAGTAATTCAAGTTCATTTAATGACACTTTAGGCTATGTATACCTCGGAAGTGGAAGGTATAATGTGTCATTTATTAATTATGATTCCACCTTAGTAGGAATCAACATCACTATCACTATTGGAAAAACTGGTTACGAGAATGCTAGTATATCTTTACAAATACAAGTGATTTCGATTTCCACTGATTCAATGTTAGTCGATAGTGCAGATCAAAACATTACTATTTACTATGATGAAGGAACGTCAATAGATATTCTTTACTGGGACAACATTTCTTTTGTTAATATCACTAATCCTCTAGTATCCTATTCTGGTAATCTAACTGTAATTCCAACTGACAGCTTTTTAGACAATATTACAACAATAACCATCCTTACGATATTGGATCTAGGTTATTATGAATTGATAATTACATTAGAAGCGCCTGGATATGAACCTCAAATAATTACTGTATATATTCTTGTTCTAGAAAGACAAACGTCAGTGGATGCTGATAGTACAGATATAACGTTCTATGCCGATTCAACGGATCAAGTATTATTAAATTATACAGATGAATTAGACATATTAGAGATTCTCTCTGCTAATGTAAATGTTGATTTTGCAGCTGTTAACAGCACCTTATCTGTGCAAGATTATTTCATTATAACAATAGTACCTGTAGGATCACTTTATGAAATTACTTTCGATCCAATAGAAATGAATGCTACAGGTTATGTGTTCTTGTTTAATATAACACTTAGTAAATATGGTTATGAGACTGATTTCATCATCATTACAATTACCATCGATATTCACCCAACAGCTATCGATCCTTCTTCTGACATTGTAGACTCTGTTTATACTGATGAAGATGGTGTATATACAATCATCTACGAGACTGTTGAAGATACCTTCATCGCTGGTGCTGAACTTGATTATTCTCTTATTAATGGTACATCCACCGAAATACTAGATGTTACTTTAGCTCAAGTAGTTAATACTTATGTAATTACTGTTACCATTAACAGCAGCATTGTTCCAGTTCAGAGTTTTGAAATAGAGCTTATTTTCTATAAACATGGTTATGAGAATCAAACTTTGATAATAACCATTACCATAATCGATCATCCAACAGCTATCGATCCTTCTTCTAACATTGTAGACTCTGTTTATACTGATGAAGATGGGGCATATACAATCATCTACGAGACAGTTGAAGATGATTTCATCGGTAGTGCAGAAATGGATTATTCTCTTATTA
>BPTK01000029.1 GCA_023705905.1 Candidatus Heimdallarchaeota archaeon
TTGATGCATATATTGTTACTGTTACCATTAACGGTAGTATTGTTCCAGTTCAGAGTTTTGAAATAGAGCTTACTTTCTATAAACATGGTTATGAGAACCAAACTTTGATAATAACGATAACTATTGATATTCATCCAACCGCTATTGATCCAACTTCTGACGATGAAACCACCATTAATACTGATGAAGATGGACTATATACAATCATCTATGAGACAGTTGAAGATGATTTCATCGGTAGTGCAGAAATGGATTATTCTCTTATTAATGGTACATCTTCAGAAATACTCGATGTTACCTTGACTCCAATAGTTGATGCATATATTGTTACTGTTACCATTAACGGTAGTATTGTTCCAGTTCAGAGTTTTGAAATAGAGCTTACTTTCTATAAACATGGTTATGAGAACCAAACTTTGATAATAACGATAACTATTGATATTCATCCAACCGCTATTGATCCAACTTCTGTTACTGTAGACTCTGTTTATACAGATGAAAATGGAGAATTCACTATCATCTATGAGACTGTTGAAGATACCTTCATCGCTGGTGCTGAACTTGATTATTCTCTTATTAATGGTACATCTTCAGAAATACTCGATGTTGTTTTAACTCCAATATTTGATGCATATATTGTTACTGTTACCATTAACGGTAGTATTGTTCCAGTTCAGAGTTTTGAAATAGAGCTTACTTTCTATAAACATGGTTATGAGAACCAAACTTTGATAATAACGATAACTATTGATATTCATCCAACCGCTATTGGCCCTTCATCTCAAAATCAAGATACAATTTATGCAGATGAAGATAGTGAGTTCACAATCATCTATGAGACAGATGATCACGATTTCATCGGTAGTGCAGAAATGGATTATAATATTATTAATGGAACATCAACTGAAATCCTGGATGTTACTTATACACAAAGAAGCACTGATTATGTGATTACAGTCTATTTTGATGAGTCTCTTATAGCTGGGAAGAACTTCACACTGGAACTTATCTTCTTCAAACATGGTTATGAAAATCAGACTTGGCTTGTAATCATAAGTGTCTTTGAAAAGGTAACTTATGACATTGATGTAGAAATAGTTGGTACAGTCCAACAATTAAATACAATACAATTTCAAATATCTTTAACAAATCTCACTTCAGCAGATATTCAAGCTTTATCATTAGTTGACCTCAAATATGCTCCATCTCCTGTAGGCGATTTTGTTACAATTGAATACACATTTGTTTTTGCAAATGGTACAGAGGTCACTTATTCCATACAAGTTGAAATAGGGAGTGATTACACTGGCTTATCTGATGAAATTTATATTCCTTGGATGGTAGGAGAAATATTTTACACGGTTATATATGAACCAACCAATGGGGCCGTTATAGAGTCTAAAACAGTGAGCGATAATCCAGCTCTACTTCCAATATCTCCTGACTTTGCTACATTGATGACCTATTTCTTCCAAGAATTTACTGTTTACATGATTGTTGGTTTAGCACTTATTGCTATTTTATTCATCTCCCTGACAGTATATTTTGCCAAAATCAGACCTAATAAACAAAGAAGAAGCGCGAAGAAGAAACGATACTTGGACAAAATATCAAAGATTCTTACAAGCGTTCTTTCATTGAGAAAAGTAATAGTAGTTCATAATGAAACTGGACTACCTGTTTATGAATGGGATTTGGGTGGATCCATGACCGTAGATTCTTCTCTAGTATCTGGCTTCTTACAAGCTGTATCAGGCATGGGTGGAGAAATAAGCGGTGGAGAAGCTCAAGCGGTTCGTAAAATTGATTATGGTCAGTTCTGTGTTTCAAGTTCTTCAACTGAAAATTTAACTATTTATCTCTTCAGCACAGCCGATATCTCAGTTGATGTTGAAGAAGGTTTAGCTAGTTTCATTGGCTGGTTCACAAAGAAATTCCAAGGCACCTTAGGAGGACAATGGGATGGTATTACCGATGTTTTTGAACAAGCTTCCAGAGCTATCATTGATAGACTCTCAGAAGACCTCTTCATCTGGACTCTTCATCCTCTCTCTGTTAATCCTGTAAAAGAGAAAGACGTTGCGAAGTTAGATAGCTTTAGTCAAAAACTCTACAAATTCATTAAGGATTATAGAGAAGTAACTATTAGCGTCTCTCTAGAATACTTCAATAAATCTCCCATTGAAGAAACACTTTCGAAACTGTTCGAACTAGTTGACAATACTTTCATACTAAGAAAACGTCTTAGATAGGTGAAAAGAGTAAATATAAAAGGACTTCATTGCATAATTCCTTGGGTATTGGTATTATGAACGAACAATCCACCTGGAAAAATTATGCTCTCCTTTTTGATATGGATGGTGTTATTCTTAGTTTAAAATCTAGATGGATTGATCCTTTAGAAAACATAATCTCAACTATCAAACCAGATTATAACAGAACCGCAATTGAGGAGAAGAGTTCCTCTTTACTTCTAGTGCATGGGGGTAGAAGTAACTCATTTATGCTTAAAGGCATAATTCAAGTTTGTCAAGTTTGCGGTCTTAATCGTCTTCAAACAGCAAGAGTGATGTTCCGCTTAGGTTTATTGCTCATATCTAGAAAAAAGTTCAGAATTGTGCCTCTAAATGGTGTGTTAGAGACACTTCAATATCTTAAAAACCAAGGATTCGGTTTAGCTTTAGTTACATCTGCTTCAAAAATCACTACTCGTGCTCTGAAAAAACATTTTCCTGAGATTTACACTAAATTTGATTGTATTTACACAAGAAATGATGTAAAATTAACCAAACCTAATCCTGATCAACTCTTACTTGCTTTAAAAGCTCTCAACGTAGAAAAAGATAAAGCAGCAATAGTAGGTGACTTCATAACAGATATATTGGCAGGAAAAGGTGCTGGAATAAAAACAATTGCCATTTTAGGAGAGTATCCAGAAGTGAATCGATTTCCCTTGGAAAGTGTAGAACCTCATATTATTATCAATGATATAACCGAAATACCAAACATACTTCTACAAATTTTTCATCCCAGCATTATTGCCATTTGATTTTCAGAAAAAAACATAAATAAGGAAAACTTCAAAAACAGTATAGAAACGAGTTGTTAGATTGACATGAAACGCAGCTTTCGATTTCCAGAACAATATCTATATCAATCTACTTCTGTTTGGTTAGAGGATACCGGTAGGGGTATATTCAAACTTGGAATAACAGACTATGCTCAGTATGTTCTCGATGATATTATCTCAATTACTTTACCTGAAACAGGATATCTATTTGAGAAAGACGAGGAACTAATTTCAATTGATTCAATTGAAGATACTTTAGTCATTATGTCTCCAATTGGAGGTAAAATTACAGAAGTCAATGAAGAATTAAGACAATCTCCGGAACTTCTAAATGAAAGTCCATATGAAGATGGATGGATTTTAGTGATCGAAGTTAGTTCGGAAGATGATTTGGATCAATTGTATGATTTAGATGAAATCTTAGATCAGCATCAAGAAGAGCTCGCGGAAAGTGGCTTCGCTGATGACGAAGAAGATTTTGACGAGGATTCATATGAGGATTTAGAAGATTCTAATTCTGATTCTGATTACTAAAATTTTACAGTTTCTCAATCTCTAGAAGAAACTTTTATATAATTTCACGATAAGAATTATTAAACTAAACTTGATGGGGCGTATCGTGACTTGGAATTTCTATGACTTCTTTTGAAAACCCCAAACTAAACAAGTTAACAGTAATTATTTTTTTAAACTATGTAATTAGGAGAGGTAAACAATGAGTAATTTAGAAGATAAAGTAGCTTTACCACCTGAAGCCATCAAATTGTATAAAAAAATTAGTTCTTTAAAAGAAATTTCTATTAAAGAACTTGAGAAAGTAATGCAACTTGATCGTGGAAAAATGGAATACTTTCTTTCTTTCTTAATTTCAAATGCGTTTGTTGAACGAACCACTATAGTAAATCAGAAGTATGAATTAACAGACGCTGGAAGACAAGCTGCCGAGAAAGGACTGATTGAAAGACTGATTGTAACTGCGCTTTTGAATAAACAGTCGCTCAATTTCAGTGAGCTAGAGAAAATCTTAGATTGTGATAAACAAGAAATGAATGCAGGTATTGGATATTTGAAGAAACTAGGAATACTGCAAATCATTAAAGGTAAACTGTCTTTGCTTGATGAAAAAGCTGATATAAACAAAACTATGCAAGAAGTGTTAAAAGAGCTATCAAAAGGCAACGAAGTAGATATTACTAAACATCAAAAGGAATTGATTCAACGAAATCTTGCTTTTGTTCAGGAAATAAAGGATTCAATTTTAAAAATTGTAATTCCCTATTCCGAAAGCAAATCTATGATTACAGAATCTGTCGATATAAGTCGCTTAACACCTGCAATGATAAGAGATGGGTCATGGAAGACAACAAAACTAAGATCTTACAATCTTGATGGTGCTCCCCCCAAATATTATCCTGGTAGAAAACAGCCATATGCACAATTTCTTGATGAAGTAAAACAAAAACTAGCTGCTTTTGGATTTCAAGAAATGCGTGGTCCCATAGTTGAGCTGGAGTACTGGAATTTTGACGCTCTTTTTCAAGCGCAAGATCATCCTGCTAGAGAATGGTCCGATGTATATAGAATTGCTAATCCAAAACTAGGAAAACTTCCTAAAGAGAATCATGTCAAACTAGTTCAGAAAGCTCATGAGGATGGGTATGATACTGGAAGTAAAGGATGGAGATACAAATGGTCTCCTGAGAAAAGTGCAAGATTAGTTCTTAGAGCTCAAGGAACTTCAGTTAGTGCTAGAACACTAGTCAATCTACCCATACCATCTAAATACTTCAGTATCTCTCGATGTTTTCGACCAGATACAGTTGATGCAACTCACCTTTCAGAATTCAATCAAGCTGAAGGTATTGTTGCAGACCCCTCTATAACATTCAGAGATTTGTTGGGTATATTAGAAACTTTTGCTCTAGAAATAGCAGAAACTGACAAATTTTTGTTCAAACCTGATTATTATCCTTTCACAGAACCTTCTGTAGAGCTTAGTGTTCGAGATCCTAAATTGGGTAACATTGAATTTGGTGGAGCTGGAATCTTTCGACCAGAAGTTGTTAGACCTTTCAATATTGATGTTCCTGTCATTGCTTGGGGTTTGGGTATTGACAGACTTTTCATGGTGAAACATGGAATAACTGACATAAGAGAATTATTCAGTCATAAAATGGAATGGTTACGTTCAGCAAAGATGTCTTAAGGTGATAATATGGTTTCAATAAAAACAAGTTATACAAAAATGAAAGAATTACTAGGGATAGATGTTACTATCGAAGAATTAGATAATCTTCTATCATTTGCAAAGTCAGAAATCGATGATTTTGTTGAAGAAGAAGATATGCTAGTAATCGATATAAAAACTAGTAATAGACCTGATCTATGGTGTGCTGAAGGAATGGTAAGGGATATCAAAGGCATACTTGAGCAAGAAGCTGGAATACCTGATTATGAAGTCAATAAAAGTGACTATAAAGTAGTTGTAGATTCAGCGCTTGCATCTACTCGTCCATACATTGCTTGTGCTATAGCAAAGAACCTTGATCTCACTGATTACTCTATCAAACAACTGATGCAACATTCAGAAAAAATTGATAATTCTTATGGAAGAAAAAGAAAAAGATCATCTATTGGAATGTATAATCTTTCAATGATCGAATCACCTATTGAATACAAAGTGATTGATAAATCACACAAATTTGTACCTTTAGAACATGAAGAAGAAATGGACTTACCAACAATATTGGAAGAACATGAAAAGGGACTTGAATTTGGTGATATTGTAAAAGGATATGGACATTATCCAATCCTCCTATCAGCTAATGGCACAACTCTTTCTCTCCCTCCTGTGATAAATAGTAATGATGTAGGAAGAATAACTGAAGATACCAAAGAGTTTCTCATTGAAGTAACTGGAACAAATTATGAAACAGTTAATGTTGTTCTAAATATATTATGTCAAACCATGGCGGATTATGGTGCAGATATCTATAGTGTTGAGATAGTTTATCCTCCAGAAATCAGAGATGAAAATGATATAACTCCACTTCTCGAGAAAGAAGAGATAATAGTAGATTTGGATACAATTAACAAATATCTGGGTGTTAAACTAACTTCTGATGCAGGAACAGATAAATTAAGGGAAAGAAGATTTGAATGTGAATCCCTAGGTAAAGCCAATCTTAAAGTGAAAATTCCACCTTATCGGAAGGATGTTTTTCACTGGGTAGATATTGCAGAAGAAATTGCTATAGCTTTAGATTACAATAAACTTGGAGCAACAAAGTGGAAAGTTATTACTACAGGTGGGCTTCTACCGGAGACTGAAAGCGAAAATAAGGTGCGAAGTATTCTTGTAGGCTCCGGAGGAATCGAGATATTCTCCAATATACTAACTGAACCAGCAATATTGACGACCAACGTTAATATGACGAAAGTAGACTTAGTCAAACTGCAAAATCCTGTTAGTTTAACATACAGTGTGCTAAGAGACAGACTCTTTCCTCTCTTAATCAATGTTCTGTCAAAGAATACTCATGAAACCTATCCTCAATCAATTTTTGAGGTAGGTGAAGTAGTTAAGATTCAAGGCAAAAGAGTTTTAACTCAGACGCATGCGTCTTATGCTTTTGCAGGTGCAGAGGCTAGCTTTGAAGATGTTCACAAGCGATTACACATGATGCTAGATCTGCTTGATACAGAGTACAAAATTGAACCTATCTCACACCCAGCTTTTACAGAAGGGAGAAGTGGAAAGATACTAATTGCAGAAAAAATATGTGGTGTTATTGGAGAGATTCATCCTAGTGTATTGGAATTGAACCAAATCTGGGTTCCAGTTGTTGTTTTCGAAATCCAATTACCCTCTATACCGACATTGAACTGTAAAAAGAAATTCACTGATTAATCGGAAGCTTTTGTCTTCTTCTTTTTCTTTTCTGCTTTTTTCTCTTGTTTATCAAGCATTACTATCCTCTCCCAGACTTTATCCAAGATTTTTCTCAATGCATCACCACTCTCAGATGTTTCGATTATAGGGATTTTTGCTTTTGTTGCTTCTTCAACAAGATAGGTTTGAATATTCCTGATTTCAGAAAAAGCATCTATATACCGGTCTGATTTTCTAAATTCTACTTCGGTACCTCTTGCTTGGATTCTTCTTTTATGCTCTTCTTCCTCTTCGAGATATAACAGAATCAATATAACATGTGCTTCAGCTAATATTGTTGGATTTAGCATATTTGGTGCTAAATGAACACCTTCAATAATTGAATTTTCTCTTGAATAAAGAGCAGTTTGAATTGCAGATTCAACCCCTACAATAACATGACGACTTTGTTCTTCATATCCTACTATGGACTGTCTTAGAATGGGATTAATTTTAGGTTTCAACATTTTATAAGCTTCATAGCTGCTTGAATGAAGCTCTGGAATCAGTTTTGATGAAATAGTTTGTCTAAGAACTTGTCTTATCATATCTGTACCTATGATGTGAGAGATTTCCAATCGTTGGGACAACTGTGAAGCTATGGTACTCTTCCCAATACCTGGAACTCCAGCAAGCAAAACGATGATAGGTTTGTAAATTTGCTCTCCCTCAAATACGCTATATCTCTCTGCCAATTTAGGGTCAGCATTTTCAATTTCGGATGTTATTATTTGAACTAATTTTTCCTTCCCAATGGTTTCTGAGGCCTCACTAACAACATGCTCTACATTACTCGCTATTTCAAAAATAAGCTTGGAATCCATTCCAATAGAATGTAAAGAAGTTGACAATATACCCTTTGAGAAATATTCATACCTGTCTTTTCCAAGTCGAATTTTGAGGAAATTATCAGGGTGATTTACATTCATATTGACCTAAAATAGTAATCCCCTCTAATAATATAACTGTTTCTTCGAAGAATTTATTTTATGAAAGTTCACTTTTTTTCTTTCTTCTTTCACTATCCGGTGCTTTTAAATAGGAATTTGAGTAATATTTTTATAACGTTAAATTGAGAAAATTGAAGGTACAGTTTTATGGAAACAGAACGTCTAATATTTATTAAAGATAGAGACAAAAGGTTATTTTCTCGAGGAATATTAGCTAAGAAACTTAGGTTGTTGGGAATCCCTTCTTCGACTGGTTATGAAATTTCTAATCAAATTCATAGTGATCTCTCTAAACTTGAAGAGGATACCATTGAAAAAGTAAAACTTGATGATATTGTTTTTGATATTCTAGAATCCAATTACAACAAAGAATGCGCGGATAAGTACATACTTGTTGAAAAGTGGAAAGCATCAAACATGCCTTTATGGATTCTCATTGCAGGTGCAATAGGTGTTGGAAAAAGCACTCTTGCGCAAAAAATTGCAGGTGATCTTGGTATTCAACATGTTATAGGAACCGATGTAGTGAGAGATATTTTACGGAAAATTTTATCCGTTGAAGTTATGCCAGAATTGCATTCACCCTCTTATAGTGCTTATAAGACTCTGCGACCGATTTATAGTAGTCGGTTTGAGGAAGTGATACTAGGATTTGAAAATCACTCTAAATATGTTAATCTGGGTGTTGAAGCTGTGCTTTCGAGAGCATCCACTGAATCTGTGTCTATCGTAATTGAAGGTGAGCATCTTCTGCCTGCTTTGTTTGATGAAAGTATCCTCTCACAACCAAATGTATTATACATGACAATTTCAGTTCCCGATCCCTTACTTCATAAGGAAAATCTTAGTTCGCAGTACACAAAAGAAAAGGATGTTTTAATCAGTCATTTTAATGATATAAGAAAAATACATGACCACATCGTTAGTGAAACACGAATTCGGAAGCTTCCTATTGTTGAAACTAGTAGAGATTTAAACCCACTAGATACCGTGAGAAAACTAGTTGTAGACAAAATCGTTTCTATGGTTACAACTAAATCGTAATTCTTTAAAACTCATTTGAATAAATTACATGTGCCAATGATGTGTTTGCAACGATCTGAAGAATGATGATCGACTTTTGGCTGAGGCGCTAAATGTGATTTGAATGACAAAATACTGTTATATCCATGAATCAACAGAATCTTTCAAAGAGTGTGATGGTTGTGGGGCTAATATTTGTCATGATTGCGCAGAGACTTACTGGCATACTAATGCGGTTTCTTCAATGTTTCTTCCAAAAAAAAAAGAAGAACAGAAACTAACTTTGTGCCCCAAATGCTTGAAAAAGGCGAAACGTAAAAATTTGTGCATGACTTCATTCTTACTGACTATGATAATCGGCTTTATCGTTCTGACTATTCTACTAGCTGGATCAGGATAGAAAGTTACTTACTTGATTTATTTTCCATTTTTTCCTGCAATTCCTCTCTATCTTCCGAAACTTTATCTTGATTGTTTTTATCTTCTGTTCTCTCTGAATCTTCTTCAAAATCTTCAGCAGCATATTCTGCATCTATTTCTTCGATTTCTTTTAACAGATCAGCATTACATATAGGGCATTCGGAAAAATTACTAGAAATTATAGAACCGCAAGAAAAACAAGTAATGGGTACATAATCGTCGTCTTCCCAATTATAACTATAAGGTTTCTTCCCCCATGTTTTTGCCTTCCATTTATCCATGTCTACTTCTCCATCCCCTTTTAGGAACTCATTAATATCTGTTTCAGATGTTACCTTTATTCTTCTTTTTGATTGAAAATTATACAGAAAGACTAAGAGAGGAAATACAAGAACATGGACAACCAAGAATATAAGATAAACCAAACCAAAAGATTGAAACGTGTAATTAGTTATAAAACTCGAAATAAAGAAGGACAGAACTATGGTTGTAATTGCCATTGTAATTAATTCAAATGTAATGAAAATAAGTATTGCAAAAAGAGTTATAATTCCTATATCTAAAGCAATGACTTGAATTTTGTCTAGTTTTCCCAAACTTTTCATATCTGTCTTTAGATACTCATTGTAAACTCTTAATTTATTGAATTTAGTGCGTGTTAATAGGAATGTCAAAAGGATTGTAATGCTAAGAAACACAAAGAAAAGAACAAAGATTAACCACCATCTATTTGCAATGTAACCTAAAATAATAACACCATCGCTGATTTTCTCCAAGAACTGGAGATCTGCAGATCTTAGAAAAGGATACATTCCGCCAGACATACCAAACATGTATAGAAGGTAATAAAAAAACACAAATAAAATAGAAATAAACTCTCCTAATTCATAGTTCTTTTTCTTATTTATAGTACTGTTCTTATCCCATGGAAAAATGATTTGTATAATTTCTGGCATTAGCAAAACTCTACTAGTTAAGAGTATTAAATGTATCTAAAAAGTTCTGAAAAATAGGTTTTTAAAAGATGAATGCTTGCGTTTTTCATAAATGATCTCTATTGGCATTGAAAGCTCTGCAGATAAATTGGGAATAGGTATTATCTCTGATACTGGCGATATATTAGCTAATGTTAGAAGAACGTATAAACCACCACATGGTAGCGGAATCCACCCAAGAGAAGCATCTGAATTCCATTCTTTATATATTGCAGATGCAATAAAAGATGCTTACGTAGAAGCAAACCTTAAGCCAAAAGATATTGATTTGATTTCATTTACCAAAGGACCTGGTTTAGGACCCTGTTTGAGGGTAGGAGCTGTTGCTGCTAGAACACTTGCTTTGACTACAGGAAAACCATTAATTGCTGTTAATCATCCTATAGCTCATGTAGAAATAGGAAGGTTGGTTGGAGATTTGGATGACCCCGTTGTTCTCTATGTGTCTGGGGGAAATACTCAGGTTATAGCTTACTCCCATGGGAGATATCGCGTTTTTGGAGAAACTTTGGATATTCCAGTTGGTAATTGTCTAGATGTTTTCGGTAGAAATGCAGGTTTAAGTGACAAAGAAATGCCAATGGGACGAGTAATAGAATTGGAAGCAGAAAAAGGAACGGAGTACATACATATTCCTTATGTAATCAAAGGTATGGATGTCTCATTCTCCGGAATCCTAACTCATGTAACAAAACTTCTTCTGAGTAATAAATATAAACTTGCAGATTTATCTTATAGTTTACAGGAGACAGTATTTGCTATGTTAGTTGAAGTGACAGAGAGATCTTTAGCTCATACTAATAAATCTGAAGTTCTTGTTTGTGGTGGAGTAGCTTCAAACAAAAGATTGAAGGAAATGCTACAAGATATGTCTGCTTCCCATGGAAATGGTGTGAAGTTTACGGGATTAGATGCAAATCTAGCAATAGATAACGGGGTTATGATTGCGTGGTTAGGATTAATTATGTATAATTCTGGAAACAGAACAAAATTAAGCGAAACACTTGTAGATCAACACTATAGACCAGATGATGTAATAGTTAATTGGAGATAGTTATGTCCACTAATTCAGTTGCAATTGTGTTTGATATTCGTAAAAAGAACTTTTACAGTTTAACTTCCCTTATTGCAACTATTGATGAAGATGCAAATTTAAAGGATCTTGATCAAATAATTACTGAAGACCTATCTAGTAATGATATTAAATCTCTCTTAAAGAAATATACTAAATTAATAATAGCTTATTCCTTCCGAACAAGTCAATTAGAAGAAATTTATGCAAAAATGAAAACATTCTATACATCACTTTCAACAGATGAAATACATAGAGTGATCTTTATTGCTGGAGGAAGTCATCCCACAGGTGACCCGCTTACAACATTGAAATTTGGCTTTGATTTCTCTTTTATAGGAGAAGCAGAATATTCCCTTCCTTTCTTCCTGAAAAGTTTTCTAGAGAAAGAGGACATTTACAAAACCCCCGGAATCGCTTTTCTGGAAAACGAAACTACTGTATCTTATACATCTAGACCACCTCCTATAATTTTGGATGATTACCCTTTTCTATCAAAAAAACGAAAGCTATATCCTCCTCTTGAGATCACAAGAGGTTGTGCTTTTGGTTGCACCTTTTGTCAAGTTCCAATGTTGTTCAAACATAGAATCCGTCACAGGTCACCTGAAATAATTATAGATATGGTAAAATGGATGGTAACAGAACGATTGAATGATATTCGTTTTATCACACCAAATTCTTTTGGTTACATGTCAAAAAGTGCAAGATCAGTAAACCAAGAAGGAATAATGCAATTGTTAGAGGGCTTACGATCTATTAAAGGAATTAGAAATATTTTTTACGGAACATTTCCTGGAGAAGTAAGACCTGAAACTGTTTCTGAAGACCTCCTAACAAAGATTAAACCTCTTATTGCAAATAGACGAATTTCAATCGGTCTCCAATCGGGTAGTAATAAGGTATTAAGGGAAATTAGAAGAGGGCACACTGTTGAAGAAGCTGTTTCAGCCATAGATGTTTTACTTGGAACAGGATTTACACCTGTAGTAGATATAATTATTAGATTACCAGGGGCAACAGAAGATGATGAAGAACAAACAATTCAGATCATTGAAAATTTAGTTCAAAAACAAGCTATAATTCGAGCTCATGTTTTCATGCCATTGCCTGGAACAGCATTAGCAGATTCTATTTATCAACCAATTTTTCCAGATATTAGGAAGAGACTAGGTAGATTAAGTACTATCGGTAAGATTGAAGGAAATTGGAACCAACAAGAATTGTACGCAAAAAGAGCTTGGGAAATGATCCAAGACATGCAATCAGTTTCTCCATTAGCTAGAAAAGATAATCACCGATAAGTTGTTTTTCATTTAGATGCCTACCTCTTGCTTCAACTTTCACAGCTCTTTTAAAAATAGTCTTAAAATTACTCGTTGTCTCTTTGTATCCTTCTTGAAAAGCTAAGAAAAGCTCTCTACTATATTCAGTGTGAGTGCTTATGAAACACTTCTTAATTAGCAATATGTCCACTGCTTTATCTTCTATAGCACTAGAAAACTTACCAAGTCCGAAATCAATGAAAACTAATTTAGAATCGAATTCTAGAATGTTGCTAGTTGTTAAATCACCATGAATAATGTCATTATTATGCAATTTTCCCACTTGCTTCCCTATTTTTTTGACAATGTTCAGTTTTTTTTGCAAATTCACTTCACTATCTAAAATATCCTTGATTAATACCCCTTCAATATCCTCCATAATTATAGTTGTATTAACTATGTCAATCTCAAATACATAAGGAGTTAGTACACCACTTTTTTTTGCGGATGTTAGTAATTTTGATTCCATTACAGTTCTGCTTTTTCTCAATTCTAAATCAAGAGGAGCTATTCGATATTTCTTTGGAATTCTGATTTTTTTTATTGCCTTATAATTTAGCCATTCACTTTTACTAAGAATTGCTTCTGCTCCCCACTTGTCTTCGCTAAGTTCACTATTAGCACTATTCTTAGTATGTTCAGACATCTTGAAATTTCTCCAATTCTTCTAAAGCTTTTAAGATATCATCACCATCTGGTTTATCTAAGGCGGTTAGATTATCTAGGATAACCTCTCCCTTGTTTTTGATAACGGTCCCTACTATTTTACATGGAATGTTGTTCATATTGCAATATTCAACTATCTTTAAGGCTTTTTCATTGTTTGTGGATAAGATTATTGCACCTGATGAAATTAGCTTGTATGGGTTGAAATTCAATCTCTCAGCTAGTTTTTTTGTTACTCTTGAAATTGGTGGATCCTCTTCTAATCTTATTCCAACATCTGTATACGCTACAATTTCTGATAAAGCTCCAAATACTCCACCTTCAGTTGCATCATGCATTAA
>BPTK01000030.1 GCA_023705905.1 Candidatus Heimdallarchaeota archaeon
CATAATATCAATCTCAAAGAAGTATAGGACTATATTAGTTTTTCAATTGATTATTCTTTTTAAAAAAACTATAAAAGAGAAAAAAGAGGGTATTAGATTCCAAAAGGAGAATCCCAAGCTACTATCTCTGTAGCATTAAAGACAAGACTATATTTGAAAACATAGAAGTTGATGAGTAAACTTATTCCTATTTCAATTTCTAGATCTCCATCTTGAATAGCTAATACTACTATCTCTTTTGTTATATTTGTTTCAATATATCCTGACCAACTTGATCCAGGTTTTATATTTCCTAGCAAATTCTCTCCTTCAGCTAGAAGAAGACCATTTAAGCTGCTAATAAGGAAATTTGTACCATAAACTTTTACTGTTACAACAATGTCTTGAAATTCATATAAACCACCGTTGACTATTTCAATTGGAGTTTTTGTAACAATGAAGCCAGTGTAATCAAATATAGGGAAAATAAGCAAAAAATCTAGAATGTTATTATCTACTATAGTATCATCAACTGAATATGAAACATTCTTGTATGAGAAGAATAGAGTACCACCAAAAGCTCCACCTAAAATAATGACTACAGTAAAAATAATTAGAAAAATTTTCAGTCCTTTTTTCATAACTAAGAAAAAAACTTACCAAATAAAAAACTTATTCTTTAAACAATTAAAGTATCTCTATTTCTTATCAAAAAACGACTAGATTTATATTACTACGTTCCATCTTTTCTTTAGACCTTGAAAAGGAAGATATTTTATGCCGAAAGAAACTGGTGTGATTTTTGATATCAAGCACTTCGCTGTACATGATGGGCCAGGTATTAGAACTACAGTTTTTTTTAAAGGATGTCCGCTTAGTTGTTGGTGGTGTCATAATCCTGAAAGCAAAAATTCCAATCCTGAAAAGATTGAATCTACATCTATGATACTTTCGGGAACTGGCAAGAAGTGTGACAAAGATATAATCGGTAGAGAAGTTCAAGTTTCGGATGTTATGGATGAACTACTGAAAGATGTGATTTTTTATGATGAATCGGGTGGTGGAGTGACATTTTCGGGAGGAGAGTCTTTGATGCAACCAGAATTCCTTGCTTCTTTACTGAAAGAATGTAAGAAAAATGGTATCCACACATGCATTGACACCTCTGGGTATGCATCAAAGCAAATACTTGATACAGTAATTGACAATGTAGATTTATTTCTTTATGATTTGAAATTAATGATGAACGAAGAGCATGAGAAATATACTGGTGTTGGAAATGAAATAATCCAGCAGAATCTTGAATATATTTGTGAGAAACAAAAACAAGTAGTTGTTCGAATCCCAATAATTCCTAACATAACAGATACAACAGGTAATATTCTGCAGTTAGGTGAGTATGTCTCTGGATTAAATTGCATTATAAGAGTAGATTTGCTCCCATATAATCAGATGGGTGAAGAGAAATATCGAAGATTGGGAAAACAGTATTTATTAAATAATATTAGTCCTCCATCAGAGGAAAGGATGTTTCAAATAAAAGAAAAGCTTGAAACATTCAATCTTAAGGTTAAAATTGGTGGGTAAAAATGAATGAACGAGTCAAAAAATTAAGAGAACAGAGTTTAAACTCACAACCAACACTTTCACTTGAACGGGCAATACTATTAACTGAATTTTACAAAAGTGGTGTTGTAGAAAAGGTTTCAGTACCAGTAGCACGAGCATTAGCGTTCAAGTACATATTAGAAAATAAAGAGCTTTGCATAAATGAAGGCGAACTGATTGTTGGAGAACGAGGACCCAAGCCAGTTGCGACTCCCACCTATCCTGAAATATGCACCCACACGATTAAAGACTTAGAAATTTTGGACTCTAGATCTAAAATATCATTTTCTGTAGATGAAAAAACTAAGAAACTCACAGAAGAACTCATTATACCTTTTTGGAAAGGAAGATCGATTCGAGATAGGATATTTGCCAATGTTGAAAGTAAATGGAAGGATGCATATGAAGCTGGAGTATTTACAGAATTTATGGAACAGAGGGCACCAGGACATACAGTTGCAGGGAAGAGGATATTCTCTAATGGTATGTTAGATTTTATTGAACAAATTAAAAACACACTTAACATGATTGATTTTTGGGAAGATCCTGATGCGCTTAGCAAGAAAGAAGAACTAAATGCGATGATAATCTCCGCAAATGCAATAATGGCATTCGCAATAAGATACTCTGAGTATGCAATGGAATTAGCTCAAAAGCAAGAAGACCCAAAAAGAAAGGAAGAACTTCTAAAAATTGCTGAAGTGTGCTTTAATGTTCCTGCTAATGCACCCAAAAATATGCGGGAAGCTTTGCAACATTATTGGTTCATACATCTAGGTGTAATAACAGAACTCAACACATGGGATTCGTTCAATCCTGGAAGATTGGATCAAAACCTCTATCCATTCTATAAACGAGATATTAGAGATGGTTCTCTCTCACCAGAAGATGTAAAGGAACTTTTACAATGTTTCTGGATTAAGTTTAACAATCAACCAGCTCCTCCTAAAGTAGGTGTCACAGCAGAAGAGAGTAACACTTACACTGATTTCTGCTTGATCAATCTAGGTGGATTAAAAGAAGATGGATCTGATGCAGTCAATGAACTCTCCTATATACTTCTTGATGTTATTGAAGAAATGCGAATCCTTCAACCTAGCTCAATGGTTCAAATCAGTAGTAAAACACCTAATAAGTTCTTGAACAGAGCTTTGAAGATTGTAAAAACTGGATTTGGACAACCTTCTATTTTTAATACAGATGCAATAATTCAGGAAATGCTTATTCAAGGTAAATCGCTTATTGATGCCAGAAATGGCGGTGCAAGTGGTTGCGTAGAAACTGGGGCTTTTGGAAATGAAGCTTATATCTTAACTGGATATTTCAATCTGATGAAAATTTTAGAACTAGCACTTAACGGAGGTATAGACCCCAGAACGGGAAAAACAATAGGATTCAAAACAGATGATCCAGAAAGCTTCGAAAATTTTGATCACCTATTTACTGCATTTGCATTACAACTTAGGTATTTCATCAGCATTAAAATCAAGGGAAATAACATAATAGAACGATTATGGGCTCAATATCTTCCTTCACCATTTATGTCCATATTAATTAATGATTGCATCGCAAGAGGTAAGGATTATAATGATGGAGGAGCAAGATATAACACTACATATATTCAAGGTGTAGGACTGGGAAGTGTAACTGATTCTCTCTCATCTATTAAATACAATGTTTTTGATAACAAGATTGTAACCATGAGGGAACTTCTAGATAGTATGGGGAATAACTTCGAAAATAATGAAGATCTTAGATTAAAATTACTTCGGGAAACACCCAAATATGGTAATGATGATGATTATGCAGATGAAATAATGAAAAGAGTGTTTGAGGATTACTTTGCCATAGTAAATGGGAGACCAAATACAAAAGGTGGTCATTATAGAATTAATCTACTCCCCACAACAGTTCATATCTATTTTGGAAGCGTAGTTAAAGCGTCTCCTGATGGAAGAAAAGAATTCCAACCATTATCAGAGGGCGTTTCTCCAGTTCAAGGAATGGATACAAAAGGTCCAACAGGAGTTATTAAGTCAGCCTCGAAGATAGACCATTTGCGAACTGGAGGGACATTGTTAAACCAGAAATTTACACCAATTTTTCTGGAAGATGAAGATAGTTTAAAGAAATTGCTTCATCTAATTCGAGCTTATTTTAAGATGGACGGTCATCATATTCAATTCAATGTAGTATCAGCTGAAACATTGAGGAAGGCTCAGAAAAATCCAGATGAGTACAGAAATCTGATTGTTCGTGTTGCAGGGTACAGTGATTATTTTATCAATCTTGGGGAAAAACTTCAGAATGAAATAATTGATCGAACTGAACACTCAGACTATTAGTTTATTTCTCACCCATTTCCTCTGCTTCTGAAATTGAAGCAAACAATTGTTCCCAGTCTTTTTTCATGACCTGTAAGAGAACCTCACCTTTTTCTGAAAGATTGTAATAAGTTCTCATTCTTCCATCAACAGTTTTATTTTGATACGTAACTAAACTCTTTCGTTTCAATCTTGTCAATACATTATATATCGTTCCATCTGTCAAAGGAGGTTCAGTTGCAGGTAGTAACAACCTGACCATTTGTAAGATATCCCATCCATATCTTTCCTTTTGCAGTAAAATGAGCACAAGGAATTCTAAGACTCCCTTAGATAATTGTGCTCTCCATTTTTTTAAGAGAATGTCTTCATTATGCTCATCTACTGCCATTTAATAATCTCCTTCCTTGTTTTTTGATA
>BPTK01000031.1 GCA_023705905.1 Candidatus Heimdallarchaeota archaeon
ATATTATATAATATAAGATGATATGTTAGAATACCTGATCCATTAATTCTTAATGATATGAACTTAATTGACACATTAAATTGATCATATGAATTAAATTGACCTAAATAACTCGGCGTTGTGTATTCATCAAAATTACCTTCAATTCTGAAGGTTCTGAAAGTTCCTGTTGGAGTCCACATTAGATACCAACTGCCAGCAAGATGACGATTAGTTTCTTCTATATAAGTGTAAATTGATATAGATAATTTACCCATCCTTTGAAATTTAAACGATTGATTAAATTCATAATATGTTACTTCCTCATTAAAATTAAAGGTACTTTCATATAGAACTTTTTGAGGTTGTGTTCCAAGTACTGCTACTAATGTGAGAATTATTAAACCCATGGAAATCCATGCGCTTTTTCCCTTTGGAGCACTAAGACGTGGAAAGAGCTTATATCCACTTTCCTTTAGCTTTTTTATGCATATTACTGACCAAACTATAGCTAAACCGAGAGTTAAAATTGCTACGAAAATTAAATAATCATCTATGTTACTTGTTTCAATTCCGAAAATTATCAATCTTCTGTGATATTGATTAGACTGAAAAGATTCAGTCATTTTAGATAATAAAGATCCCAGCTGCAAGAGAATTGCTATCAAACCTAAAAGCCAGGCTTTACCAGTGAATTTTGTGAGAAAGAATACCCCTATCCCAATTGCTAACATCAATATACCCATACCTGGACCTGCTGATATGAATCCAGATAAAATGAAAACAACAACAAGCATGCCTATTTTATCTATTAAGAATGATTCTTGTTCTGCATCATTCTTTCTGTAGTATTGTTTTCTATATTTGTGAGTATAAAATATTGCTGTGATTAGAAGCACACTTTCTAGAGATACCCATCTGAAAATTCCTTCTAGAATTAGCCCCCTCATTTCTTGATTCCACATTTCTCGAATCACCATATAATGGCTGATGTAACTATCTAGTATCAAATAGAGACAAAAAATAACTAAATACCAATAAAGAACAAGTATGATCCCTTTTACTGCATCTCTAATATCATAAGGTGAAAATTTATCCTTAAAATAATTGTAAAGCAACCAAACAAAGACGTTTAATCCAAAAATTGTTCCTATAATTCCATATCCAGTATTTACTCCATTAATTCCTATCATAAATGAATTTGGCAAGCTTAGTGCAAAATCTGAAGCATTTGGGAACAAAGAAATAGTAAAAAGACTGACAATTGATAATACTGGCACTAATAAAACCGAACATAACATAAGACCAATTAAAAATAATTGTCCAACTGATGCAACTTTTGAGCTAACTATCGCATTATTATCACAGAAGTCTTCAGGAGAACCAAATTTGTGCTCCAATTCATCTAGATCTCTTGGTTTAAATTCTGCAATATAATCGTCAATACTCAATGAAACGTCATCTAGCAATGTTTTTACATTATTATTTGAAGCTCCTCTCTTTATCAATTCTATAGAAAGCTTACGTAGATATTTCTTTTTTATTTGATATATCGATATTGATTTCTCTCTCATTTTTCTCACATTTCATTTTTCTATAACCATTACTCTAATTATACCATTTATTGAATGGTATATAAACTTTTTTGAGAATCTGTGATATTTTCAGAAAGTATCTATTCAGGATTCTAATTCACAAATTTATGAAGAAATTTCCAGGAATTGTTAGTAAAATGTTTTAAATATTCAAATAAAATCGTTAGTTCATATATTCCAGTATTCATGAATTCGCTGAATTAGATTATTAATAACAGGATGTGATAGAAATATGGGTGAAAAGTTGTTCAGTTCGAAAGACTCTCTGAAGATGTTTATCTTAGAATCTCTTAATGATTTAGCCTGTTTATTCAAAAACTTGGATCATCCTACTCGTTTAGAAATTCTTGCAAGACTGATTCCTGATGAAATGGAATTTGGAGATTTACAGAAAGCTATGGATATCCCTAAAACCTCTCTAGCTAATCATCTAATTCAGTTAACTGAAAGTGGATTAGTTGAAAAATTAGATCGAGGAGTATATCGAATATCCTTTGATGGTGAAGACATAATGAATTCTTCCGCTAAATCATTTCTTGACATGAAAGTGCGAGAACAAGAACGACTTGAAACTCTTAGGTTGCGTTATGAATCAATCATAAGCAAATATACATACACAATTGGTGAACAAAAAATGGAAAACACTGACAAATATAGAATTGTTAAACTACCTCCTCTAAGAGTGGTCTCATTTCATGAAATGGGGATATTTTTTGGAGACCCTGAAACAAAGGCTTTTTCGAAACTAGAATCTTGGGCTAAACCTAAAGGAATGTTTAGTGAACCAGATAAACACAAACTCTTCGGTTTTAATAATCCTAATCCTAAACACGATAAAGAAAAATTAAATTTTATTGTAAACGAAGAAAACCCCTACGGATATGAATTCTGGATTACAATAGATGATGATTTTGAAGTAGAGAGAGATGTAACCGTCAAGGAAGTTCCTGGTGGATTATTTGTTGTTACAAGCTGTACAGGTGTAGACGCTCTAGGAGAAACTTGGAAAGATCTCTATAGTTGGATAAAAGATAGTAAGAAGTACAAATTCGGGAAACATCAATGTTTGGAACATAATACGGACCCAACCATCACAGATGCTTCAAAATTCCCATTTGATGTATATTTCCCTATTACAGAATAGATTCTTCCATCTTTTTTTTTCTTTTCTTTCATCAGTGCACTAAATTTTTATTTTACAAGAATTAGAAGCATCCATGAGAGGAATTCGAAGAAAAGAGAAAGCAATTACTGATGAAAAAATAATGAAAAAAATTCTAGCGGAAGTTGCTTACATAACAGTTGCTTTATGCAGAGATAATCAGCCCTATCTTGTAAGTCTAAGTCATGGTTATGATCCTGATAAGAATTGCATCTATTTCCACTGTGCTAGCGAAGGGAAAAAAATGGATTATTTGAAAGAAAATAATGTAATTTGGGGACAAGCTATTGTTGATAAAGGGTATATTCAAGGCGCTTGTGACCATCTTTATGCAACAACACAGTTTAAAGGCAAAGTAACATTTATTGAAGATTTTGAAGAGAAAAAAGAAGCTTTGACAAATATGGTCAACAAATTAGATGATGCTCCAGATGTCTTAATTGAAAAACAACTAACTCAGCAATCAATCACAAAAATAACTATCGGTCGAATTGACATTGAATACATGAGTGGAAAGGAGGCTAAAGAAGCAGTAATCTCACTTTAATTATTTTCCTACTGTCCTCCTAATCAAGTAGTTAGCTACAAATTCCAATGCAGGGGCTATTTGGTAAACGGATCTAATAATATCATCCCTCTCAGTAAATCTGTCACGATTAGATCTGCATGCATAAAATCGCAATACAACCCTTCCAGGGCTGATTTCAAAATTAAACAGCTCCAAACCTTGTTGTCTAGGGATAGCTTTTACTTTTTCTTGGAGTGTTCCTATTAGGTTATTTTGAATATCTTCTATTTCTCCAGGATACATTCCAACAGCTTCTATCTCTATAATACCGTATTTATTTTTAAAATACCCACAAAAAAGTTTCACTAATCCAGCTGAGCAAACTTCATCGATTTTATAATCTGCGGTGAAATCACATTTCTTAAAATAATCAATGCAGAGATCTTCTATTGCGTGAACACCATCTTCAACTAGACAAGATTCTAGGTTAAGCTTACGACCTGCATTAGGCATTTGAGAATATTGTTATAGATTCATTCTTATATCTTATTGTAGGGATACGTAACCTTCTAAAAAGTGGATACATAAAAAGAAAAAAAGAGATATTAAAGAGGAGGTTGAAGTTTTCTATCAGGAGGATATCTCACACTGTAATCAAAGATTATCTTGATTTCCTCTTCCTTCTTTAGCTCAAATTCCCACTCATAAACTCCTTGATTCTTCTCTGCTGGTTCAATATTCACATTGTCAATTTCAACTTCTATATTTTCATCCAAAGAGTGTGGAAATCTATCAATCAATTTGAGTTTGCAGAGAGTCTCAATCTGATTCTGGATCTTAATCTCATAACCAAAGTCCATCTGTCGTTTACCCTTGATTAAACCTTTCTTCTGAACCTCACGATGGACAAGCTTCTTTTCAACTTTCAAATCATAGCTTTCGATAATCCCAAGAGTAAATTTCTCTTTAGGGTGAATAGTGTCAAGATTGCTTTGGCTGATATATTCGCCGGCTATGAACACTTTTGCATTTCCTGGTAACAAGAAATATTGATCATTTTCAAGTTCATGGGTCATTATGAGTTTTGGTTGGGTAGAACTCCAATAGTAGGATTTTTCCAATTTGAGATTAAAATGATCTAAGTGTAATGTTTTGGGAGTGTTACCTGAAGGAATGGCGTGTTTTCCGCTTAATTCAAACCTTTGATGACCAGTTTGTGATATCGATGTCTCGCTTTCTCGATAAACCATACCTGGAGCTTCCGGTGCTGGTGCTGCCATAAGAGCAGGAGATTCTTCCATTTCAGGCGCAAAGTCATCTATATCCATCTTAGCTGATTTCATAGCTGCTCCTCCAACTGCTCTAGCCATCCTCTTTCTTTTTGGAGAATATAAAGGCGCGAGCTTTAGATAGAAAGGAGTTACCGTGTCTATTGAAACTGGTTTCCTTGTTCCAGTTGTTACAATAATATTCACATTTTTCCAGTCAAATCCGCTGAAATTGTATATCTTTGCTAATCTTTGAACCGAAGCTGTTTCTTTTAAAAGATCAACTATATACAAAGGATCCCATCTAGCTTGACTAATTGAGTAACCAACTTCCAATTCAATTGGACCAGCGTTTTGAACATCTAAGGTAATGTCAACTTCATAATATTTAGAATCAGAGTGAGAAATCTGATTTCTCTTTGCTCTTAGGATTTTAATTTCTTCTTGTAAATCTTCAATGTCATTTTCGAGCTTTATTTGCTTAGCTTTTTCTGCTCTTGCACCTTTCTGATAATAAGCGTAATAACTGTCAAAATCAGAAGCTGTAAGACCTTTTCTAAGACCCCATTCTCCAAAACCTCTACCTATCTCCTGTATTGTTTCATCGAGAGTAGATATAGAAATCTCAATTACGCTCTTCTCTCTTTCTTTTGCAACAATTTTTTTCTCTATTTTCTTAATTTGGAGATCTAATTCGCTAACATCTTTATCCTTAATCTCAATATATTCTAAACGTGGTGCTACATCAATAAGTGTAACTTTCCCTTTCCCTTTCACTCTAACAGAATCACTATCTAAATACTCTGAGAGTTTTGTTAAAGTGACAATCTGTTCTCCTTTAGCAAGTTCTATCTTCCCTATGTGGGTTAAAATAGCCCCATCCGTGAGAACAGTGACATGTTTTAATGGTAATTCAAATGTATTCATGAACAAGTTATACGAAAAATGATTATTAAAATATAACTGCTTAACAGATTTTCTGTCAATATCCACCTCTAGATTTTAATACATTGCTTGAATAATTACCTGTGAAATAAATGAGTGATATTTTTACAATTAGGCTAGGGTTCATGAAGAGTTTTTTGTTAAAAGCTGAAAGTGGGTTTATTTTGATAGATGCAGGTTACCCTAATAAAGAGCAAAAATTGTGGAAATATCTAAAAAAGAAGAAAATCAATCCTGAAGAAATTAATTTAGTGATTGTAACTCATGGGCATTTTGACCATTTTGGTAGTCTAGCGAAAATTGTTGAGAAGACCAAAGCAAAAATTCTTGTTCATGAGAATGATCAAGAAATGCTGAAAACAGGGAAGAGTGGAGAAATAAAGTTACACACTAAGTGGGGGAAATTTCTTGAGAAATTAATGGGTAAACGAATGCGAAAAGTATCAGTCATTCCTATCAAACCAGATATTGTTATTACTGATGACTATTCGTTGGAAGAACACGGAATAAAAGGAAAAATACTCCACACTCCAGGGCATACAGATGGTTCCATTTCTGTAGTTTTAGATTCTAAAATTGCATTCATTGGTGATTTGACTCATGGCTTTCCTCTAAGAGGCAAAACAGATTTCCCTTTTGTTGCTGAAAATCTTGAAGATGTTTTCCAAAGTTGGAAGAAACTATTAGATGAGGGAGTTGAAATATTTTATCAGACTCATGGTAAGAAATTCAATAGAGATCTATTGCTGAAACGATTGAACGAGCGAAAATAATCCTTTGGTATCATAAGTATCTAGTTGTTTTAAACTTGAGCTATATGTTGTGTAATGCATTATTATTCTCAAGCTATTTATTGTACTTTTTATGCATACTTTAAAATCAAGATTTATTGTCGGGATTTTCAAAGCGTGAAAGCATATTACAAGTAATTAAAGTTAGTTTGTGCTAGGGGTATGTCTAAAACTAAATTACATAACCAAAATAATTATAACTGATGAATGAGTACCGTCTTATTAGACTAATTTGTTTGATGAAAATGAAAATCGATAAAACATACAAAATCACACTCATTGGTGACGGAGCCGTTGGAAAAACATCCATCCGTCGTTCTTACTTAGGTGAGACCTTCAAAGGTAATTATAATCTCACTTTAGGCTCTGATTTTGCTACCAAAATCATGCAAGTAGGTGATCTCAAAATCAATATAATTATTTGGGATTTAGCTGGTCAACCCCGTTTCAAAGCTGTAAGAGAAGGATTTTATCGAGGAACAAAGGGAGCTTTGCTTGTTTACGATATAACAAGAAAAGATACTTACGAAAACATCCCACAATGGATTATGGAATTGCTGAAAAATAATCGGAAGCAAAAGGTGCCAATGATTTTAATTGGAAATAAATCGGATTTGAGAGGATCATTGTACAAAACCATACCAAGTGAACATGGAGAAACTTATGCTGAAGAATTGGGTTTATGGAGTGGTTTTGATGTTCCCTACATTGAAACTTCCGCAAAATTTGGTGATAATGTTGATCAACCTTTTGAAACCTTAATCAAACAGATTATCAAAACTGATCAAATGAAGACTATAGCTAGTTATTTGCAGGGTAATTTGTAAACCTCTTCTTTTTCTTTAATTTATTTATTCCCAAAACCGTTTAATCTTTCTTGCTAAATCTTCTTTTCCTGAGATTCTAGGAATAATATCCCAGTGTTTAGGAAAAAGCTTCACATATGTGCTAGATGAGTATCTGTCACCAATTAACAACACTACTCCTCTATCAGTTTCTGTTCGGATTACTCTGCCAATTGCTTGCAAAACCCTGTTCATCCCAGGATAAGTATAAGCAAAGAGAAATCCTTTACCATTTTTCTTATCGTAGTACTCCTTCAGAATATTCTGTTCTAGACCCACTTTGGGTAAACCCACACCTACTATCACAGCTCCCGAAAGTTTCTCTCCAATGAGATCAATTCCTTCACCAAATATCCCTCCCATAACAACAAAACCCACCAAGGTTTTTTTGCCAAATTTAGAGAATTCCTCAAGAAAATCCTCTCTTTCGTTTTCAGTCATTCCAGGTGATTGTTTTATTACTTTTATCTTTGCATTAGTTTTAAGGAAATGTTGGAATACCTTTTCCATGTAAGCGTAAGATGGGAAATATATCAAGAAATTACCCACCTTGCTTTTTGCTATCACTGTTACTAGTTTTGCAATTTCTTCATATGAATATTCTCTCATTGTGTATTTTGTGGAGATATAATCAGCTAAGTATAATCCGAGGTTATCTCTAGGGAACGGTGAATTTAGTAGTAGCTTTGCTGAATTGTTATCTCCTCCAAGTAGTTCCTGGAAATAATTTGTGGGTGTTAGCGTAGCAGAAAAGAATATTGCACTTTTTCCTTTTTTTAATGCTTTTTTCAGTAATTTTGATGGATCTAGACAGAAAAGTCTTATCCTTACACTATTTTTATATTTCTTGAAATAAGTTACAAATCGTTGGTCATAATCCTCAACAACTCTCAAGAAGTTTCTTGCATCAAAATAAAACTCTAGCAATTTATCTCGAAAACTGGAATCAATGTTTAATTCTAACCATTCCTCTGCATTTCGACAAAAATTCTTCAAGTCAGATATGAACTCTTTAGATGGAAGAGATTTTTGCACATGAGTATAGGTACCATCTATCTCACATAATTTCCTAGCAGCAATCATATGCTGATTCAGTTTGTTTAGAATAGAAGATAATTTTGGTATGTCTGTTTTTGTTGCTCTTCTCAGGTTTAGAATGGTTTTCTTAACTAAATCTGCTGAGAACATTTCTCTAGATCTGTTAACTAGGTTATGAGATTCATCAATAAGAAATGTGAAATCACCCTTTTCATCCAAAAAGAATCTCCTGAGATAAACTCGAGGATCAAAAACATAATTGTAATCACATATGATACAATCACTCCATAATGCTAAATCCAGAGAAAATTCAAATGGACACACCTGATGTTTCCTTGCATATTTTTCTATACTATCTCTTGTGAAAGTATTTTGTGTATAGATGTCCTCGATGGCATTGTTGACACGATCAAAATGCCCCCGTGCATACTCGCAATATACTGGGTCACAATTATCTTTCTCTTTAAAACAAATTTTCGCTTTGGCAGTTATTGTAACAGATTTGAGTTTTAGTGACTTTTTCCTCAAAATGTCTAATGTTTCTTCAGCAATAAAGCGAGTAGTAGTTTTAGCTGTAAGATAGAATATTTTGGAATCCAAACCATTATTTAGTGATTTAATCGTAGGATAAAGAACTGCAACAGTTTTGCCAATACCTGTTGGTGCTTGGCAGAAGAGTTTCTGGTTGTTATTAAGTACGTCAGTTGTTATTTTAACCATCTTATCTTGACCTTTTCTATAAGAAGGAAAAGGAAATTCTATTGTCTTTATGCTCTTATTCCTAATTTCAAGCCATTTGAAAACAGTGAATGCCCATTCTAAATACTTGTCAACTAAATCTAGACATTTTGTCTTGAGTTCGTCTAATTTATATGGTTTAATGAAGGATCTGGTTTTTTTTGTGTCTAAATTGAAGTGAGTGAGTTGTATGTTAATGGTTTCAAGATGATTTTGTTTAGCGTAAACATATCCATAACAAATTGCTTGAGCCCAATAACTTTCATTGGAGTTTTCTTTTATGCTTGACAAAGTTTGTTGAGTAGTCTTTATTTCCTCGAGAACCGTCTGTCCATTTTCTTCAAAAATACCATCAATTCTTCCCCCTAAATGCAGTATGCAATTATCTCTCTCGAATAATTCACTAACAGACACTTCTTTTCTATAATTGGGCCCTCTTCTCTTCTGAACATACTGATGACCCTTTGTTCCTTCAGCTAATCGAGAACGTTGGAAATATCCCACAGATATGTCTCCTTCACGTAAAACGTAAGAAATTAAATTACGAACAGACACCTTAATTATGGGTTTAGTAGCCATTACCTGACACTCTTTGTTTTAACAAATTCGAGTAGTATATAACATTAGTTAAGGGAAAGATTAGGTTTTGATATAAAAAGAAGAATATTTATTGTAAGAATCAAATAACGATAAGAGAAGAATAAATCTCACAAGAAGATTTGATGAGTTTCATTTGATTGTTTAAGCAGACTCATAGAATCATCTATTAACTTGAAGCTGTACAATTATCAATGAGATTCCTCCGACCTCTAACAATAGAATTATATTTACTAAAACAAGTTATTATATGAATCAATAAATATTATAGGTTAAATTATGAAAAGTCAGTCAAAAAAGTCTAAAACCTCAATTAGAAGATTTCTACTTGTTTCACTAATGATTGTTGGAATAGGTATGTACTCTAGTTTGAGAGTAAATGCTATAAACGTCTCTTATGATTCACCATCTTACTCATCACTTATCCCTCATGATCCAATTGAAATTACTTCTGATGGCAATTTCACAGATTATGGTTTCCTTGGTTTAGGCACAATAGAAGATCCTTATCTGATCGAAGAATACAACATTACGACAACGGATAACATTGGAATTCATATTATTGACACAACCAAATTCTTCGTTGTTCGTAACTGCTATGTTGCTGCAACTGATTATGGCATTTATATCAATACTGTAGCTACTGGTACAGCAATTGTAAATAATAACACGTGTAACAACAACTTCCAAATTGGCATCTATCTTTACGAGTCTGGTAATTCAACTGTTGCCAACAATATGTGCCTTAATAACGGAGCTGGTATCCTGATGGAGTATTCTGATGGATCGACTGTAGCAAACAACACGTGTAATAATAACAATAATGGTATCAATCTTGTCCAATCCGGCGTTTCTAGCATTACCAACAACACGTGCAACAACAACAAAAACTTAAGAGGCATCTATCTTTCATATTCTGATTCTTCTACTGTTGCTGACAACACGTGTAGTGAAAGCCCTCTCGGTGTCATGCTTTATCATTCTGATGGATCGACTGTAGCAAAGTTTTAACGACTTCTTGTGCACTGGTCTTATCATCAGTGTCATGCTTTATCATTCTGATGGATCGACTGTAGCAAACAACACGTGTTATAATAACGGAATGGGCCTCGTTCTTTACGAGACTAGTAGCTTGGTTGTCACCAACAATACTTGTAGCAACAACATCGAAAATGGCATCCATTTTCATGAGTCTGACAATTCTACTGTGGTAAATAACACGTGTAGCTACAACCCCAATTTCGGTATCTCTATTCAAGAATCAGAACGACTTATTGTTACCAACAATACTTGCAGCAATAACACCATCGGCATGAGCCTTAATAATAATGATTTTAGTGTCTTTACCTACAATCTTTTACAAGAAAATGAAATATATGGACTCTGGTTTTATCCTTTATCTAATAATAATCTTATTCACCACAACAACTTTGTAGACAATAATCTAGGAGGAACTTCCCAAGCAGATGATCGTGGAACTAACAACTGTTGGTATGATAGTTCCATTAATGAAGGTAACTATTGGTCTGATTGGTCAGGAACAGGTTCTTATGCTATTGGTGGTGTTGCTGGTGCAATCGATCCTTATCCTCTTGATTATTCCCCCTTTAAACCCTTACTAACACCACATGATTCAATATCCATCACTTCTGACATTGGATTTGCAGATTTTCCAGGTTCAGGAACAGCTGAAGATCCTTATCTTATTGAAGGTTACAACATTACAACAACAAATAGCATTGGTATTCATATTGCTGATACAACAAAATATTTTACTATTCGTTACTGCTATGTCGACGCAACTGATTATGGTATTTATATCGATACTGTAGCTGTTGGTACAGCAACTATAGCAAACAACACTTGCAGCAATAACAACTATGGTATATTTCTTATCTATTCCAGTTTTTCTACAGTTTCTGACAACACATATAGTAACAACGACTGGTCTGGCATCGAGTTATCCTATTCAGATTATTGTGTTGTTACTTACAATCTTCTAGAAGAAAATGAAAACTATGGAGTGTACTTGTATCCTTTTTCTGATAATAATCTTATTCACCACAACAACTTTGTAGACAATAATCTAGGAGGAATCTCCCAAGCGAATGATGATGGAGTTAACAACTATTGGTATGATAGTTCCATTAATGAAGGTAACTATTGGTCCGATTGGTCAGGAACAGGTTCTTATGCTATTGATGGTTCTGCTGGCGCAATCGATTCCTATCCTTTTGATGATTCCCCCGCTGACCCCTTACTAACACCACATGATCCAATATCCATCACTTCTGACATTGGATTTGCAGATTTTCCAGGTTCAGGAACAGCTGGAGATCCTTATCTTATTGAAGGATACAATATTACGACAACGGATAGCATTGGTATTTACATTGCTGACACAACAAAATATTTTACTATTCGTAACTGCTATGTTGCAGCAACTGATTACGGTATTTATATCGACACTGTAGCTGCTGGTACAGCAATTGTAATTAGTGCCACGTGCACCAACAACAACTTAAGAGGTATCTATATTTATGAGTCTAGCAGTTCTACTATTACCAACAATATTTGTAGCAATAATGGCGAATACGGTATTTACCTTGGGGATTCTGTTAGCTCTACTGTTGTCGGCAACACTTGTAACAACAATAACCTTTATGGCATCTATATAGACTCTTCTGGAAGTTCTACAGTTTCCAACAACTTGTGTAGCTATAACAATTACGGTCTCTTGTTTTACTGGTCTGTTAATTCTGATGTTACTCACAACATGTGCATCAACAATGACGTTGACGGTATCTATCTTTACGCTTCTACTAGTTCTACTGTTTCCAACAATACTTGCAGCTATAACAATGGTGATGGCATCTTTCTTGAGTACTCTGGTCTTTCTACGGTTATATACAACATCTGCAACAACAATACCAATAGAGGTATCTTTCTTTACGACTCTGCTTGTGACGTTACTTACAATATTTTATATAAAAACGTAGGATATGGAGTATACCTATCTGGTTCTGATGATGATTTTGTTCACCATAATGATTTTATAGACAATAATCTAGGCGGAACTTCTCAAGCGTATGATGATGGTTCTAACCACTTATGGTATGATACTGTATCACTTGAAGGCAACTATTGGTCCGATTGGTCAGGAACTGGTACTTATGCTATTGATGGTTCTGCTGGTAGTGTTGATCTTTATCCTTTTGGCGAACCAACAATGTTTCTTGGTCCCCCCGTTTTTGTAACTATTATTCATTCTCCCTCTACTCCAACCGAGCTAGATACTATTAGTGTTAGTGCTACTGTCACTAGTCTTCATGGCGTGCAATCAGTTGCTCTCCACTATAGAGTCAATAGTGGAACTTGGATAGAAGTTAGTATGACACTTGTGATTGGTGATGTTTATGCTGTCACTATTGGTTCTTTTGTAGCTAGCGACACTATCGAATATTACCTTAGTGCTATAGATGATTCTGTCGACAACAATGAAGTTATAGCGGACAATGAAGGACTCTATTATACAATACTAGTAGGTTCTTCAGATGTTACTGGTCCAAGCATTACTGGTGTTATTCATTCTCCCTCTACACCGATAGAGCTAGATGCAATTAGTATTAATGCTACTGTCACAGACTCCTCCGGTGTACAATCCGTTACCCTCCATTACAGGGTTAATGGTGGAACTTGGATAGAAGTGAGTATGACTCTTGTGAGTGGTGATCTTTATTCTGTCACTATTGGTTCTTTTGCTGTGAGTGATACTATCGAATATTACCTTACTGCAGTAGACAACTCTATTAATCATAATGCAGCTACAGAGGATAACTCTGGTTTATATTACTCGTTTGCTGTTTACTCTACTATACCTGAGTTTCAAACGTTCTCTCTTTTCCTCCCAGCGATGACTTTTCTATTCTTAGTCTTTAGTCTAGCAGTGTTGCAAAGAAGAAAGAAATAGTTCTTTTCCTTTTTTTCTTTCATTCTAACATTTCTTTTACTCCTATGTAAACCTTAGTAAATATTGTTGTGTGGTCTGAGACCAAGTGGTAAAAGCTGGGGTATGTGTTTGGTTTAGGGTATTCCTCTGAAAGATTGTGAGAGTAAATTACTGAAGGAAAAAGAGAAAAAAGCTTATGATTCTGTTTGTCGTCATATTGCTGGAAGACAAACAGAATTGTAGAACTTACTTAACTCGTTTCAGCTGTTTTCGCTTCGAACGTTTTAGGATACTTTATCATCCGAATTATAACTAGAATGGGTGTCAAAATCCATAACAGATTCGAAAGAATAACTACCCACCAATAAGGATTTCCAGCATATAATGGATCAAAGAGTTCACTGAACAATATTATTGTTACATTAGTTAACATAACTGATGCCCAAATGATGCTAGGCATTCTAATCCATTTCTTTCCTCTAATGAAGGCGAAAGTTGCTACTGCGTAATAAGGACCAAATAGAATGACGTCTATCCAAATGGTAGCTCTCCACCATGCAGGTCTAGCCAGCAAAGCTGGATCATAATGATATCCAAACCAATGATTAAGGTCAATAATGATTTTGGGAGGCCAAATAGGATAATTGAAATCTATCGGCAAAGTAGGTGATCCTGCAAAGTCCATATGATTTAGAACTATTAATTGATCTAAATCAAACATGTAAGTAATGAAAATGAAGTTAAAGATAAAAAACACAACCAAGAAAATATCTATAATTTTCATTGCAGGTTTTCTGTCACGTATAGAAATTGTTTCAGACATAATTCTCACTTTAGTATTTGTACGGTTTCAAATTTGATTTTAACAACTTAATAAATCTTATCCACTTTTATTAAAAAATAGATTTTCAATTATGTAAAATTGGAAATGGCGAGAGTTTTACTCCCTAACTTATTATCTCTAGATTAGTAGTTTTCTGATAACCTCTATCAGTTCACCTGAATGTGCTGCTCTATTTGTTTTCATGTCAATGTATTCTGCTTTAGGAATTACTGCTAGTATGCTTTTAGCTAATTCAACTGTATGCATTTTATCTGTCTCCATGCCAATAATTACAACCCTAGTATCCTCAATTTGTTTATACAAATCCCACACTTTAGTGAAGCACACACGTTTTGCAACAGCTCTCCATTTCTTGAAGTCTGATTCTTCTAGAACGCGAAAATATTTCGCAGATTGAACTGGATCTTCACTCTTATATTTTACAAGCCACCATCTCCAAATCGGTTTTGTCCAATTGATTACGAAGTTAGGAACTATATGCATTAAATATCGAGTTGTGGGTGGCATGTTAAGTTGGTAAACAGGACCGATTAGTATGTTCAAAATCGGTTTGATTTTCTTCGTACCTAATAGATTTGCAATAGTCAAAGTACTGAAAGAAGATGTAAGGGTGACGAGTCTATCTTGATCTATTTTTAGGTGTTCAACAATTTCCTTTACATCCAAGGCAAGTCTGTTGTTGTCATTTACTGTTTTATTTTTACTGGGATGGAAAGAACCCTTTTCTCTCGATTCGATATATAATATGTCAAAGTCTTTTACTGCTTCCATGATTACTTGTTCCCACCCAGGAACAACAGATCCCCAACCGGGAATAAGCATTAACGTATAGCCTATAGCTTCTTTCTTAGGTGCCTTTGTAGTTAGAATTTTGATTTTTGCACCATCTGAAGTTTTGAAGTATTGTTCTCTTGCCACATTCTCAAATTCTGACACAAGATACTCGTCATATAGCTTATCCTGCTTTGACATCATGAGAAGAAAAATAATGGCAAATTAATAGTTTTCTTTCTGACGAATATTAGAAACGATATTTTCTTTAGTTAGCTCAAATAATTGTGGTTCTGGAATTATTTTTCATACTATGATGAGTTTAGGTTATTGTTTCTGTTTGCGAATTATTATCTTTGAAATATATCTCAACATACTAACTGAGATAATCACAATTACTAGGGAAATGACAATCGCATTAATACTGTATTCCGAAACTAAAGGAGGTATACAAGCTGAAAATTCATATTCGAAATAGGAGGGCGCACAACATGTTACTGGGATTTGATAGTTACCTAAATAATCTAGCTTCCACAGAAGAACTTGAAAACCATTATTTCCATTGTTTACAAACCAAGTTAACCAGAAATAACCTGTGCTATCTTCTATGCATCTTAAATTAAAAACGACTGGACCATAGAAATTATTTGGATCATATGATATTTTCAAGATATCTTTCGGTTCAACTAAGATTGTACCTTCAACAGTGTAGAAACTATACGTGAACGTTACATTCTCCTCCAACCAGTGAGTTCCGTATAGTTCTAGGTTTATTACTGTTGATTTATTTCTAGATAGAAAGTTATATCCTGGATTATTAAAACCCATCATATTTTCTTCCAAAATTGCTCCAGAGTAGTCTATTTTCTTGCATGTTTTTTGGTGATCAGCATACCAAGAAATGTACAGATTTCCATCAATAAATGTGAGATGGGGATTGCTCAAAAGAACATCATCATCATATAGGATAGTTGCAATATTAAGGGGAAAAATGCCACTGGAGTTGCTTTCTAGATGTTGAAGATAAATAGAATCATACTCATTTTCTGATGCTATGAATATGTTCCCTATATTGTCTATTTCAAGCGATGATCCATCACCTATATCATTTATTTCAAAATTGTGTGAATCGATGATGTTACCTTCACTATCTAAATAGACGTAGAGAAAATCACAGCATAGAACGTGTAAGAAATTATCGAGGTCAATTATTACACTGGGAATTTTCTCACCAAAGATACTAGATCCAATACCTGATTGCGTTACGTTAACCAGCATCTTATTATCAACAAGTGTGTCTAAGCTTGAACTAAGTTTTTTATAATAAACAAAACCCCTCTGAGGAGAATTATAATCCATAACATACCAAAAAAGATGAATATTATCTTCTGAATCAATAATAGGTACTGAACATCCTAAAGCAATTGTTTCTTCTGTTATATCATATCGATTTACTATTAGTTGTTTGGATCCAATGAATGTACCATTTGATGCTATTTCTTGCATGAATATTTGATCTGAACTACCAGCATTGTCGTCATAAATACAAAGTTCCCAAGATACGAAAATAGTATCACTACTGTTTATCACTATTTGCGGATTTTCTAAACTTGCCATATCTCCTGCTAGACAAATAATCTCAGAAAATGAGTTTTCCTCAGCAAGAGCATTCATATTATCTGTAATTGAAATAATTCCCAAATCTACTCCTAGATAATTGAATATTATCGAACCAAATAGAAGACTAGTGATAAGAAATAAAGTAATCTTCTTTCTCATATTGGTTACATAAAGGAATAACAACTTATAAACAATATGCAGCAATAAGTTACCATTTGAATTTTTCGCCATCCCATCCTCTAAGAATTCTGGCTAATTCTCCTATGTGAAAAACATTGTAATATTTTGTTTCTCAAATCATTTATAATCTAAAACAGTGTAAGGAACTTGATGAAAATATCCAAAAGAAAATTTGATTTCTCATTTATTGAAAAGAAAATAAGAGAAAAAACATTTGGGATTATTACCACCTTAATTCTAATGGCTCTCCACACACCACAGGTGTATTGTATGGTGTTTCAAATCAAGGTGAAGAATTTTCAATTTACATATTGACCTCAAAAAAATATAGGAAAACAAAGAATCTTCAAAACAATGCGCAAATTACCTTCATTATACCCTTTCCTCACCATTATTTTCGATTTGTTCCCTCTGCAACTATCACATTAAATGGGTTAGCTGAAGTTCTTCCAATAAACAATGAATCTTTAGTCAAAATTTTCGAAGAGAAGAGGATTCTTCGCTTAATTGTAAAAGATATTGATTACAAAAATGATGATCAATTTGTATTTGTCAAAATCAAACCTGAACCAAGGATTTTGTGTTACGGGACTGGTATTAATATCTTTAAGCTTCGAAATTCTCATACAAGGGGTGGTTATTCAGTTAATATTCCTGAAGCCAGAAGATGAAAGAATGTCTAATCCCATTCAACCATATTTCTAGCATTGGCAGGAGTTCTCATCTCTAGTAACCTAATACCTACACCAAATGTTGCGATCTTCTTTCCTGGGGTGACTTTGATGTAGACTGTTTCAGCAGTTATTCCTGATTTGCTTTCATAATCCAAAATTCTCTTTAGATTAGTTTGTATCTCTGGGTGATCTCTATCAAGAAATTCCACTTTACCCTTAAAATGCAATTCTGCTGGAGGTGCAGGAATGAACTTGTGAAAGATGCCTTTCCAGAATGGGATGGTAATGGAGACATTATTATTATTTCTCATATTTCTTGCTTTGAGTGTAGGCACACCTGTTGTGAAATAAATCGCATTTCCATCACTCTGATACATTATTACAGAGCTCTGAGGATTTCCCTTACTGTTTGCTGTTGATAATACACACCAAGTGTTCTTTTTCATAATTTCTTTAACTTCTCGTTTTAAATCCTTCATTGTTAATCCTCTAATATAATAATTATTGTTGAATTTCCTTTAACAACTTATCTGCTTTACTTATCCACTTAATTACAGCTTCCGTTACATATGTTCCCATTAATCATGTCATAAGATCTGGATAGTAAACACATTTGGATGGATATTATACTTTTATTCAGAAGAATACCAAAAGATGATGATAAAGATGTTGAGTAATGGGATTAAATCTCATAATCATCCAGTGATTCATGACTCTTTTTTAAATCTATCATTTAAAGCTTGAGTAGTTTCTTGCAGAAGATTCTTCATATCTTTTAGTTCTTCTCTGAGAGTCTGTAGCTCATTGAATTGTCTAATCCAAATAGGATTTGCATACATGCTAACTTTAGCTTCTCCTTTATATGTTCCTTTGTAATAATCAAATCTACCAATAATTACAGCCAAAGGAAAATAGATTATTGGAAATAGTAAAGCAAAAACCCAAAAAGATATCCAATCAGGAAGAAACTCTAAATCCTCCAGAAGTAATTTGTATATTACAATTAAGATATTAACAAACCAGATAGGAAAGTATAACCAAGAATTATGACCACGGAAGAAATATACTCTCAACCTACCTAGAAAATCAAGTCCAGTTCTTGTTTTTTTCCTTAAATTTATTTTCATATTTAAACTCCTTCCATTTAAACAACACAATGTCATGACTTTAAGAAAATTCCTATATCATCCCAATCAGCGAATACTTTAATTAAAACTAATTTTTTGAAGATTAACATATATTGTAAATAATTAATTTAGATTGAAAAAAAAGAAAGAAAATATAACTCTCACCAAGTGTGATAAGTTAATTCGACATCTAGATATAGTATGTTCGTTTCAACTAATGGAATATCAGGATTTCCCCATTTATAACCAGGATTCATGTAAATAAATGATAAATGTGTTCTAAAATCATCTTCTTGCCACCAAGTCTCCCAAATTGGGTCATATCCACCATAGCAATTTACATCAGCCTCTAAATAGTAACCTGCGAATGATTCTCCATAAAAAACCTCTAATTCTGCTTTATATATTAAATCGTCTTCTATAGTATCATCATCCCAAATTTCAATAATCCAGATAGGGTCATAATTTAGACTAAGAAGTTTAATATCTCCATAATATTCATTGAAATCTAGAGAATGTGAATCTCCTTCATCATAGTAACCCATCCATTGATATCGATATCCATTATTAAACCATATTTTATAGTATAAATCACCAGCACTACAAGCATCACCATCGTACATTACTAAATTTAATTCTTCAAAAAATATTTCAACATCTACTAATGTACAAGGACCTCCAGGTCCAGGATCCAATTCATATGCTTTTGTCAAGTCAACAAAACCTATCAAACAAAAAATAACTAATAATGCTGCTACATATTTCTTTATTTTAATCTACCTCCGAGTAGTTAAAGTACGTGGACATAACTTCATCGTTTAAATAGTTTGTGACAAAATAATGAGATTACACAAAGGATTTTCTTATTTTATAGGTAGTTATAACTAAAACAAAGACACTAACACTAGCAACAAGCAACCAAAAATATAGGGAATTAACAAATCTAAAACTATTTAGTCCGCTTCTAATAATATAAATGAGAAAATTATTTACCTCTTCTATTTCTTCAACAGCATTATCTTTATCTAAGAGAACTCTACAAAATGTATCATCTTCTTGTATTTTGGATTTCCAATCTAGAGATATATTATACATTGATTGAGATTTCAATGAAGGTATAACAAAAGATTTAGTATCACCATTAGAGAATTCTATTTGAGCATTTGTTTCCGTATTAATATCCAAATCTCCTACGTTAGCAATTGTAAAATTTAAAGTTATTTCTTCGTTCTCATTAGTTATATAATATTGAGGTAAAGTTAAGCATTTAAGATCAGCTTTTTTGATTTTGCTTAAACTATAATAATCTATTATATTTAAATCTGTATCAAAAGATCGTATAAATATTTGACTATCGAAAACATCAATCAACATACCATGAAAAATAGATTTTATGAATTCACTTTGATTTACAATATATATTGGGTTTATTTGTTCTAGAGGCGACCCTCCTCCACCTGTTATGATATATGAAATATTATTGTTAGTCAGTCGTTCGTAAAAATGATCATGTCCAGATATTACAATATCGACACCAGAACTTTCGAAGATCGGTTGTAAGTAAGATTGTAAAGATAAATATTTTCCAAGATGAAATTCTTCAGTAGATGTAAATAGCGGAAAATGTTGAAGTACTATAGTCCATGGTTTTTCATTGTTTTGCAAATCCTCTAATAACCAATCAATTTGATCACTGAAAGAAACATCTGTTTCATTAAGTAAAGCATCTAGAATGGTAAAATGGATATTATTATAATTAAATGAATAATATTTTTCATTTCCAGGAAATTCAAACAAATTGTAATAAAATGATGAATTTCCATCTTCGTCTCCTAGGCAAGCCATCATTGGTTTATTAATTAAGACTCCAAGGAAATCTTTGAACCAGCTGTACCATTGATTTGGATTTTCTGATTCGTTTACAAATTCGCCTGTATATAAAGAAAAATCACAAACCACTTTTGATAGTGCCGATGATAGAATCTTTCTCTCAGGGTTTTGTAAACCACCTGCTCCAAATACTAGAAATGAAGAGATGTTATTATTAGTTGGAGTTTGAAAAGAAAGTACTTGACTCCAAATTTCACCATTACCAACTTGGTAGAAGTACTTTGTATTTTGTTTCAAATTTTCTAGATTTATATGATGGGAGAAGCCTGGGACTCCTAACTCTTCATCTTCTAATGTATCATTTTCCCCGTATCGAATATATGTTAATGTATCTTTTGGAGTTCTCCAGTTTATTGAAATTGAATTTAAAGGATTTAATTTCCATGAAAGATGTATATCAATAGGTGTATCTACATCAGCAACAATATAATCTGCAGGCAAAATGAATGGTGAAATCATTACTAAAATAAATAGGGTAGAACTAAGTTTCTTAGAATTTATCACAGAGAAATATCTTATATTTTTTATTTAAATGTTTACTTTTTTTAGTGTTAAATTCTCTGATAATTGAAAAAAGCAGTATTCTGTGAATTTTTGTGTTATACCCCTTTATGTGTTAAAGCAACAATTATAAAATCAGGTAAACGTTTATCCAAGGATAGATATTATATCTACTTTCTGGAGGAATATCTAAAGAGAAAGATAAAGATGTTGAGTCATGAAATTTAAGTCGAAAACTGATTGAGAATTTCAAATATAATCTCGCCTTTAATAGTATATATTTCAAATTGAAATACAGGATTATTTGGAATAATAGTCAAAAGAAGACAAAAGAAGTTTTCCAAGAGATTAAGTCAATATGATATCTAGCCTTTTGATCCGAATATTCTTGATTTAAATCAGATTTTTACTTGGTTCGAGAATAGCTAACGAAAAGACCAATCACTATTCTTACAAGAGTATGGATTCAGAAAGAATGGAAATAAATCAAATGAAATGGTAATAGAAACATTATCGTTTTTTCTCATATTTCTTGCTTTAAGAGCTGGTTCTCCTGATGTAAAATAAATGGCATTTCCATCACTTTGATACATTATAACAGAGCTCTGAGGATTTCCCTTACTATTTGCTGTAGATAATACGCACCAAGAATTCTTTTTCATAATTTTCTTGACTTCTTGTTTCAAATCTTTCATTTTCTATTCCTCTTCTTCTTAATTGTTAACTTTCATATAAATATTTTTTCTTCTTGTTGAATTTAAATAAATGAAAACGAATACTATTGATATTATACTTGTTACTAAGGTCACAACATATTGATAATGCCAAAAAACCTGTGTACTCCACTGTGACGTGGCAAGTATTGTAAATTGCAATAAACCCAGTGTTGCTGTGATAAAAGAAAAAATCATGAAAACCCAATCATTGTTTTTAAAAATCAAAGTTATACCTATTGTAATCAGTGCAAACGCAGCACAAATTAACCCAATTACATCATTAAGCTGTATAAGCATTTGATAAATTCCATCTGCTAGCGTCATAAGAATCCCTCCACCTAAGCCAGATGCAAAGAATCCTGTTATTCCAACAAATATTAGAGCTATTCTTTTGAACCACTTTGATGAATTCTGCTTTTTTACCACAGAAACTTCCCACAAATACTTCGTTGATTCCATTAAGATAGGCTAGTTTAAACTTTATTAAATGTTTTTAATTCCTTTTTTTTTGCTTATTCTCTTTTGTTATCTATTCTTAATCAAGATGCAAAACATTTATGTATATATTAACTACTACTTAAGGTAGTAGTGATAATCTCATTACTTGAGAAGGTGATAATTTGGCGACTCAAAGTGAGTATGTCATAGAAACACAAGATTTGGTAAAAATTTACAAAACAGGTAAGGTTAAGGCTGTAGATGGATTAGATTTAAAAATCAAAAAGGGAGAAATCTATGCACTAATCGGAGCAAATGGAAGTGGAAAAACAACTTCATTAAATATGATTAGTGGTGCACTTTTTCCAACTTCTGGAAAAATAAATGTTTTAGGATATGAAATCCCAGAGGAAAGAAGATTAATCTCAAATCATATAGGAATGGCACCGCAAGATTATTCCATATATCATGATTTGAGTCTAGAGGAAAATGTTCGATTCTTCTCACAATTGTATGGGATGACAAAAGCTGAATTTAATCCAAGGTATGATGAATTGCTCAAAATTCTTCGTCTTGAGGAGAAGAAAAAAGCTTTGGTGAAGAATCTTTCTGGTGGTATGAAAAGGCGAGCTAGTATTGCTTGTGCTTTAATTCATTCTCCAAGAATAGTATTCTTTGACGAAGCAACAGTTGGCGTAGATCCTGTCCTACGAACCTTCTTCTGGGAATATTTTAGATCTTTGAAGGAGGAAGGAATTACCTTGGTTATTACATCACATGTGATGGATGAAGCTGAAAGAGCAGATAGAATTGGTCTAATGAGGGCTGGCAAATTGATAGCTGAAGGAACGCCTGAAGAATTGAAAAAAGAACATAATGCTTCAACGATTGAAGAGATTTTCATTAAACTAAGCGAAGGAGTGATTATCGATGAGTAAGAAAGAAGATGAAA
>BPTK01000032.1 GCA_023705905.1 Candidatus Heimdallarchaeota archaeon
TATACGGGCAAAAGAAGCCAGTGTAGACCATGTAAACTTTGGTGATTTTCGTTCAAACAACCCTAAACTAGCACAGAAAAATTTTGCTGAAGTTGGAATATCCCTCAAAGAAATAATGGCTGGAATGGAGAATTGGGTAAAACTGGGCGAATCCTTTATGGAACTCATAAGAGCCCAAGGCATAAAATGCTCAACTCCCGATTGGGTCAACTTTGGATTACAGAACGATTGCGAAGGCTGTTGTGGATTAGACGATTTTGGATTAAATAAATTCACATTAATACATGCACTCAGACACCTGAAAGACCACCGTAAAGTCAGATTACCAGATATAGCATATCACAATCCTTTTCCCACTGATTATTTACTAAAGTTTGTTAAAATCTGGAATGGAGACGGCAAACACTACACTCTGAGTGACGTCAAAGGTATATCTCGTGTAGGAACAGACGACAAAGGCAATGCTATCTATGGTAAACAACGTGGGTTAATAGAGGCTTTAGGAAAGTGAAATCAATGAAAGTTAAGAAAGAAGTTAAAGATTTATGTAGGCAACTAATAAAAGCGGACAAAGGTTCTGATGAATTTAGAAATATACAGAACACATTACAAAGAAAATATGGATTTACTACATTTAGTTTATTAGCATTATTTTATAAAGAACCATTTATAGAATATGAGCCTGAACAAATACCACTAATTAAGGAGAAATAGAAGATGCATAGAAACAAATGTCCCGAATGTGGTGGTGAATTGCATTATAGTGCATTTGCTTACCGTTGTGGTTGTGGTCATAGGGAATCTTAAATTATCAAGATAAGGTAATTAAAATGAAATATGAAGAAAAATTAAAGAAAGCAATCAAGCTTGGGATGACTCCACCAACTTCTTCTATGTCATATGAATGTTGTAAAATATGGGCGGATATAGTTGATGCCATAGATTTGAGGAAGAAATAAATGGGAATTTGTGAAATTTGTGGAAAAGAAAAATTAGACCATGAGCTAATTCGATATGGTGGAAGTTGTAGGGAATGTTATGAAACAGTTTAGATGTTGGTTATGCGGTTCTATATTTCAGATACATGACAATTTTAGCATGAATACTGCTAGATGTAATAATTCAATACTTTGCAAAATATTTAAACCTAAATTACAAAGATAACCAAAAGGAGAAGATAATAAGATGGCAGAAAAGAAAACAAAGGAACTTGGTGAAGGTTGGTGGTATAATCAGACCATCAATATTTTAACTCGATGCATTAATGATTTAGTATATGCACATGAAAATAAATATTTAAATGCAGAAGAAATGAAAAAGATAGATTTCAAAGCAAGAGAATTTAGTGATTTGATACCAAATTTTGATGAGGTGTTTATTAAAAAATCTAAATTACTAAGATAACCAAAAGGAGAAGTGAAGAATGATGAAAATAAATGGAGTTAAACTAAAAGGATTTCCAGAAACAGAAATTATGATGAATGAATGGAAATGTCCAAAATGTGGAGCAATAAGATTAGAGGAAAACTGTGTCGTTGGTGCTGGTTGCTGTGATGGTATTGAAATGGAACAGCAAGATTTAGCATTAATGGGACAGAGATACGAAGTACCAAATGGAGATTCTGTCTGGGTTTTCTTCTAAATTACGATAAATAGGTTTTGATACTATGAAAAAAGAATGTAAAATCAAAGATTTATGCCCTACGCAATTTTGTGATACTTGCAAAGAAATGGATAAGTACAAATTTGAAACCGAACTATATATGATTGTTGGTAATGCAAAGGCAACAAGAAATCCGAAACAACCACATTTTTATTCTACTACAGTTGAAGATGCATCACAAAATTATATGCTTTGGTGTAGTCATGAAAAACCAAAAAGGTGGCATTGGGCTAAAGGATGGTCATTAGTAAAAGTAAAAGTAATTGGGGTAATTAAAAATCCAGATAAAAAATAAATTACAAAGGATAGGTTTGAAATGAATAAAAGAGATAAAAGATGTCCTATTTGCAATGAAGTCTTAGAACGCAATAATGATGGTGAGCATAATATTGGTTGGCTTACATGTTCAGATTGTGAGAAAGATTTTGATGTAAATTTAGTTGACATCACACATAGATAAATTAAAAGGCGATGGAAAATGATTGATTATAAGAAAAACCCTGAACGGTATCTAATAACTAAAGATATTAATAATAATGTTATAGAAATTTGTGACAAGGAATCAGGTGTCGCATATCTCAAGATAGAGAATGGTTGGATATGGATTGTATGATTGAGATTTATGTATTTATTAATAAATTAAAACATAAACTAAATAACAAACAGAATATATAAATCAACAGAAGGGATAAAACTATGAGGAAATTCAGAATATATAAAAATAAAACGATATATACTACACTAAGGACGTAAAAATGAAAGACGTAAAACCTTTAACTTTCATTAAAATGGTTGGATGCGAGACATGAAACTACCCAAGGTGGAAAGCTATAAAATCAACGGGAAAGAAATCAAAGTGGTGAGGGATGACATCCCCTTCCCCTTTCCTTCGCCTAATTTTTCAAAAATCCGTGGATTGGAAGTCAAGATGAAACAATTAGCTGAAGATGGAATTAACAACGTTGCAGTCCAAGACACAATAATATCCCGTTGTGGTTGGGGAGCATCTTATCTAGCAAAAAAATATGGGTTGAAGTGTTACAATTTCTATTCAAAGCGTCCTCAAGGATTAGACTTTTACCGTGCTATGTCCAAAAGTTTCGGAGCAGAGGTCATACCAGTAGACGGAACGCACCAGAAAATAGCAAAACATTATGACGAAAAATGGCTTAAATCTCATAAAATTAACGAGTATCATTTTCTACCAATAGGTCTATCACTTCCAGAAACAATAACAGAACACATCAAACTCATATCCAAATTACCATCAAATCTATTTGAAGGCACATTAGTAGTCTGCGTTTCAAGTGGAACAATAATCACAGGTATACTTGCAGGTCTTGTAAAAAACAATTATAGTCCTGACGTAAAAGGAGTTCAAATCCATAATTGGTCTAATCGCTGGAAAACTATTTGTGAACGGGTTTTCAATTCCACTGGACAATACATCCGAACAAATAAAAGTCTATTAGGTCACAAAAAACTCAATTTTTCCATAGTAGACACAGGATTTACATACAATCAAATAGTCGAAGAACCACCTCCATTTCCTTGTGACCAATACTTAGATCGAAAAGCCTGGTTTTTCCTCAATAAATTTCATAATTCTATGAAAGAACCTATCACTTTCTGGAATATCGGAGGAGAATGGAATCCAGATACAGGTATAGACAACGGATTACGTGGTGATGGTAAGGTCACTCAAGAAAAGATTAATAAATATATCAGGATAAAACAATAAGAGGAATCAAAATGTGTGAATTACCAAGAGGAAAAATAACGCCAGAACAGTTACATGAGTGGTATCTTGAGTCATTATCTGGATTAGACCCTGACAGTTACAATCCCAAAGCCAAGATACCATATGAAGAACTAGCAGAAGAACAAAAATCAATAGATAAATTCATCGTCGGCAAAATTAATGAAAGACAAGGAACCAAGGTGAAATTCTACAAGAAGTATGTTTGGTATCCTGAAAAATTCCAAGTGGAGCAACCTGAAATATTCAAAGAAAGTCCATTTGATTTTGTGGGCTATATAAACTCCACTGAAACTATACTATTCAATAGTTGGCTCTTCAACTACTGCTTTGGAGACGTATTGTTGCCAAATGAAATTAAAGAAATAACTGATGAAAATGTATCCAATACAGTAAAGACGGGGCTGTAAATATGAAAGTAATGAATAATACAGATAGAACTATTGAGGTAATCATAGGCAATGAAGGAGCAGAAGAACCTGATTACTGGTTTAAAATACCCCCACGAAGAACAATGCCATCAGTAACTCAAAAATTTATCCCAAAAAATGTAAAGGATTTAAAAGAGGAAGGAATTGACCTTAGTTTTTACGATCTTATCGTCATAAATAATGGAGAGAAGTATCATGAAGATAATAAAAGCTAGTTATGAAATAGAGCCTATTGATGGAATAGAACTGCTAAAAAAGATTGAAAAGGCAGGCAAAACATGTTACAAATCTGAACATACAATCGTCGAAGAACCTCTTGCAAAATCGGCAAGGAAGTTTATTAAAATGATTATCAAAAATGGGCACGAATCCGTTTTGGAACATGAAAAAGTGACAGTCCGAGTTATTTGTGACCGAGGAGTCAGCCATGAAATAGTTCGGCATCGCATTGCATCATATTCACAAGAGTCCACTAGATATTGTAACTACTCAAAGAGCAAGGATAAACAAGTGAAAGTTATCGATATCAGGAGACATATCGATGGTTATATTAGGGAAAAAGGAGGGAGCCATTCTCTAATTGGCGTTGCAATACAAACGTGGTGTGAAGCGATAGAAAAAGCTGAAGAGAGCTATAACCATCTGATAGATATTGGTCTTCCTCCAGAGTTGGCACGCTCTGTTCTTCCCAATTCACTCAAGACTGAAATTGTTATAACATACAACCTCCGACAATGGCGACATTTCTTTAAATTGCGAGCACAAAACAAAAGAGCACACCCTCAATTACGTGAGATTACTATTCCTATGCTTAAAGAATTTAAAGAAATCATCCCAGTAGTATTTGATGATATAAAGGATGAATGGTAAGATGAAAAACACGTATGATGTCTATAGCGAATTTCATAAAAAGATTGACGTTTCAAAGATAGTCCCAGGCTACAAACCAATTATCCCACGTAGACAAAAAAAAGGCTCAGAACGTCTTACTAATATGCACGTTCGGTCTGATAATATGGTTGTACCAAATCTTTTAACAGGAGAAAAACAAAAAAGGGAGAACCCACTTCCTCCAGAATTCAAATCGGTATTAGAGATAAGTACCAGGAGTCCGTACTGTCCGATACCTTTTGTGTTAGATGTAAATATGGGAAAATGTTCGTACCTATGCAAGTATTGCTTTCAAGCTCAATCGATAGAGTCATTAATGACTTCATTTTTCGATTCAGAAAACCCAATGGAGTTACGATGGGCTAGTGTAGAGCATACGAAAAAGGAGCTAAATGACGTTTTGAGTGCTCGTGGAGTCGAACCAGATGAGAGAGAACCAATGCGTGGGAAATGTGGTTCTATTAACGAAACAAAGAGCCTCAAGAAAGCAGTAGCTCAACAAGTACCATTACGATTTGGAACTCGAAGTGAAAATTTTCTTCCTGGAGAGAAGGAACATAAAGTTGCTTTGATGTCACTTAAAGTTATTCGAGATTTTAACTATCCTTTAATTATAAACACAAAGAGCGATCTTATAATCAAAGAACCTTACTTTGACATAATTACTTCAATGGGAGATAAAGTTGCCATACAAGTCACTATAAGTCACATAGACGACAAATTTTCCAAAGCTTTAGAACCTGGTGCACCTTCTGCTACCAAACGTTGGGAAGTTCTGAAACAATTCAATGACGTAGGCATACGTGGTATGGTCAGAATGGAACCATGTGCTCATTTCCTAAATGCTAGTGACGAACACCTTGAAAAATATATGAAAGTAGCTCAAGAATCAGGTTGTAAACACTTTATGGGCGATACATATCACCATACGGTCAAAGCCCAGGAAGTCCAAAGTCTATTTTATGATATGGGTATTGACTTTGGTCGTATGTGGGAATCTACATCAGAATACCAGATACTAGGCAGTTATGCTATGGAGAAAGCGATGTATTATGCCAAGAAAAATGGGATTAAATGTGGAACTTTTAATTATCATAGTGTTCCTTGGAACGATGACCCAGTATGTTGTATGGTTGGCGATTCATTCGGTTCTTGGTCAAAATACTCGATGATAAATGCACTTCGCAACGAGTTAGTAGAAACAGGTAAACCATTAGGTTTCAAAGCGTTCGACGATAAATATTATGGTTTAGAACTCCATCCTGCAATCCGTCAACGATTCAAAGATGTCTGGAATCTCGAAGTCAACAACTGTTTTAATCCAGACTTTATGGAGGGTTGCATTCCAGTAGACCGAGACGAAGACAACAATTTAGTCTGGCAGTTCAAACCAGAATTATTAGGAGAAGGATATAGAAATATCATAAAAATGTACGGTGAGACAAAATGAAAATAAAGTTTGCTACTATTGATGAATCAGAAGAAATCATCCTACTTGCACAAGAATCATTTAAAGGCATTTTCCGAGTAATTGGTGACGTAATCAGAAGTTCTTGCGAAAAAAACAATATTCTAATAGCAACGGATAACAATGAAGTAATCGGATACATGCGGGTAATTGTTGATACATTAAATCCTCATATCCATATTTCGGAAATGGGAGTAAAGTCGGAACATCGAGGTCAGGGAGTAGGTAAACAACTAATCGATGAGTTACAAAAACTAAGTAATTCATATCCTCTTACAGTAAAAACTAATATTGCCAACGATTTCTATAAAAAAATGAAATTTGAGTTTGTGGGTCACGATTTCAGTAAAAATGGTAAACATAAGTATGAAATATTAATTCTTGGAGAATATAATTATTCATTAATCAAAGCTTTGAAAGGTACGCGACCAAGACATACTTGCTCTTTGAAAGATTTGAAAAACATTCCTAAAAATAAAAGTTTATTGGGGATAGTAACGTGAATAGAACTGAGAAGTATAAAGAAGAGGAATGGGCATTGAAAGCGGTTGGATGTCCAGTAAATTTCAAAGAACCATATAAACGAAAAGGGATATTATTAGATAGAGTACCTTCATACTTCAGGACTTCAGATTCCTTTTATATAAACATTATTGATTTGATTGAATTTAAAGATGGCATATACATTCGATTTGGGTATTATCGCCGACACATTTTTGCTGGTCAGACTACACTTACTGAACCAATCAATCGACTTACTGATATATTCGTAAAGGCAATGGTTGAAAAGAAGTGGTTCTACGATTTTATTGAAAATGTTTGTAGTAGAGCAGAAAAAATCAAAGATTTGGAGAAATCGAAATGGAAAAAGTAGAAGATAAAATTCATTACGAGGAACAAAATAGGAAGCCATATCATAAGAGAAAGGCGAACCCAAGCATATCACCTTGGTCTGAATTTCAAATAAAACAAATATTTTGTGCTAAATTACCAAGAGCGAATATGTCATTAAAACAGATTGCGGAGTATATTTACTACAATATATCTGGGTGTACTACGGGTCAAACCTTTGTTGAACGTCACGACGCTGAATCTAAGTTTGGGCACAGCATAACTGGTATAAGATATATCATCGAGCAGGCGATTTGTGGTTTATGCGAACGCACCGACAAAACGGAGCACGGTGTTGAATATCATAGTCCTTGTTTAAAAGAAATGTTGGAATCAGGAGAATTTAAGAAATTTGCAGAAGATTGGATTTATCGTTTGAAAGATAAAAGGGTGGATAGTAGTATCACTACTTTCAGTAATGGTATAAAACATTAAAAAGGAGGAAATTAAATGGATGAACAAGACGAACATGCCTTAATGTTGGAAATACTAAGGGAGATAATGAACAATCGTAAAAAATTAGGGTTTTTTATACCTATGTCTTGGTATAATAAAGTAAGACCTCTGATGGACAATTATTATACCCATATCGAAGGTCTTGGAATTTGGGTAAAGGAAGAAGACGTCAAAGAGGCGAGAAAAACCGAGAAAAGTTTATTGGTGAAATCATGAAAGAATTGGAAAGAATAATAACAGTAGGCAGAAAAATGGGAGGCTCAAGAGGTGGTGAAATACAACTAGAAGGACACGAGGCATTCCTTACAAACATAAAGCGATCTTCAATATATTCTGTTAACTCAGATGAAGACCTTGGAACTGGAACATTCTATGCCAACCAGGCACTCATAAATGCTGAAAAAGTAGAACGTAGAGATGACAAAGTCTGGTTTTATTGGAGAGAAAGTGGGGTTAATAGGAGGGAATTCGTCCCAAATCTCGAGGAGTTTAAAAGCCAAATGATGGAATCTATCAAGAAAAAAGCCACGAAACAACAGATAAAAGTTCCACCAACCTTGCTAGATGTCCTTTTTGAAGACTTACTTATAACAAAATTGAAAATTAAAGACAACAAGCTTATAGCCACTCAAATCAGGAGCGACGGTTCTGTCGGATTCGAAAATGAAATTTCATTAGGAAAAGGATTAATCAAACAGGAAAGTCCAGATACAGAAGAAATCAGCATTTTCACTGGTGATTTAACCGTTCTCAAACCATTTGTTGAAGATGGAATAAATCTTGGTTTTTCAAAAGATAACCCGCTCACAGTTTACATTCCTTACAGTAATGGTAAAGTTCTCGCTTTAATCGGCAAGTTGGAGTATGATTAAAATGACGGATGAAAGGATTATGAAGTGTCTGGTCGATATTGGGATGCGTTGCATCGATAGTAATATTCCATACTGGAAAGTAAAAGATACTTTCGCAAGACATTTTCCAGAATTGAAAGACAAAATAAATTGTTTATAAATTGGAGTATGATTAAATGGGTAAGCTAAAATGTTACGGATTTGTAATCATTTGTAATATGATACTCGCATCATTGTTTAGCGACCAAATTATATCAGATGTAGGTTGGACTGGTTACATTGTAATTTTATTCATTTCAACTTTAGCTCTTTCTGTGTTCTACACACAAATAATTGAGAAAGATTTCGATTTACCTCCAGATGACAAAAATCAAAGGAGTTGAAGAATGATTAGACAAATAGCAGAAATATGTGGAACAATTATGTTTCTGGTTGCTTACGCTTTTACATTTCCATTTTGGATTTGGTATGATAATCGGTAAATTAGGAGGAAAGAAAAATGCCAGGACATGTTAGAACTCCAGCAAGTTTAGATGATATTGTTGGCGATGGAAAAACTCATGTATTGATAAGAACAAAACCAGGAAAGATAGAACACAAATATGAAGACGTTGTCGAAAAACCCACCGAAAAAGATAAAATCACTATTTGTTACTGGACAATGGCACGACCACCTAAACAAACATTATGGCTTGGAACTGTTCGTGGTGTTGAAGGCAATAAGATTATGTTTACAGATGGGGCAAATGTCATAGGAGAAGGCAAAATAATTGAAGTAAAACCGACAACTAATCTCAATCCTGGTGAGATAGTATTTACACCTTTGAAACATGTCAATTATCCTCAGCCAAAAAAAGCACCTACTAGAGGATTTACTTACGTGGAGACTTAAATCACAAAGATAAATAAAAAGAGGTGGAATAATATGGAAGAAAAAGTAGATAATGAAAAGGAGGTGAAAAATAATGACCATAAAAGACAACCCAATAGACCCAACTATATATTTTTGCGATGAAGACTGTCAGTTATTTCGTTGGAATAAATGCCGAACAGACAATAAAGATGGAACTTGTGACAAACCAGACAGATATGATAATGCACTCAGAGAGTTTGGTGATGAAGAAATGGACATATCCCTTGGAGGAGGAAAATCGCTGAAGAGAAGTTGGGATGCCCGTGAAATAGAAAAACAACTCGAAGAAGAGGAATCAAATCAGAAAAAATCAAAAAGTTTACTAGGGAATAGAAAATGAATGAACTAAGGCTAAACGACAGAGCAAAAATCGATAGTTATTTATCAAAAATACCACAAAAAACATTCTATCATTATTTTCCACTGATTTTAGCCATATCTGAATCTTCTGATAAAAAAATGTGGCTCGATGATGAAAATTCATACATAAATCTAATAGTTGGAAATGTGGTTAAAGAGCTATATCTTGAGCCACTAAAACCGAATTTTATGGTAAATCGAATATACGTCAGCCCAAACAAGTGCCCATACCAATCATTCTTCAAATCCGAGTTATACGATTCCAATTTTATTTACGATCTTGAAACAACGATTAATATTAAGAATTTCAAAGCAAACGTCAAAAAATTTGAACAAAGAAATCATCAAATATATATCACTCTTGGCAACTATCAAGATGACTTAGAGGTTATCAAAGAATGGTATAAAAAACGACCAAACACAGAATTTACAGATTTCGGATATACCCTTTGGCTTATCAAAAATTACCAGTTGTTCAACGATTTACACCCAAATGTTGTTTATCTAGGTAAAGAACCAGTTTGTTTCAGCCTATGGGGTGAATTAGATGATGAAACCGCAGTTCATATAATCAGCAAAGACAAAGGAATCCCATACTTACAAGATTATATCCGCATGAAAGTATACAAAGAAATGTTGGAGAAGGGATTCAAGTATGTCAATGATGGAGGAGACGCAGGGAGTCACGAACTTCGTCGGTATAAACAAAAACTCAGACCTAAATTTATCCTTCCCATATGGAGTTGGCGAAAAATTAAGAGATAGGCTATAAATATGAATTATCAAATTATAACTGGAACTTATAAAGGAGACGATTCAATCCGTCTATTCGCCAGAGACGAAAATGGTAGAAGAAAAGAAATCAAAGTAGTTGGTTTTGAGCCATATTTCTTTGTTCCGAAAGGAGAAAGGGCAGAATCTACTAGAATAACTGATATAAGTGGGACTTATGAAAGTGTTTATGGTAAAAAATTAGCAAAAGTTACTACTTTTACTCCTGGTGATGTTCCAGATGCTCGTAAAAAGTTTTCAGAACATTATGAGGCAGATATCCCATTTGTTCGTAGAATGATGATAGACGCAGGTATTTCCGCTGGATTCGAAATTCCAGATAATAAAACAATAATTCATTGGAATAATCTAAAACCTTGCGATTTTACGCATTCGCCACGTTTTGCGTTCAGTGATATTGAAACATATGCTCCTGAGTCTCAAGGAAGAACATCCAGTGCTGTAAAAGACCCGATGTTAATGAATTGTTTTTATGATTCAAAGAAAGAAAAATATCTCAGTTTAGTTCAACACCCAGACGGAAAGACAGGTACAAAACAATTCGCTCCTGACCATACCGCAGTTTATCTTGCTAACGAACTTAATTTGTTAAAGGGTTGTAGCAACTTTATGAAAAAAGTTCAGTTTGATATCTATTCTGCTTGGTATGTTAGCTTTGATAAAAATTATCAATCCGATAGGGGACAACCTAACAACCTGCATTTTCCTTGGGAAGAAACTAATGTATTTGATATTCTGAAAGGATATAAAAAACTTTATCCCAAAGCCAGTGATAAATTGGCAGAAGTAGTTAAAGATGAAAAATTAAATATTCCAAATTATGAACCATTTAAAACTGAATATTGGCAGGAAGACCTCGACAAAGCAATTCTTGTCAATAAATCACATACAGAAGCTTGTGTAATTCTCAATAAAAAATATCATATCATCGATTTCTTCTGGGGATTAAAAAATCTAGTGGGATTCGAAGATATGACGAGCACTCTTTGGCATGGTATGCTAGTGGATAACATGTTGCTTCGGAGATATCACAAAAAGGGTTATATCGTACCATCCAGACCAAGCGAAGAGGAAAGAGAACGCAGAAAAGCAGTTTATGGTAATATGAAAATAGGCGGTAAAGTGATAACTCCACCAGTTGGTTTATTCGAAAATCAAGCGGTATTCGATATGACCCGTTATTATCCTGAAATGTTAATAGCCCTAAATTTATCACCAGAACCTCACGGAGATGAATTAGGTGAAGCACCAAAATTATGTTTATATTTGATTGATGCTCGATTAAAATATGATAAATTGCTTAATGGATATACTCCTGGAACAGAAGAACATGACCTTGTAAGTTTATCAAGAAAAACAATAAAGTTCGCTACAGAAACAGTCATAGGATATTTTGGGGCAGAAGGCAGTCGACTATTCGAACCCGAAAAGATATACAACAAGGTTACCACTATGGGACAAAGGGGTCTAGGTTTCATCAGTGGTGTTTGCAAAAAAGACGGTTACAGTTTAACATATGGTGACACAGACGGACTTTTCATTGGTATACCATTAGCTAAAGCCAAAGCGTATGTAGACGTACTTAATGAAACTTTGAAAGAATTCGGAAAACAGGAGGGTATCAAGCGAGAACTCAGCCTAAAATTAGACCGTTTTTTCAGTAAAATCATCTTCAAGAGGAAAAAGGGTGAAAATTTCGGAGTAAAAAAACGCTACGCGGGGAGAGTGACATTTGAAGATAACAAAGATGTAGATTATCTTCACATTAAAGGATTCGAATATGTCAGAAGAGATGCATCCGTTGTTACCAAAGAAGTTCAACACAAATTATTTGATTTAATTCTCAAAGAAGAGGTACACGAAGTTGTAGATTATCTAAAGTCAATTATCAGCAAAATTGAAAATGGGGAATATTCGCCAGACGAATTGGCAATCCCAAGGACACTTCACCAGAACCCAAAGGACTATAAAAAACCATCGAATTATGCAAGAGGAGCAATTTATTCAAATGAGTGGTTTGGAACAAACATAAAAAGAGAAGATCGAATAAGGATGCTTTATATCAAGAAAATCAAAGGATATCCAAGTACAGACGTTGTAAGTGTTCCTACTGCAAGTGTCCTTCCACCTGAAACTGAATTAGATATCCCGAAAATAATTGAGAAAACGATAAAAGACAAAGTGGAAGATTTGATAGAATTAATTGGAATTACTTGGGAAGAAGTATATCATTCATCAAAAAGTTTATTATCAACGTTCGGAGGCAAGTGATGCTAGAACTAAACAAAATCTATAATATGGACTGTCTAGAAGGACTTAAGCGACTAGACGACGAAAGTATAGATATAGTAATCACTAGCCCTCCTTATAACTTACATTTTACTAGGGGCACGATGTATCCTAAAGAACGGTTCGGAACTAAACTTGAATATGGTGATTATAAAGATGATTTGCCTGATATCAGATATATCTATTGGCAAAAAGAAGTATTGAAAGAATGTTGGAGAGTAATAAAGAAAGCTATTTTTTATAATATCAAAGCGGTAATAAAAAACGGAAAATATAATAATAGGTACGAGTTATTTCCGTTTTATCCAAGACAAGAAATAATTTGGTATACTAGGATGGGTCTCAATTTTGCTGGTACTTTTTTCGTACCGAAATCAGAAAAAATATTTTTATTTGCTAAAAACGAATTTAAAATAAAAAAGGGATTTAAAGAATTGGGCGATGTTTGGACTTTTATGCCCGAGAGAGACAAAAAACATCCCGCTCCGTTTCCTGTAGAATTACCAAACCGATGTATTTTGTCCTGTACAGAAGAAGATGATATTATTCTTGACCCATTCGCAGGTTCAGGAACTACGTTGGTTGTTGCCAAAAAACTCAGACGCAACTTCATAGGATTTGAATTAAATCTAGAGTACGTAAAAATCGCAGAGAAACGATTGAAAAATACTGGTGTAAGCAAAAGTTTGCTGGAGACAAAAAAATCATTATTATCATTAGGAGAATAAAAGATGATGCAGGTTGATACCCACGAAACTCGGTCTAAACTTCCAGGTATTTTAAAGAAGATTGGAGTTCCTACAACTGTTTTACCACTGGACGTAGGGGATTACGTAATTTCTGGACCATCAAAATCAGTATGTGGAAGTGTTTATTATGAAGAAGTATGCAACGAACTTAAATCAGTAGAGGATTATTTATCAAGCATACGTTCAGGTCATCTCAATAATGAATTATTTCAGATGTCTTGTGCGTATGATAACAGTTTCTTAATAATTCATGGTTCAATAGATCGAGCATTAGTCCACCGTAAAATCAAGCGTTCAACATATTATCATTATTTAGCAGGTTGTGTAATTCACGAAGCAGATGAAGGAGAAAGAGGGAGCATATCCGTTCTAAATTTCGAAACAGTTTACGATACGGCTTTATTCTTAAAGACAATTCACGATTTGGTTACCAAAAACCAAATATCACGTGAACCTACAACCAAAAAACCAATTAAAAAGCACAAGATACCATCTAGCAAACAAAAACTATTCACTATCCAGTCCCTTCCTAGCATTGCCAGCATTCGTGCTTTAAGGCTTAAATCTGCGTTTCCTACGTTAAAGGATTTAGTTAATGCTGAAAAAGAAGATTTAATGAAAATCGAGGGTATTGGAGATATAATAGCAGAGTCATTATATAAATATTTTAGTGAGAAATGATAATGAAAGACAATAGATTAGTATGTATCTGCGGTCATCCTTTCACTCAAATGGGTAATTTAGTTAATCACTACATCAACAAACACGCATACTCAAGTCAGACGGTTGCAAAATTTGGAGATTTAATAGGGAGAGATAAAGATGGAGATAGATGATATAAAAACTGAGTTGGATGCTTTGGATAACGAAGCATTGGAAGAGCTTGCAAGTTATATTGATTCGTTGATTCTTGCAAGAGAAGCAGATAAGGAATAAATATAAGATTTGGTGAAAGAAATGGAAAATTTATGCGAAAAAAATAGACCCCAAAGTTGGGATGAAATTGTAGGACAAGACCATATAATTGAAGCTTTAAAATATCAACAGGAAAATAGAAAACCACATATGTTATTTCTTGGTCCACCAGGCTGTGGAAAAACGACTACTGCACTTGTTTATGCCAAAGAAAATAATTTGCCAATAATAGAAATGAATGCTAGTGATAGCCGAAAAATAGAAAATGTCAGAGGAGAAATCAAACGTATATCAAAATCAAAAGGTCGACGTGTTCTGGTATTGGACGAATTTGACAATATGACTCCAGACGCACAACAGGCACTCCGTAGTACTATGGAAAAAACAAAATCTACAGTATTTATCTTGTGTGGTAATTATGGGCATAAAATCATAGAACCAATAAAATCACGTTGCACCGATTACCCTTTCAAACGACTAGATGATAAAGTAGTCCTCAAAAAAGTTTTAGAAATCTGTAAAAAAGAAAACATCATTGTCGAGAAAGAATCAAGAAGTGGTTTTGTTCAGCTAATAACTCAAACTCGTGGCGATTTAAGAAAGGCTATAGGTATACTAGAAAAGATAGTGGGCGAAGGCAAGAAAATAACAGAGAAAAGTGTGTTGGCTTTTCAAAGACCGAACATTGCGAAAGAGGTGTTATTTTCAGCGTTAGATGGCAATTTCGAGAAAGCACAACGCACATTAGAGGATGCGTTCATCAGTTCTCGTATGGATGCAAATGACATAGCTAGAGATTTTTTTGATGCGTTACCAGAAGTCAAAAATAAGCAAGTTCGTATAAAATTATACAGAGAGTTATCAATTACTGCAAGAGCATTACGAATCGAGAATGACCCATTAATTCAATTGACGGGGTTTATTGCCTATGCATTTATTGTTCCGCATCTTTCGTCAGAATGCCCAGTTTTGAAAGGAGAAGAGTAAAAGAGATGGAAATCAACAAAATCTATAACCAAGATTGCTACGATGGAATGGATGAAATAGATGAGGATTCCATAGACCTTATAGTAACCGACCCGCCATATGGGATAGCTTTCATGAAAAAAGATTGGGATAAAGCAATTCCTAATGTAAGAATATGGAAGGAATCATTACGTGTTCTGAAATCTGGTGGGTTTGCTTTCATAATGTGTATTCCGAGACAGGATTGTCTCAGCCATATGATTCAAACTTTGAAAAATGCGGGTTTTGATACTGGATTTACATCCATTTACTGGACTTTTGCTAGTGGATTCCCAAAAGCAGAAAATATATCAAAATCAGTAGATAAACGGTTGGGTGCTGAGAGAGAAGTGGTTGGATTTGATAGTGATAAATACAGACCATATAACACAATGGGTGGAACTTCTGAGGGATGGGAAAGACCATGGATGAATGATGACGACGCTAAAATAAATCGTGCTTTAATAACAAAGCCCAAATCCGAAAAAGCAAAATCCTTAGATGGTTCATATGCAGGATTCCAGCCCAAGCCAGCAGTAGAAGTAATTTTAGTCTGTATGAAACCATTATCTAAAGAAACATTTGTAGAACAAGCAATGAAAAATAAGAAGGGAATCGCTTGGTTAGATGATTGCAGGATACCCACAAAGGAGAGTCTCAGTGGTGGTGCTTATCAGGATAGGGATGGAACTGTTGGTACTATTCATTGTGAACGTAATGTGGTCCCTAAAGACAGTTTTATTCAACCTACTGGTCGCTTCCCTGCCAATCTTTTAGTGAGTGATGATATACTGAGTGATGGAAAGAAATGGAGGTCTGGCGGAAGCGTCACAGGTAATGAACCTTCGCAACCAACTAAGGATGTTTACGGTGAATATGAGCGAGTGGCTTGGCAATCTCATGGTGATTCAGGCTCATTCTCTCGCTACTTTGATTTAGACTATTGGTTTTCAGAAAGAATTAAACAATTACCGAAAGAAATCCAAAAGACATTCCCATTTATGATAATTCCTAAAGCAAGCGAAAGCGAAAAGAATAAAGGGTTAGATAATATCGAACCAAAATATTTAGACCCGAGCAGAAAGGTAGGCAGTCCAGGTGGAACTAATCCTAGAAATAGAGGAGCAGAAAGCCCAAAACGAAATTTCCATCCAACAGTAAAACCAATTAAACTAATGTCATATTTAATAACTCTGGGCAGTCGCAGGAATGATACAATATTAGACCCATTCATCGGCTCAGGAACTACAGCCATTGCCTGCAAATTGCTAAGAAGGAATTACATCGGTTTTGAAATTGATTCTGAATTTTGTAAAATTGCTAATACGAGGATAAAATCATTCGTTACCAGTAAAAGTCTATTAGGAATATAAAATAAATGAATTTACCAGACCATTTATCAGCAAGTCAAATTAACACATTCCGTCAGTGTCCTTACAAGTGGTATTGTGACCGAAAACAGCGACCAACTATATCTGTTTCTGATGAAAATATGATATTCGGGAGAGGAGTACATGATATAATCCCTATTTATTATGATAAAATTGAAGATTTTCCTAATGTCAGTGATATGGAAGCTATGCTTGAAGTGGCATTTGTTGAAGGCTCAAATTGGGCAACTGACTCACAGAAAGCAAAATTCAAACGAGTTAAACGATTTTTCGGAGATTTCGAAGTCGATCGTATCCGTAATAAACAGAAAAAACCCTTTTTCACCGAGAAACGATTTACAACTAAAATATTTGACGATCTACCTCCTTTTGTCTATATACTCGATTTCTATCAAAAGGATATCAAAAAAATCGGAGATTGGAAAACGGGCAGAGACAGCGAGATGGACGAATCATTAATGATACAAGGCAAGATTTATGAAATAGGATTAGAATCAGAAGGATATCCTGTCGAAGAAGTCATATTTTACAATCTTAATTCGGGAGTAACTCCAAAACTTCCCAGAATTTCTAATGGTTGGATTCATAGTATTGCGAAACAGATGTGCGGTATGATAGAAGGCGATCGTTTTCCTTGTAAAGAATCTTATTTATGTTCGTGGTGTCCGTTTATACTTAGTTGCGAATTTAAAAACACTTGTGTATGGAGTATCTAATGCCAAAGACAGGGTTTTTAAGCTATATGGGAGGAAAAACCTATATCGCAGATTGGATAATCAATAAATTTCCAAGTCATTCTACATATGTAGATGTATTTGGTGGGGGAGCATCAATTATTTTCGCTAAAGAACCATCTCTTGTTGAAATCTATAATGATAAATGGGGAGAAATAGTGCATCTTTTTTTGACTTTGAGGGACCACTCAAAAGAACTACAAGAGTATCTTAAATATACTCCCGCATCTAGGGATTTATATTCGGTATATTTTGAAAAATATGAAAATAAAGATTATAAAGATGATATAGAAAAGACAGGATTAATTTTTTATTTGCTTCGATGTTCCAGGAATTCGATGGTTAACAAAGGAAATTGGAAAGTAGCCGCTACAAGAATGCCCGCAAGACAAATAAAGCAGGTTACGGATAATTTATTTGAATTTGTGGAAAGATTCAGAAATGTAAATATAGAAAATTTAGATTTTCGGGATTGTATTACAAAATTCGATTCCGAAGAAACACTATTCTATTGTGACCCTCCTTATTTACATTTGAATCATTATCAACTTAAATTTAAATATAGAGACCATTATCAACTCGCAAAATTGTTGGGGGATATCAAAGGTAAGGTAGCAATATCTTATTACCCTAAAGACTCGATTTATGACTTATATCCAGAAGATAAATGGTTTTTTTCAGAGATAGAAGTCACTAAATATAGTAATGTGATTAAATCTGGTAAAAAACAAAAGGAAATTGAATTATTAATCACGAATTACGAACCTTTAGAATACAAAATATCAAAATCCAAAAATTTAATGGAATTGGGAGAATGATTTCGTTAACAGAGAAATACCGTCCAAAAACAGAAGCAGAATTTATTGGTAATAAAGAAATTTTGAAAGAACTTGAAGAATTAATCTTATCGAGCCACCCAACAATTCTAGTAGGAAAACCAGGTATAGGCAAAACTTCGGCTGTATTTCTGATGGCGTGCAAACATGGATTTCGAGTATCAGAAATGAATGCCAGTGACGAAAGACGCAAAAATGAATTGAAAACTTTAGAAAGTAACCTTAAAACCAAAAGTTTTGTACCAACCATCTATCTTATAGACGAAGCTGATGGTTTAAAAGAACAGGATTTTCTGGCTAAAATCCTTAAAACTGCAAATAAACCAGTAGTATTAACTGCGAATTACAAACGAAAATTATCTATGAGTCTTAAAAAAGTTTGTAAAATGCTAGAAATGAGACCACCAAATCTATATGAAATTGTAAATCTTATGAAAAGGATAGCAGAAGCAGAGGGGATCGTGGTCACTTATAATCGGGTATGTTCAGATATAAGAGCGAGTATTAATAATACATTTTATAATGGAAGTATTTATAAAGAAAAAAGAAACGAATTTGAGATCGTGGAAGGGATTTTCAAATACAAAAAAGTTGAAGACATTAATCCAATCTGGTTAATTGATAACGTAACCAATTTTTATAATGGTAGAGATTTATTCGAAGCAGTAAATGTAATTTGTCAGTATGCCATTCATAAGAATAAAGAAATTTTATCAAGTCTCCCTATAGCTAGGAAAGGTACTCCAAAATATCCATACTTTTTCAGACGTATGAAAGCACAACATAGTCACAAATAAGTGAATTACATGGAAGATATAATTAAGTTGTATGTAGATGTGGTCAGTGAATATTTGGACGCTCCAGAAATTTTCATTAGAGCTTCGGCATATCACCTAGTATCAAGTCTATTAGGAAGATTTTTTCATTGTTCATCTATTCCTGGATTCCCTAAATTACATTTTAGACCTAACACTTGGTTTATCATTTCATCAATACCAGGAAGAACTCGCCGTTCAACTCTCCTGAATTATACAAACAGCGTATATCGGGACACAATATCACCATATCTTAGTGAAACTTTAAGGAAAGAAAATGGCGAACCTTATGGTGGTAGGGAATTAAGACAGGTTGTTATGGATACAATGATTGAAGAAGGGACTGCCGAGGGATTGTTAGACCACTTTAGTCAAACTCAGGAAATAATTAATGAATATGTTATAGTTTCCGGTGAATTCGGGGCAGTTTTAACCAAAATGAATAGCAAGGATTACGAGGTTGGGGTATCTAGTCTATTATCAAAATTGTATTACGGAGAAGGTGGTTCAATGCGTCTCAGTCAAAGAGGCAAAGACGCCAGAGGGACAAGATATCTCGAAGAAGGGAATTATGTTACCATGTTCACGGGGATGCAAGAACCAGAATATTATCTATCACCTATTATGATTCGCCAAGGATTATTAAGAAGAATCATATTAATCTATTGTAAATCTAGCGATATAAAGAGTTGGATACCACCTATATACCGAAGAAGTTCAATTTATAGAGAATTGATGGACATATCTAATAAAATATTGGAGAGAATGTTTGATTATAATGTACAAGTAAGGAGTATATTGCCAAGTCACTTGATAGAAATTGATTTAAATCCTCAAGCTCAAAATTTAATAAATCGGTACGCGGAAGAAAATGACAAAGCTTTATCAGAAGAAGAGACAAATTACAGAATTTATATGCAAGGGTTTTGGGAACACTTAGCTAAATTGTCGGCACTAAATGCATTATCTCGTGGGAATTTTAATCCACAGAACAATCTTTATATAACTTTGGAAGATACTAGGAGTGCTGAGAAATTTTTGAAAGAAGCAACCCAACATACTAGAGATATAATCACAAATTTAAGTCGTATAGATACTCCAATAAAGACAGCACGTGAACCGTTAGAAAGAATTTTTTCAATTATATCTGGTGCAAGCGATGGTGGTATCAAACGAAGTGAACTTTACAGAAAGTGTAACATGGAAGGCAGATTTCTCGAAGAGATGGTAAGAACATTAATAGCTCAAGAACGGGTAGAAATAATATTGAGTGCGACAGGCGGACGACCTGGGACGTATTATAAAGTGAAAATTCAGTAAAGGTTTAACATTTAAAAGTAAACGTTCATACGTTATCTTCAGCGATACTATTAAATACCATCAGCAATATACTTAATAATGCTGAAAACCTAAAATGATTAGGAGCTAAAATTATGGCAGAAGATAAAGAAGAAGAACCTACTTCCACGGGAGAAGAGAAACCCCGAAAAAAAACAGCTACTGAACTTTTGGAAGAACAAAAGAAAAAAGACCCCAAAAGTGTCGCCAAAGTTGAAAAAGTGGCAAAACAGGCAGAAGATAAAATGAAGAAAACAGAGAAAACCAAAAAAGTGACACCCAAGGCAAAAGCACCAGAAGTAAAACTCGAAGTGACCATAGACGATCTTACAAAAATTTTCAAAGAATTACCAGTGAAGATGCACACCGACAAATCTGGTTTCACTGCGATCCGATCGAATAAAAGCGGAAAAATACTTACATATATTCAACAAACCAAAAGGGGTATATCATTTTATGTAAAGGGTAAACCCAACTGGAAGATCGCAGACAAAAAAATAACCACCCAGAAAGAATTAGATGCCTTTGTGAAGACGATCGAAACTCAATTGGAGAACGCTTAAAACGTTCTCTTTTTTTCTTTTGAAGGAGAAGAAATGTATATAATCAAGCGTTGCAAAGTTTGTGACCACGAGATTCACGTTCATGAATTTCATATCGGAAAGCGGATATTACTTATTATCAAAAATGCTTGTCAGCACATAGATAGATGTGACCAACATCCATATCCAGTAGACCGAAAAACGTTGAATCGTTATCTAGTCAGCAATTACAGCCATTAATAAATTATTTTTAATTTTTTCTTTTTGTATTTTTCATCGTTAAATTTTAAAAAATTTTTATATCATATTGTTATGTTGGATGTAAAACTTTATATACCATTAAAATAATATACCATCAATTGTGAGATAGGTAATGATATATTGTCAATAGACCAGGTTGGTTTTTATATTGGTCTATTGCGTCTGTGAGTGTGTTGTCACAGGGGTATGGGTAGTAATGGCTATCATAATTTGTGATGATAAATGCCCAAAGTGTAAAACAAATTTGGTTAAAGACACTCACTGTGGTGGAGACTATCATTTTACAGTATCTGGCTATGTTTTGATGCGTTTTTGTCCAAGTTGTGGTGTCATGCGTCCAATTATTGAATATCCAGAACCAGGTTATGTCAGCACACGTACAAAACGACACATAGCAAATTTGTGTGCCGTTCGTTATAAACGTGGCTTTACCGAGTTACGAAAGATCGTAAGTTCACTTGGAGACATTACTGATATATCAGATTTCATTGATGCTTTTGCTCATAAATCAGGATTACCCATTCGACAGGTTTTTGTATGTGTAAGTGAAATGGACATATAGAAATAATCGGTAACCTGTTAAAATAAGTGGTGAAAGCAGCATACAACAAACAATAATTAGGTCGTTGGATGATGATAGATGAAAAAGGTATCTGTTATATTATGTTTACTAATTGTTCTTTCTTTGTTTCCTAGTGGGTATTATCTTGCTAGTTTGCCTGTAACTGCTGATGAGCCAAAGGATGAATCTACGTATTATTTTGACTACTTTGATGAAGGGGAAGTATGGGAGGACCCCCATTCTATGATTGATGGTGAGCTATACTCATTTGCATTTACAAATGAACCAACACGAGTTCAATTACTTAATTCGAATACATATACCACTGGTGGTTCTGGTGATATTTTAGGGGTATTGATAAGGGCATATGGATTTGTTGCAGATGTAAAAGACCCGCAAGATGTAAAACTAAGACCTGTATTTGTCGGTAAAGATGGTGATGACCACATATTCGGTCTTCCACCTGATGTAGCAGACTGGTCAGGTTGGTATAATATAACAACAGATACCAATCACCCCGACCCGTGGACATGGAATGATGTTGCTAATCTTGATTGTGATGTAGAGTCTGCTATGGTAGAGGGAGTTGAATATTGCGCTAAAGTAGAATTAAAGGTTATATATTCAGAACCACCAGCAGATACTGACCCACCTACAATAGTAATTAATTTTGCAGGTAATCCTGATGATACTGGAGGTCCTCATGTTATTCCACCAGGAGAAGTGATATTACCAGAGAATCTTGCAGACGATGGTTATTATACGAATGATTCAAGGCAACATGAAGATGGGATATGTATTAATTTAACAGTTACCGATGCGACTGGAGTTGGAGATGTATGGTTTCAATTACTAAATGAAACAACATGGACTAACTGGACTTATGCTTTTACGAATGTCGGTGGAAATTATTGGGAAATAAATACAAGTAATAATTTTTCAACAGCAAGTGGATATAATTACAGCTTTAATATTGTAGCAAATGATACTGCATCTCCTGTTAATTCTAATACAACTTGGTGGAACAAAACAGGTATAGGCGGAGGTTATACACGCAGATATGTTCAGCTTAATTGCAGTCAGACAAATATATCTTATACAATATATTATCTTTACAATGCAACATATACAGGAATCTTTAAAGTGGATAGACTGCACCATGACCAAGGACAGGATGGGGATATTCATGATACCGGATATTTACTTGATGATGTACCAACTGGTACTGTTTCTTTGCGTAAATGTGTTAGCTTTACGGGATACTGGTTTGATGAAAGTGTTTGTATACAGGATATAACTCTTGATAATTTTTATGTGCATACTTGGTGGGCTTCGGATACTAATCAGTTAAAGATTCATTGGGAAAAAAACAGAGGGTATACTGGGTTGGGCAATGACTATGATGAATTTATTACAAGTGCAAGTTTAGCAGTTTCTAATATAACTTATGACAATGGTGACCCAAGTTATAGTAATTCGTATCACTTATGTTCTAGGTATATAGATGCCACAGACATAGATTTTGGTGATAATGATATATACGAGTTTTCTATACTATACTTGCAGGAGAGTCAATATCCATCAACAATTTCTAATCGTTCCTTCACATCTTTTATAATTCCTAATGTCCCAGATAATATTTGGGATGGAACAGATAATTCAACCGATACTGATGGCGATGGATTAAGTGATCACATGGAACTGAATTCAAGTTATGGTACATTTACCAACCCATTTGTAACAGATACAGATAACGATGGAGTCTCCGATTATGGAGAATACATGAGTGGTAGTGACCCAAATAATTATACTGATACAATACCATACAACAACCCACCAACACTGGCAGGAGAAATACCAGTAAACGGAAGCACGGGCATATCTCTTACCCCAACCTGTAACGTCACGGCAAACGATGCAGATGGGGGAGATACCTTAACAGTAAGATTCTACGAGAATACTACAAGTGATGATTGGCTCGGGATAAGCAGTGCAGAGTACAATTCTGATTCTGGTTATGAGGGAGAACACTCGCCAGCAAAAGCCTTAGATGGAGACTCTTATTGGCAGTATTTTGTAGTTCAAGTTCATTGGCTGATACTTGATTTAGGACAAACATACACAATAAAAAAGGTACAAGGTCGTAGTGATCGTGATTATGACCCAACAGATGTAGATATTTATGTCAGTGATGATAAAGAGAATTGGGGAGATGCTGTATTTACTGGTGCTGATTTTAGCGATACGGCAGATTGGATTGAAGTGGATACAACAGATAAAGATGGTAGATATATAAAGATTTCAATAGAGGGTACTGAGGCTGGTACTCCCAGTGTTCTAACCTATGGGGGGAGCCAAACGGAACCTCCTTGGGACACTATCTTCGATGCCTACGGGTGTCCAACTAAAGGTTGGGTTCTACAGCAAACAAACGAAACAGTAAGCCCTGGAACTAGCGTTGAATGGACATATAACAACGCAACCGAACCCTTAACTAAATACTGGTGGGCTGTAAACGTATCGGATGGCACGGATTATGTTAATGAAACGTATCATTTCACTACAAGAACTGCACCCATCTATGCCAATCTTACGATTCAAACATTAAAGGATGCATATACAGATAGCGATACATATATCAATATTACTGACCCGCCAGAATCACCTGAAAAGTTTGGTTGGGAACTTTTAGACAACAATACAGTTTTTCACATGTGGAATCAATACAATGATTATTATTTCAATGCGTCAAACGGAGTACAATTCTCGAATCATTACCAGGAACTATGGACGACCAATGTATTGATGCTCGGATATTATGCTGGCGACCAGTGGAATTTATTATACCGAACCGATGAATTAAGCAACTTTAACAGGCAATTCGACAATCAAAGCGAATACATCAACATAACATTATGGAAGGATTTGAGTTATAATGATTATGATTTTCGTCTTGCGTTGCGTTATCATCTTGGGGTGGATGACAGAGACCTTACAATCATTCCATACATCAATAATCTAGGTATTGCTATTCCTTTTGATATTGGTTTTGGATGGGAGATGAAAGACATTCAGATAAATGCAACTCCTGAACTTGATTATATAAATATAAACAGAACAAGTTACTATCTTAATCAGACTCTTAACAATACGTATACCAATCTATCTTTTCCCATTTATGATAATGCATCTAATATCACAGGATGGACAAATCCACGTTTTGAAATCTGTGAGGATATAACGAATACTACTGGCAAATATTTGTATTTGACTTGGGACAGAAATCTTACATACAAAGTAACTGTTAAAAGCCGAGTAAATCAGTACAATGCACCGACAACCCTGTTCATTAGAGTTGGGACATTGGGAGTTGAACAAGAGAAGTTCACCGAGATGCATTGGCTTGATGCAGATACTGTAACATATTATTACAACAGCCATTATGCAGAAGTAGAATGGGAAATCAATCCAGGATATATGGTTGATAATATCCTTACAAATTATGCTGAGACCGAATATGATGGACAGATAGAATTATGTAACGGAAATAATTGTCCTGGAACTAATTTAGGAACTATAACTAAAGTAGAAATACGAGCTTATGGCTATGTTGATGATGTACAGACTGAGTTTTTAGAGTTAGACACTCAACATGGCAGTGGAGGTGATTGTGCCTTTGAGGAAGAGCCTGATTGGGGAGCGTATATTGATATAACCGCTCAAAAGCCATCTTGGAGTTGGGCTGATATTGTTGGTTTAAATGTTAATGCCAGGGCAAGAATGGAAATCCCTCCAACCGTATATTGCTCGAAGATAGAAGTAAGAGTTACTTATGGGGGAGCACCACCAAACAACCCACCAACACTCACTGGAGAAATACCAGCAAACACATCCACAGATATTTCATACAGTAAATCGGGAATAACAATAAATGTAACAATCAATGATGCTGACGGAGATTCTATGAATATAACATTCAGAACCAATGAAAGCGGTAGTTGGGCTGATATAGGAACTAACACATCATGTAACAACGGGAGTTACCAGCAGACATATATTGGTTTTGATACTAGAGCTGTTAAATACTGGTGGAGTGCCAATGTGACTGATGGCACAGATTGGACTAACGAGACTTATAGTTTCACCATTGGATATACTGAATCGAAAATAAATAACACTGGTAGTTATAATATCACAGGTTATCTCTTAATGCAACTTGAATACAACAATAGTGGAACTTGGCAACTTGAAGATATAATAGTTAATTATACCACTCCAATTACAGTAGTAAATAATACAGAACTTAAACTTGATGCATTTTGGAATGGAAACTGTACAATAGCTAACAATATCACCAGTGGTTCGGGACATTACCGTATCTATGCAGCGTTTAGATATGCAAATTGGAGCGTAATAAGATGTAGTGATGGTAGTTACATCAATGGTAGTTGGGAATTTAATTATACAGAGGTAGTAAATAATCTACCAGAATTAACATCTCCTTCAGTAGCTCCAACTAGCGGTGTTGCAAGTTATACAACTTTTTATTTCAACATAACGTGGGCAGATGCCGATGGCGATGACCCGAGTATGGGTTATCTGAAAGTCAATATTACCAGAATAGGATGGAATACAAATCAGTCAATGAATTGGATATCAGGAAGTAACACTACAGGGGCAATATATTCATACAATACTCAACTCACAGCAGGTT